>NZ_JBFCVL010000007.1 GCF_040712075.1 Fodinicurvata sp. EGI_FJ10296
GTTCGCGGTGAAAATCAGGCTGGAAAATCAGGCGGCATAGGGCCAGAAAAGAGACCCGGGACTCTCCAAATTGCTGGAGGGAAGACGGGGCTCAGGTCAGTCCGCTTCGCGTCACTCCGGCGCAATTATTCTGCCCGGTGATGCTCCGGATAACACCGCCTAAAATATCTATGATTTGAGGCAACGTCAAGATTTGGAAATCGCAGATCGGAGAGGACCGAACAAACTAGGGTAATTTCGCGCCCGACTATACCGTATCAGCTATCTTTGGCGCACCCTCCAAGCATTTGTCTATGGTGACAATGTTACCTGCACACGCCCTCACGAATCCGCATTCTAGGCGGGCCCTACCCTCCTCCTAACACGCCTTTTAAAAGCATTTCTAAATCAAAAAACAACCTGTTGTACCGACAGAGTCCTTTCGATAGCATGCACGGTGGGGGTGGCAGCCGTCGCCCCTGGGAGGGTCGAAGCTCCCGGCTTAACGGATGGCATCGCCGTAACTTGATGCTGGAATCCTGACCGTCGGCGCGGGATCATGGTAATGATTTGCCGTGTTCGCGGTCGGGGAGCCGTTGGCGTATGTCCAAGTGGTTCGCCACCAAAGGCCAATGGGGCCGTTTAAGTCCGGCTTTTCGACCTCCCCGACTGTGACATCGGGCGGTCCGCACCCTCATTCACGAGCGGCGCGGGCCGCCCCTTATCTAGGCGGGTTTTCAATGCAGCGGGTTTATTCGGGCGTGGGCGCGCGCAAGACGCCGTCGGCTGTGCAGGACCACATGCGCCGGATCGCGGAGTCTTTGCGCGATCAGGGCTTTGTCTTGCGCTCCGGCGGCGCGGACGGGGCCGACCGGGCGTTCGAGTCCGGCGCCGGTGCGGCGAAAGAGATTTATCTGCCCTGGGCCGGGTTCAACGGCTGCATCGACGGCGCGGTGCCGCCGGACATGGGCCGCGCGATGGAGATTGCCGCCCGCCATCATCCGGGCTGGCGAAACTGCAACGCGGCGTCTCGCGCTATCCATGCCCGCAATGTCTGCATCGTTCTCGGCCCCGACCTCGAAACCCCGTCAGCATTCCTGATCTGCTGGACGGCCGATGGCCGGGCCTCAGGCGGCACGGGTCAGGCCGTGCGCGTGGCGCGCGCCTATGGCGTGCCGGTGATCTTTCTTTGATGCCGGGTCCTCGCTGCCCAATGAACCGGTCGCACACCTGAGACTCCGCACCCTGACAATTGGGAGTCAGCGTCCGGGAATCTGGGAGTGTCAGAACCTTTGTACACCGGACGGCAGATGGCCGGGCGCTTGATGCGGAGAATAGCGCCGCTAATCGCCGCACAATTTGCGGAGATTAATCTTGCCGCTTGCGGTGAATATCGGGCATAATCTCCGCAAGGAGTGCGGAGATTGCCAACCTATATACACGAACTCAGCGACTGGCCGGAATTCCGGTGGAACGAAGGGCGGATCACCCAGCGGCTCGCTGCCGTACGCCACCGCCAAGGCCGCCTGATCGGGCGGATGGAGGCTCTGGGGTTTCCGCTGCGGGCCGAGGCGGTGCTTTCCACGCTGACCGAAGACGTGCTCAAATCCAGCGAAATCGAGGGGGACATCCTCGACCGCGATCAGGTCCGGTCCTCGATCGCGCGGCGGCTCGGTCTCGACATCGGCCCGCTGACACCCGCCGACCGCGATGTCGAGGGTGTGGTCGAGATGATGCTCGACGCCACCCAGAAATTCGCCGACCCGCTGACGCGCGAGCGGCTGTTCGCGTGGCACGCCTCGCTCTTTCCCACCGGGCGAAGCGGCATGACCAAAATCGCTGTCGGCGCGTGGCGCACTGACGCCACCGGCCCGATGCAGGTGATTTCCGGGCCGATCGGCAGGGAACGCATCCATTTTCAGGCGCCCGCAGCCCCCCGCCTTGATGACGAGATGTCCGTTTTCCTGAAATGGTTCGACGCGAATGATCCGCTCGATCCGGTGCTCAAGGCGGGGCTGGCGCATCTCTGGTTCGTGACCATCCACCCTTTCGACGACGGCAATGGGCGGATCGCGCGCGCCATCGCCGATCTGGTGCTGGCCCGCGCCGAGCAAAGCCCGCAGCGATTCTACAGCATGTCGGCGCAAATCCGGGGGGAGCGCAAAGCCTATTACGACATCCTCGAAGCCACGCAGAAGGGCGGCCTCGACATTACCGCGTGGTTCGAGTGGTTTCTGGCATGCCTCGACCGCGCCATCGACGGTGCAGAGCACACGCTTTCCACCGTACTGCGCAAGGCGCGGGTCTGGGAGGCCATCAGGGACCACCCCCTCACCGACCGCCAGCGCGCCATGATCAACCGGTTGCTCGACGGCTTCGAGGGCAAGCTGACAACGTCGAAATGGGCGAAGCTCTCGAAATGTTCGCCCGACACGGCGCTGCGCGATATCACAGGCCTGATCGACCGCGGCATTCTCGTCCGCGATTCGGGCGGCGGCCGCAGCACGAGCTATTCACTGAAAGCTGCGGAGTAACCACGCATGGTCATTCCTGCAGTCAGCCCCCGCGCCGCCGCCCTTCCAGCCCGGCGGCTTCGGCCTCGGTGGACTCCGGGATGCGCATCTCGAATATGTTGTCGATGACCGTATAGTCGTAATAGCCCAGCCGGGCGATGGGGCGGATTTTCAGGACGTCGAGCTTGCCCTCGGGCGTCAGGGCGTCATCGTTCACATGAATGCGCACGACCTCGCCGACGATCAGGTCGGTGGTGCCGACATCGGTCTTGCCGGGAAGGCGCAGGGTGGTGACGTATTTGCATTCGAAATGACAAGGCGACTGCGCCACCCGCAGGCAAGGGGCATCAACCGATGGCAGGGTGTCGAGGCCGGCGCGCTCGAACTCATCCACGCCATGCGGCAGCGCCATGGCCGAGATGTTCACCGCCTCGCGCAGGTCCCAGGTGGCCATGTTCCAGACGAACCAGCCGGTCTCCTCGATGTTGCGCACGCTGTCCTTGCGCCCGCCCAGAACCGACTGGTTGGCCGCCAGCATCACCATCGGCGGATCGTATGTCAGGTTCTGCCATTGGCTATAGGGGGCAAGATTGTGCTGACCCGCCCCCGATACGGTGGAAAGCCAACCGATCGGACGCGGCACCGTGCACGCCTTGAACGGGTCGAATGGCAAGGGGCACGCTTCGGCACCCGGAGCGAAATGCATGGATGATGCCCCTTTTGTCGGATCACGCGCCGGATTCACGGCCCGGCAATGGATAGACAGCGTTGATCTGCCAGCCGGCATCGGTCTCGATCATCAGATAACCCAAGAAATGCAATTCCCCCTCGGCGTCGCGAACCATGACATGCTGCGCGATGCCATGCGGCGTCATGTGCTGGTCGAGCATCGTGACCTCTGCCGGACGATACACCATCGGATAGCCGCTTTGCACCATCCGGCCGAACCGTTGCGGGGTGCCGAATTGGCGTTTGATCATCGGGCTGGCGAATTCGAAGGCGGCGTCGAAATCGTCGGCCTGAAACGCGGCGATCTGACCCGTGATCACCGAGGCTATGGCAACCTCATCGGCGTGTGCATAAGCAGGCAGCGAGAGCCCGCAAACCAGAACCAGGGCAGCGAAATGTTTGCGCATGGCATGCTCCAATGATCGAGTGCACCCAAACGCTATACGCAACCTGCCCCGGAATGGATGTGCCGAATGGCTGAATACATGAGGCCGTCGCATTTCTCATCGGCAACAGCGCATATTTGAATTTTATGGGCTAATCACGATATTGACTATTTATCGGGTTCAGCCCATAGTTTGATCATGACGGAATTGGGCCGCACACCAAAGCAGATCGGCAACGTGATCCGCCGCGCCCGCAAGCGGCGGGGGTGGAGCCAGACGCAGCTCGGCGACAAGGCCGGCCTGCGCCAGGAAACGATTTCGCTCATGGAAACCGGCAATCCGGCCGCACGCATCGACACCATCCTTACCGTGCTGGCGGCACTCGACCTGGAATTCCGGATCGCGCCCCGCACCCGGGGCGAGTCCGCCGACATCGAGGCGCTGTTCTGATGGCCCGTCGGCGCCGATACGCCCCGCTGAGCGTGCATCTGAACAACCGGCTCGTCGGCCACCTGAACAAGGAACCCAGCGGCGCGATCCATTTTCGCTATGACGAAAGCTGGCTCGCGTGGGAGCAAGCCTTTCCCGTCTCACTCTCACTGCCGCTCCGCGAGGACGCTTACCGCGGTGAACCGGTCGCAGCCGTGTTCGAAAACCTGCTGCCGGACTCCGAACCGTTGCGCCGCCGCGTATCCGAACGGGTCGGCGCCGACGGCACGGACGCCTATAGCCTGCTGGCCGCGATCGGCCGCGACTGTGTCGGGGCGCTGCAATTCATCGCGGACGGAATCGAGACAGCCGACAGCACCGCAATCGAAGGAGAGCCGGTCGACGACGCGGCGCTCGACCGGCTTCTGCGGAACCTTGCTCAGACCCCGCTTGGCTTGAATCGCGACGACTCGTTCCGCATTTCGGTTGCCGGCGCGCAGGAGAAAACCGCCCTCCTCCGCCACGGGAACCAATGGCTCAAGCCGCACGGAACAACGCCCACGACGCATCTCTTCAAGCCGCAGATCGGCCAGTTGCCAAACGGGATCGACCTCTCCAACAGCGTCGAGAACGAATACTACTGCCTCAGAATACTCGCCGCCTTCGGCATGCCGGTCAACAATGCCGAGATCCGCACATTCGGGGAGACGACGGCATTGGTCGTCGAGCGGTTTGACCGGCGCTGGACCCGGGATGGCCGACTTCTCCGCCTGCCGCAGGAAGATTGCTGCCAGGCGTTGTCAGTCCCGCCGTCCCGCAAATATCAAAGTGATCGCGGACCGGGATTGGTCGATATCCTGCAATTGCTCAAGGGCAGCGACACGCCGGCGGAAGACCAGAAGCTTGTGCTGAAAGCACAGATCCTTTTCTGGCTGATCGGCGCGACAGACGGCCATGCCAAGAACTTCAGCATCTTTCTACGCCCCGGCGGAAGCTTCTCGCTCACACCCTTCTATGATGTCCTCAGCGCGCAGCCGAGCCTTCACGCACGCCAGATCGAACCAAAGCAGATGAAGCTGGCAATGTCCGTCGGGGACAACAACCACTATCGCATCGACCAGATCCACGCCCGGCACTTCCTCCAGTCAGGTGACCGCGCGGGCTTGCCGAGAGCGCTGGTGCGTGAGGCGATCGAAGACGTTCGGGCGCAGACTGATGGTGCAATAGCGCATATGGAACGCAGCCTTCCTGCTGACTTCCCGGCATTCATCCACGATGCGGTCACCACCGGTCTGCGCGCGCGGCTTTCTGCCCTGCAAAGCAAGGTGTAAAGTTTCAACGAGGTTTCGCGATGTGGCTCAGCCGGGGATGGATTCGATGCGCTTTCGCCTGATCGCCGCTGTTGCCGCCACGGTCGTCGCCCTGGGCGCGGCGGGCGCTTATGCGATGTTCCTGAAGGATATGCAGGACATTCGCGCGCGTATGGCGGCCGAGGCTGAGGGCGCCGAAACCCGCCACGGTCCGGTTCGTTTTGTGCGCGGCGGCGCCGGGCCGGGAACGGGGACAGGAACGCCGGTCCTGTCGATCCACGGTGCCGGTGGCGGCTACGATCAGGGCCGGCTTCTGGCCGAGGCGTTTCTGCCCGACGGCGTCGCCTGGATCGCCCCGTCGCGCTTCGGCTATCCGGGGTCGCCCCTGCCGGAAAATCCCTCCACGGCTGCTCAGGCCGACGCTTTTGCCGATCTTCTGGATGTGCTCGGCGTCGAGCGGGTGGCGATTCTCGCCATGTCCGGCGGCGTCCCTCCGGCTCTACAATTCGCCACCCGCCACCCGGAGCGGACAGCGGCGCTGATCCTGCTTTCGCTTGCGCCCTATGCCCCGTTGACCGCCGAAGAACAGGACCTGCCCGTGCCGCTCTGGCTCTATAACGCCTTGTTCGGCTCCGACTTTCCCTATTGGGCGATGCTGCGGGTGGCGCCGGGCAGCCTGTCGCCGCTGTTCGATGCAAGGCCGGAATTGCGCGCCGACATGACGGCGATGGAGCAGGATTTCCTCGACGCGATGATCCGCCTGTTTCTGCCGGTGACAAAGCGGTTCGACGGGCTGCGCAACGAGGGCGCGGCAATCGATCCGGCTGCGACCGATCCACGGGCGGGCATCACGGCGCCAACGCTGATCGTCCACGCCCGTGACGACCGCATCACGCCGTTCTCGACCGCCCGGTTCACCGCCGACGGCGTCGATGGCGCCGAATTGACCGCGTTCGACACCGGCGGTCATCTGCTGCTGGGCCATCATGCCGAGGTCCGCGACCGCATTGCCGGCTTCCTGAGCCGCCACGGGATAGGGCTTCAGGCTTCGATCAACCCGGATTCCACCAGCCGGTGAAGGGCGCGGACATACTGACCGCCCGCCGACGGCGGGGTCGGGTCGGAGGTGATGACGACGGTCAGGTCCAGGTCGGGCACGACGTGAAGAAGCTGCCCGCCATAACCGCGGCCATAATAGACGATATGGCCGCCCAGTTCGGTCATGAACCAGCCAAAACCATAGGCATGGTTGGAGAACGGCGATACCGCGCGCGGGCGCCAGGATGTTTCGATCCAGTCGCGGCTGACCACCTGCCGGCCATCCACGACGCCGCCGTTTCTATACATCTCGCCAAAGCGCAGCAGCCCGCGCGGTGAAATTAGCATGTCGTTGCCGCCGAAATAGATCCCGCGTGGGTCGCGCGGCCAGGGCGGTATGGTGACGCCCAGCGGTTCGCCCAGCCAGTCGCGCGCCAGTTCATGCGTGGTGCGACCCGACTGCCGGGTCAGAATTTCCGACAGGATATGCCAGGTCCCGGTGGAATATTGCAGCGCCGTCCCCGGCTCGGCCACGAACGGCCGCGACAGCGCAAAGCGCACCCAGTCGCTGCTGGTCACCCAGCGGCCATAATTCGAGCCGGATGTCCGCTCCAGCCCCGCGCGCATCGACAGCAGATGATCGACGGTCACCCGCCGGATGGCCGGATCGGCGTCCGACGGCACGCGGTCGCCCAGCAGGTCGACGATCGGCTGGTCGGGTCCGGCGATGACGCCGCGATCGATGGCGATGCCGACCAGCGCCGAAAGCAACGTCTTTGACAGCGATTTGATATTGGCCGGCGCGTCCGGACTCGGCCCGGCATAATGCCGTTCGGCGACAATGGTGCCGTTGTGGGCGGCGATGATGGTGTGGACCGGCCCCAGATCGGGGGCGCGTGACAGCATGGCGTCGATACGTTCGCGGCTCGGACGGGCGGCATCGGTGCCGGGGCTGTCGGTGCCCCCGTCCTGCCCCCACGCGTCCTGCCCCCACGCGTCCTGCCCCCACGCGTCCTGCCCCCACGCGTCCTGCCCCCACACAGATGGAGTGCAGGCCGTGATCGCCAGTCCCGCCATCCCCGTCAGAACCAGCCGTCGCTTGACCATCGTCACATCCTCACCCCTGTCTGCCAGACAGCAATTGGACCGGGTGCTCAGAACATCAAGACGCCGGCGACGATCAGAAGGGTCCAGACGAGAAGGCTGGCGACCACCGTCAGCCGTAGCGAACGCGCAATATCGCGCGCGCCGGCATCGCGTCGGCCATCCGCGTTCATCCACGCCCCGGCGACCGCTTCGGTGCCATAGGTTCGCGGTCCGGCGAGCGCCAGATCGAGAGCGCCCGCCATGGCGGCTTCCGGCCAGCCGGCATTGACCGAGGTGTGGCGGCCAGCGTCGCGCAGGCAGGCCCGGATCGCCTGGACCGGCGAGGTCCGGGGCACGATCGCCGCCGCTGCCACGAACAGCAGCGCCGTCAGCCGCGCGGGCGGCCAGTTCGCGACGTCGTCCAGCCGCGCCGCCGCCCAGCCGAAGTCGCGATAGCGGGGCGAGCGATGGCCGATCATGCTGTCCAGCGTGTTGACGGTCTTGTACCCGACAATGCCCGGCAGCCCCAGCACCAGGAACCAGAACAGCGGTGCAATGACGCCGTCTGCATAGTTTTCGGCATTGGATTCGATGGCCGCCCGGCCGACGCCGGCCTCGTCCAGCGTGTCCGGCGACCGGCCGACGATCAGTGCTACTGCCGCCCGCCCGGCGGCCAGCCCTCCCCCATCCAGCGCGCGCCGCACCGCCGCCACATGTTCGTGCAGACTGCGCCCGGCCAGCAGAATGGCCACGACAACGATCTCGCCCACGATGCCGAGGCCAAAGGGGATCAACGCCAGCAGCCGGTGCAGACCGGCCGCCAGCAGCCCGCCGCCGAGAACGATCAGCGCGACGGTCAGGACGCCCATCATCCGGCGGCGCGAGGGCGAGTCCCCGGCCCTGTTCCACTGCTCCTCCAGCCAGCCGACGGCCTGGCCGATGACGACGACCGGATGCCGGACCCGCGACCACAGCCAATCCGGCTCGCCCAGCCAGGCGTCGAGCGCCAGCGCCGCAATGGAGACGAGCAGGATCGACAGCGGATCGGCGATCAGCATCACATCGCCCCATCGCCGAGCGCCCGGCGCAGCCGCTCCTCGGCCTCGCCGTCCGGACACAGCCCAAAGCGCAGCCAGTTCGGCTGATCGTCGAACCGCCGCGTCCACAAGCCGTGACGGGCCAGACGGATATGCAAATCCGCCGCCGACGGCACGTCGACAAGCCGATAGAGATCGGTACCGCCAACCACGGCGATACCGGCGCCCTCTAAGATCCGGTCGAGGCGCCGACGTGCCCCGGCCACCGTCTCGCGCGCCGCCACCGCCCATTGACGGTCGTCAAGCGCGGTTTCGCCGACGGCCAGCGCCGGGCCGGAAACCGCCCACGGCCCCATGCGCCGAGCGACCGCTGCCGCCAGAGCCGCGTTCCCCAGCAGGAACCCGAGCCGGACCCCGGCCAAACCATAGAATTTGCCGAACGAGCGCAGGATCGCAACGCCCGGCGTGTCGGCCAGCGCCGCCGCTGACCGGTCTGGCGTCAGATCCATGAACGCCTCGTCGATGACCAGCAGACCGCCCCGCTGGCGCATCGCCTCGGTGGCGGAGACGAGATCGGGACCCGCCCAGGTTCGGCCATCGGGGTTGTTGGGGTTGACCACGACCAGCACATCCGCCTCCGACGCGTCTGCGTCGGCCGGGTCGGCGACCGGCACAACCTCGTGCCCCCAATCGGTCCAAGCTGCCGCATGCTCGGCATAGGTCGGAATCACAATGGCGACGCGCCGACCGGGCTCGACAATGGACGGGAGGATCTGGATCAGCGCCTGGGTCCCCGGTGCGGCCACAACGCCGGCGGCGGGCGCAACGCCATAGGCCGCGCGCGCCGCAGCCAGCAACCGGCCCAACGCATCGCCCTGCGGCAACGCGGTCCAGGAACGCTCCGAAATCTCCGGCACCGGATAGGCGAAGGGATTGATGCCGGTCGACAGATCGACCCACGGCGCCGACGGATCGGCCACCAGCGCCGCCGCCTCGGCCAGGTTCCCGCCATGGGCGGGCGCGCCGCCGCCATCCGCAAAGTTGTGTGTGTTCCGCGCCAAAAGCGGCCATCCCCGATCAATATATCCGCCCAAGGCTTACGCCACCATCCACTGCCCTGCCAAGGGTGCTTGGCCGAATTCACGCGAGCGGCGCGGAAAGCGCCCGATATACGAACCTTGATTGCCGATCGACGATATTGTTATTCCTTTCTGCCGCATCAACCATTCATAGCCCATTGAACAGCCGAACAAAAACAAGCACTTCGTACGCCAATCTCCAATACCAACTCGCGTTGAATGAAGCTCACTATGCGGATTCCCATAGCGGTCAGTTTGTGATTCATCGTGACAAACAGCAGGAGGTTTGTCATGGCGGCACCTGTTCCGCTGCGTGGGGACTATGATGGGCCAGAACTTCGTAGTCTCACGCGGACGTCGAGTGATACGAACCAGACGCGGCGTCTGTTGGCGCTGGCTTTGATTTACGATGGTGGCAAACGGCGGGCGGCGGCAACGGCCGGCGGTGTCACACTTCAAGTGGTTCGTGACCGGGTTCTGCGTTTCAATGCCGAGGGTCCTGCCGGTCTCATCGATCGCAAGGCGCCGGGCAAGGTCCCGAAACTTCAGCGCCAGGCGCTGGCTGCCCGTTTGGAAGAAGGTCCGATTCCGGCGGTACACGGGGTGGTGCGCTGGCGGTTGCGGGATCTCGCGCATTGGCTCTTTGAGGAATTCGAAATCGTCGTAACCGAAACGACGGTAAGCGCGACGCGGACCCCCTTCTGTCATTACCGGGCTGATCCTGCCAAGGCCGCGGCATGCGGCAAATCCGATCTTGAAGTTGTCGTGCGCGACGTCGTGATCCGTGTTGGCGCCGGCGTGGATGAAAGACAACTGACACGGGCCATCCGCGCTGCCCGGGCATCAGTGTCGTGATGTTCGGCCAGAGTGGGCCGGTGAAGGTTTTCGTGGCGACACGACCTATGCCATCACTCTGGTAACGAACATATTATGATATTAGATGTATTGATTCAGAACTTCTTTTAAAGGCCAACTCGAAAGGAGTTGAGCGGTTTCAGTAGCCTGTGATTCCCTCCGGTTGCCAGCCTGGACGGAACCTACGATCTCATGGACTTAAACCGCTCGCCGGGAGTATCGGCAGGATGCTCTACGGCGATCGCGGCCGCAATCGAGGGCGGAACAAATTCTGGCAGCTATAGGCGGCGCGGGCTGCCTCCGGTGACGGCAGCAAGCTCTCACTTTGCCGTGGCCTTTACCTGTTCGGGCTTTGCCAGCCATTCCTTGCCCTTCAACATGGCCCGCCAATAGATTGGCGGAAGCATCTTTTCCTTCAGGAACCACGCTGCGCGGGTTGGTTTTGTTCCGTCCAGAATCCAGGCTGGGAACGAGGGCTTCAGCGCACCGCCATAGCCGAATTCGGCCAGGACCACCTTGCCACGCTCGACTGTCAACGGACAGGACCCGTACCCGTCATATTGAGCCACGGCCGATCGACCGGCAATGTCGGCCGCGATGTTTTCGGCCACAGTGGGCGCCTGCTTCCGCGCCGCAGCGGCTGTCTTGGCATTGGGGGCGTTCATTACGTCGCCCAGTGACCAGATGTTTTCGAAACGCTTGTGGCGCAAGGTAGCCTGATCGACATCGACCCATCCCGCCGCATCGGCGAGCGGCGAGACCCGAATGAAGTCGGGCGCTACCTGCGGCGGGCAGACATGCATCATGTCAAAATCGACTGTGACTTCTGCCGGATCGGTGTCGGGATTGGCAACCTTGAAGGTCGCCTTTTTGGCCGGGCCATCGACCGCAACGAGATTGTGGAAGAAGTTCAAAGTTGCATCGTATTTCTCGACGTATTTCATCAGCGCAGGGACGTAGTCCTTGACACCGAACAAGACACCGCCGGCGCTCATGAACTGTATGTCGATGTTGTTGAGCACGCCTTTGCGGCCCCAGGCGTCACCAGACAAGTACATCGCCTTTTGCGGTGCGCCGGCGCATTTTATAGGCATGGAGGGCTGGGTGAAGACTGCCCGGCCTTTGTTCATCTCCTGCACCAGTTGCCAGGTGTAGGGCGCAAGATCGTAGCGGTAGTTCGATGTTACACCGTTGCGGCCAAGGGTCTCCTCGAGACCTTGGACCTTCTTCCAATCAAGCTTCAGTCCGGGGCAAACGACGAGACGGTCGTATTTCACCACGCGACATCCATCGAGAATTACGGCATCGTTTTCGGGCTCGAATGCCGCGACGGCGGATTTGATCCATTTCACGCCTTTGGGGATAAGCGATCCCATCGTCTTGGCGGTCTGCTGCGCCTCGAAGATCCCGCTACCGACCATTGTCCAGCCGGGCTGATAGTAGTGGATGTCCGCCGGATCAATCACCGCGATCGACAGATCCGGCTTGCGGGATTGCAGGCTGGCCGCAACCGAGATACCCCCGGCACCGGCGCCGACAATCACGACATCGAACTTGGCGTCGCCCGTATCAGCGGGTGTTTTTCCTCCGTTCGCGATCCGTCGGGCAACACCGTTTATGTCGAAACCTGCCGCCTTGGTCGCGGCGAGAATTTCCGAAATCGGCCGTTTTTTGGCCTCATGGAACGACCAAAGCGTGACGGACCGTGTGCCCGTGCGGCAATAGGCCAAGAGCGGGCGTGGCAGGCTCCTAAGCTCCTCACCGAAGGCGCTCACGTCGTCGTCCGTGACCACGCCACTTTGCACCGGGACATAGCGGGCCTCTATGCCATGGGCCTTCGCCGCCGCTTCGATGTCCGCGAAGCTTGGCTGGTCCGCCACTTCACCATCCGGGCGATTGCAAATGATCGCGCGGAAACCTTCGGCCTCGAGCAATGGCATGTCGTCGGCCGAGATTTGCGGGCTGACGGACACCTTGGGCGATATCCTTTTCAGATTCATCTATCTCCTCCCAGACAATCAGAGGCCGTTTACTGGCAATTTGAGCATTTGTATCGCCGCAGCGCGACTCAGACGAATTGGAATGTGAATATGCGGGCTAGAGGCGGTTGACCGGTACTTTCAGCATCGGGATGCCGTCCCTGTCGGTCGGCACCTCACCCGCCCGCATGTTGATTTGGAGCGATGGGATGATGAGTTTGGGCATGGCGAGTTGCGCATCGCGTTCGGTGCGGAACTTGATGAACTCCTCCTTGGACCTTCCGCCGCCGACATGGATATTGTTGGCCTTTTCTTCGCCTACCGTGCTCTCCCAGGCGATGTCGCGGCCGTTGGGGGCGTAATCGTGGCACATGAAGAGCCGCATTGCGGCGGGCAGCGCCATCACCTTCTGGATCGAATCGTAGAGCGCACCTGCATCGCCGCCTGGGAAGTCCGCGCGCGCGGAACCGCCATCCGGCATGAAGAGCGTGTCGCCGACGAAGGCCGCATTGCCCATGACGTGCACCATGCATGCTGGGGTGTGGCCGGGCGTGTGCATGGCGAACGCTTGCATGTTGCCCACCGTATAGGTGTCACCGTCCTCGAAAAGACGGTCGAACTGTGATCCATCCCGCTGGAACTCGGTTCCCTCGTTGAAGATCTTGCCGAAGGTGTTCTGCACCACCAATATTTTTGATCCGATGCCGATCTTTCCTCCGAGCTTCTGCTGGAGGTAGGGCGCGGCCGATAGATGGTCGGCGTGGACATGGGTCTCGATGATCCACTCCAGGTTCAGGCCCTGCGTCTCGATCTGACGTATCAACTCGTTGGCGTGATCGTAAGTAATCCGGCCGGCGGCGTAGTCGATGTCCATGACGCTATCGACAATGGCGCAGGCGTCAGAGCTTGGGTCCTTTACGATATAGCTTATGGTGTTTGTCGCCGTATCGAAAAAGGCCTGAACGTCCGGCTGAACGTCCATATTCACGAGGTGTTGTGTCATATCCGTTCCTTCAGTTTCGGGACGATTGGCCAATTTGGTGCCCACGCACCCGTCCATCATCATTCATCATTTTGAATAAGCCGCCGGCGAGCTGACGGACAGCCGCGAATGTTCGCATGCGCCGGAGCCGGATGCATTACACAGGCGATGGCCGATGCAGCGACCGACAATCGATAGCAAAGCGGCGCTAAAAAAGGCGAAAGAGGCGAAAATCATCTCCATCTCAGCACGTACGGCAGGTCTTGATGCCGAGGATCGAATAAAGGGGACACATCTTCAGGGCCGATGTCGCCAGCAGCACGATGCCAATCAACGCTGCGCCGTACGTGGCGAACGGCGTTTCGACCAGCGGCAGGCTGCTGAGAAAGGCAATATACAGCAATCCTGCGCCAAAAACTGCGCGCAGAATCCGATCGATGATTCCAACGTTGGTTGTCATGGCGTCCTCCAGATTCAGAAGCTAACCATGACGTACAGGTTTGAAGGTGCGGCTTCAGTGATATTGTCACCCAGCGGAGATAGTTCCGGAAAACGTTCAGTCGCTATTAGCCAGCGCTCGAAGGGCCGGCTTGTCGATCAGCGTGATCCGTTTACGGGATTGTGAGATCATCCCGCGCTTCTGGAAGTCGTGTAGAACACGCGAGATCACTTCACGCGCAGTTCCGAGTTCGCTGGCAATGTTCTGGTGTGTCGCCAGAATCTCCTTGTCGCCGCCGGCCAGCGCCAGCAGACGATCGGCAAGACGCACGTCGATGCGCCCGAATGCAACATCGTCCACCACACGAAGAAGATCGATCAAACGGCGGGAATAGGCTGCAAAGACGAAGGACCTAAATGCAGGCTCTTCGCCTACGATTCTGTCAAAGGCCGTTCGCGGCAGCGCCACGACCGTAATAGGGGTCTCGGCGATACCCTCTGCGTTATAAGCCTCCTCGGCCAGCATGCACGCCGTGGTCAGAACGCAACTTTCGCCGGCGTCGACCCGGTAGAGGACGATATCCCGCCCGTTATCGGATGTCTGGGATACACGAATCGTGCCTTCAAAAAGGAATAGCAAGCTATCGGGCACGTTCTCCGGTCCGAAGACTTCGTGGCCTTCACCGTAGCGCCTTACCTGTGCGACTTGAAGCAGCCGGTCCCGAACCGCACGCGGCAATGCTTTTGTTCCCTCAAACCGTTCGGTCCAGTCTCCAATGTTCATTGGGCCCTGCGCATCGGTGCAACGATGCCCTCTTCGATTGGGGTTATAGGCGCCACACGCTCGCCGTGGTTGCCGCGATGTCGGCAAGAGTCCGGCCCTCCACGCACGCGAACCACGTCATCCACATTGATCCGATCCGGGGCCTTGAAAGTAGGTCGTTGAAGCGACCGCAACACGTTTTGGGAATACGCCATCAACTTCATATTTTCCGACGCGGAAGAAATATCTATTCGAAAGATCGATTATTTGCAAGTTCGGTGACCTTGTCACTGATGCGGCAAAGCCGCCCCGGCTATGATTTCGTCAGACGCATGGAAAGGATATACTCATGACACTGCTTCTGGGGGACATCGTTCCCGATTTCAGCGCCGACACCACAACCGGCCCGATTTCGTTCCACGACTGGATCGGAGATGACTGGGCTTTCTTCTTCAGTCACCCGGCGGACTTCACACCCGTCTGCACCACCGAGATGGGTCGAACCGCGCAGCTTGCCGACGAATTCGCCAAGCGCGGCGTCAAACCGATTGGCTTGAGCACCGACACGGTCGGTGAACATCTCAAATGGATCGAAGACGTTAACGATACCCAGAATACGACGCTGCGCTTCCCCATCGTCGCCGACCCCGATCTCGAAATCTCAAAGCTCTACGAAATGATCCACCCGGCGGAATCGCAAACAGCAGCGGTGCGGTCCGTGTTCATTATCGACAGCGACAAGAAGCTGCGCCTGACGATGACATACCCGATGAGTGTCGGCCGGAACTTTGACGAGATTCTGCGCGTTATCGACGCGCTGCAGGCCGGAGACAGGCACGGCATCGCCACACCCGCCGACTGGCGCCCGGGCAGCGAGGTCATCATCCCGCCCTCCATCCCCGATGACGAGGCAAGGACCCTCTTCCCCCAGGGCTGGACTACGCACCGTCCCTACCTGCGCACGACCCGCGTGGGCGGTTGATCCCCGGCGCCTCACTTTCGCAGGCGTCTGAACCGTCCCGGAATTGCCGGAGGCTCCAACTCATGATTAGGGTGGAGCATTATGAGCAAATCAGCGAAGACATATTCGCCGGAATTCCGGGAGCGGGCTGTTCGCATGGTCCTTGATAATCACGAGCAGCACGAGAGCCGTTGGGCGGCAATTCGGTCGGTTTCCTCAAAGATCGGTTGTTCGACGAACGCGCTGCACATGTGGATCAGCAAATCCGAGGCGGATAGCGGCGGACAATCCGGCGTAACGACGAAGATGGGCGAGGTGCTGCCCCGCCGATGGGTCGTCGAGCGCAACTTCGCCTGGCACGGCCGGTGCCGCAGATTGACAAAGGACTGGGAGAAATCAGTCGCCTCGGCGGAGGCGTGGATCGACATCTCCCACATCCGCCTCACCACCCGCCGCCTCGCAAGTTATTGTTACACCTGACCGAGTTTCGAGTCGGGCACTTAGCACCAGAAGAACACGTTGGTCAACACGCGCCGTACGGATAGGCCTTCGCGCCCATCGAGAACGACAGCCGCGTGGCGCGGTCACGCAGGATGGTGATGCATTTGCGCAATTCGTCGTCCGGCAGAAGATCCGCGGGGGCAACGATGCCCAGCGCCGCGAGCACCGCCTGCCTGTCGCCATAAACCGGCACCGCGCAGGCCGCGAGTCCGACCACGGTTTCACCAAGGGCGCTCGACCATCCGCGCGCACGAATAGCGTCCAGTTCGATTTGCAACGCTCCCGTATCGGTGATGGTGTCCGGCGTGAACCGTTCGAGGTCGGCACCGTCGAGCAGCGCCGCGCGTTCGTCGTCCGGCGCGATGGCGAGAAGCAACTTGCCCGACGCGGTCGCATGCAGGGCCAACGGAATACCGACACGCCACTGCGTGTCCTGGAAATGCGGCCCCTCGAACGCCAGAATGTGGCGGCATCGGCCCCCGTGACGAACGCTCAGATACACTGAATGGCCGGTCTCGGTCGAACAGGTCCGCATCACCGGCAGCGCCTGACGCGTCATCGGGTTGTCCGCGATATACCGCTCGCCGACCGCAAAGGCTTCCAGATCCACACGATATTTCCGGCTGACCGGGTCCTGGCGCAGATAGCCGGCCGATCTCAGCGCCGCGAGTATCCGTGAGGCATGACCTTTGCCTAAACCCATGCGTGCGGAGACATCCATGACGCCAAGCGGACCATCAGCATCCTTGAACAAGGACAAGACACCCAGTGCAGTCTCGACTGATTTCATATGACCTAAACAACCCGCTGATGAAACATTAGGCAGCCTCTGCGCAATCTTTGCGCGATTCCGTTATACTTTGCTTTTCACTGGGCGAGAACCGATACCCCCTTGACAGAGTACGGATGCATGCCCGACAATTTGAAAACTAAGTTGTCCATGCGGAAACCACAAGAGGGATCTGGTGCGCCCATGCCGCAATTGATCGACCTTTCCCGTGAAATTCACCACCGGATGCCGACCTTTCCGACCCACTCGCCGGTCGCGATCGCACCGTGGGGCACTCATTCGGAAATCAAGCAGGCCGAGGATGTGACGTTCACGTCTGCGTCCATGATGCTGACCATGGGCGATCACGCCGGGACCCATGTCGACGCGCCGGCGCATTTCGATGCCGATCCCGATGCCATGACCGTGGAAAAGATGCCGCTGGAGTTGTTCTATGCCTCCGCCATCTGCCTGGACTTCTCGCATCTGCCGCTGAAGAGCGACATCACCGTGGCGGAACTGGAAAAGGCCGAACGGGCCAGCGGCGAGAAAATCGGCGCCGGCGACATCGTTCTTCTGAGCACCGTCTTCAATGCCCAGGTCACGCCCGGATCGCCGGCCTTCTACGCCGATTTCTGCGGCCTGACCGAAGAAAGCGCCACCTGGCTGGGCGAAAAGAAGATCACGGCGTTCGGCGTGGAAGCGATCAGCCCCGGACGGCCCGGGCGCAACAACTATCGCGTTCATCAGGTTTGCCGCGATCTCGGGTTCACTCATATCGAGGGGCTGGTCAATCTGGACCGGCTGGTCGGCAAAGGCCGCTTCCGGTTCATCGGCTTTCCATTGAAAATCCGTGGCGGCACGGGCAGCCCGATACGGGCCGTCGCTGTCCTCGAAGAATGACTGCCGCCACGGCTTTCCGGGGCGTTTTCCGGAAAGCCAATGGCAGCAGCATCAATGAAAAACAATAACAGTTTCAACAACTACTGACAGATGGAGGCTACCATGAGACTCAAGACATCCGCTTTCGCCTTGCTGGCGGCCGCCCTTGCACCGATCGGCGCCGCCCATGCCGACGACATGGACGAGGTCACGTTCCAGACCGACTGGATCGCATCGGGCGAGCACGCCGCCTATTACGGCGCCTGGGAAAAAGGCATCTTCGCCGATCACGGCATCGACGTCACCGTCATCCGCGGTTACGGTTCGGGCGATACCGTGACCAAGGTCGCTTCGGGCAGCGCCGATTTCGGAATTGCCGATGTCGGTGCGGTTCTGACCGGACGCGCGCGCCAGGACGTCCCGGCGACGGTCATCTCGACCCTCTACACCCACTCGCCTCATTCGCTGTTCGTTCTGGAAAGCTCGGGCATTACCGACTTTTCCGATCTGGAAGGGCGCCGGATCGGCATCACCCCGGGCAACAGTCACCGGGTCTATTTCCCGCACATCGCTGAAATGTCCGGCACCGACCCCGACACCATCCGCTGGGTGAACATGGACGGCGGCGCCATGGCGACGCAACTTATCGCCGGCAACATCGATGCCGCTCCCTTCTATTCCATGCACCACTATTATCAGAACAAGGCCGCCGAGGGCGAAGGTGAGACCATCAACGTTCTGCCCTTCGTGGAGACCGGTTTTGCGATCTATGCCGCCGGCCTGATCACGTCGGACTCGATGATCGAGGAAAACCCGGATCTGGTCGAGCGGATGACCGCCGCCGTGCACGACGCCTGGAACTGGGCCCACGAGAACCCGGAAGAGGCGTGCGAACTGCACATCGAACGGATTCCCGAAGTGGCGATGGACGATTGCATGGGCTCGCTGACGGCGACGCTGGACTTCGTCTTCAACGACCACACGGACGAAGTCGGCGTCGGCACCCTCGACGAGGAACGGCTGATGTCGACATGGGAAGCCGTCGCCGAAGCCGAGGAACTGGACATGGATTGGGATCCGCGCCAGGCCTTCGACATGTCCTTCCTGCCCGAAGAGTGAGCCGTTGATGATCACCATCGAGCAAGTCTCGAAGACATTTTCCTCGCGCGACGGCACGGCCGTCGTCGCGTTGGAAGACATCTCGCTGGAGATCGGCCGCGATCGGTTCGTCTGCCTGGTCGGTGCCTCCGGATGCGGAAAGTCCACCCTGCTCCGGCTCGTGGCCGGGCTGACCATGCCGACCAGCGGCCAGATCCGGATCGACGAGACGCCGGTGGTGGAGCCGCGATCGGATACCGGGATCGTGTTCCAGTCGCCCACGCTTTTGCCGTGGGCGACGATCCTGGACAATGTGCTGTTTCCGTCGCGGATGATGAATGTCTGCACGCCCGAGGCGGTTGACCGGGCGCACCGGCTGATCGACATGGTCGGGCTGACGGACTTCAAGGGCAAGCATCCGCGCGAGCTGTCCGGCGGCATGCAGCAACGCGCCGGCATCTGCCGGGCGCTCGTCCACAACCCCGACATCCTGCTGATGGACGAGCCGTTCGGCGCCCTCGATGCCCTGACGCGCGAGGAACTGACGCTGGAACTTCTGCGCATCTGGAACGACCAGCCGAAGACGATCCTGTTCGTTACCCATTCCATCTCCGAAGCCGTCTTTCTGGCCGATCAGGTGCTTGTGATGTCGCCGCGCCCCGGCCGGGTGGCGGATGTAATCGATGTCGATCTGCCACGCCCGCGCACGTTTGATATGGAGTCGCATGATGAGTTCCAACGATCGACCCGACGAATCCGCAATCTCATCTTCGGCGATCGCGATCGTTAAACCAAAGGGCATGCCGCCCTGGATGATCGACATCGGCATGCCTTTGCTGGCGATGATCATATTGCTCATCATCTGGGAGGCGGCGGTTCACGGTTTCGACATACCAGGCTATATCCTGCCGCCTCCCAGCGCCATCGGTGCCGAAATGGTCGACTCCTACGGGGTCATATTCGGACATACGATCGCCACCTCGCGGACGATCCTGTTCGGATTTATCGCATCGATCATTGTCAGCCTGCCGCTGGCGGTGGCGATCACGTCTTCGCCGATCATGGCCAACACGATCTATCCGTTCCTGGTTCTGACCCAGTCGATCCCCAAGGTCGCGCTGGCGCCGATCCTGGTCGTGATCATGGGCGCCAACGAAATGCCGCGTGTCGTCATCACCTTCCTCGTGGCGTTCTTCCCGCTCGTCCTGTCGGTCGCAGCCGGTCTGCAATCGGTACCGGCGGAACTGATCGAACTGGGCCGCGCCTGCCGGGCGAGCCGGTGGAAGGAACTGATGCGCATCCGGCTGCCCTATGCCGTGCCGTTCATCTTCTCCGGCCTGAAAGCGGCAATCACGCTGTCGGTCGTCGGCGCCGTCGTTGCGGAATTCGTCAATGCCGATCGCGGTCTGGGCTATCTGATCGTCACCTCGACCGCGTTCTTCGAGGTCCCGCTGGCCTGGGCGGCGCTGATCGTCCTGTCGGTGCTGGGCATCGTCCTGTTCCAGGCCGTCGCCCTGATCGAGCGGATCGCCTTCCCCTGGGCCGCATCGGCCGAAGCCCAATAGATCCGACTGTCGCCCCGTCTGTTGCTTATTCTGGAGGAAACCATGACCCAATCCAAAAAGATCATTCGGGGCGGCCGGCTGCTGGACACCCACCGCCATAGCGCCGAGTTCGCCGATATCCTGATCGTCGATGACACGATCGCGGAAATCGGCCCGGCCGGCATGGCCGCTCCGGACGATGCCGAAGTGGTCGACGCCGACCGTCGGCTCATGCATCCGGGGCTGATCAACGCGCATACCCACGGACATGGCGTGCTGGCCAAGGGGTTGGGCGATCTCTGGACGCTGGAACTGCTGCTGAACGCCGGCCCCTGGGCCAGCGGCGGCCGGTTGCTGGAGGACAAATACCTGTCCACCTATCTCGGCGCGATCGAGATGCTGATGAAGGGCTGCACGGCCTGCTATGACCTGACGGCGGAGTTTCCGCTGCCGACGGTCGAGGGGCTGGACGCCTGCGCCTCGGCCTATCAGGACGCGGGCATGCGCGCGGTCGTGGCGCCGATGGTGGCGGAGTATTCCTTTTACCAGGCCATTCCCGGCCTGATCGAGGCGACACCCAAAGAGTTGCGCGGCTATTGCGACCGCTTCAATCTCGGCCCGACCGAGGCCTGTCTGGCGGTGATGCGCGAGTCGGTGAAGAACTGGCGCTTCGACCGCGACTGGGTCCGGCCCGCCATCGCCCCGACCATTCCGCATCACTGCTCGGAACAGTTCCTGCGCGACTGCGGGGCGCTGGCGCGTGAATTCGGGCTGGGCCTGCACAGCCATGTGCAGGAATCGAAGGTTCAGGTGATCGCCGGACACCGGCTCTACGGCAAGACCCAGACCGCCTATCTCGACGAACTGGGCCTGCTCGGACCGGATTTCACCGTCGCGCACGGCGTCTGGCTCGACGACGACGACATGAAACGCCTGGGCGATCACGGCGCGTCGGTCGCCCATAACCCGGCCAGCAACATGCGCCTGGGCAGTGGATTAGCCGATTGCCGCTCGATGCTGAATCACGGCGTCAATCTGGGCATCGGCACCGACGGGGCGAACTGCTCGGACAACCTGAACATGCACGAGGCGACGCATCTGGCCTCGCTCGTCTCGAAAAGCCGCAGCCCCGATACGCAGGACTGGCTGACGACGGACGAGGTCTTCGACGCCGCCACCATCGGCAGCGCCCGCACCATGGGCATGCAGGACATCATCGGCCGGATCGCCAAGGGCTATAAGGCCGATATCGTGTTCCTGGACCTCGACCACCCCAACTGGATGCCGCTGAACGACGCGACGAACCAGCTTGTCCATACCGAGGACGGCACCGCCGTGCACTCGGTCATGGTCGGCGGTAAAATGCGGGTCGAGAACTACAAGCCGGTCGGCCTCGACCTGCGCAAACTGGGCGAGAAAGTCGAAGCCGCCCGCGCCCGCCTGCAGGACACGACCAAGGACGCCAAGGCCGTCAGCGAAAAACTGGCTCATGTGGTCAACGAATTCTGCCCCGGCCTCGCCCACAAGCCCTACCACATCCACAGATACGGCGGTTGCGATCATTCCAGTTAGGACCGGGTGCTGGCGCCCTTCAGCGGCTTGTCCTCAAAGCCCTCGAAGGCTTCTCGGACGACCTCTTGAAGTCGGGCCACCTCGTCATCCTCAAGCGTCTTGAAGACGCCTTCGCGGCGGCGCTTTGACAGCGTACCGCCATTCTGGCGGATGAACATGATGAGGTCTTCGGCCAGCCGATCCGGCATTTCGACGGTATCCATGAGCCGCCTCATCGCCTCGTCATGGCGGCGAAGATAGTCGATTTCACGCGGGAGGTCGTGGTCGACGGTATGGGCGACACAGCCACAAAGAAACTCGGTCGCCGCCGAAAAGTCGACATAGCGGTAGAAGTCGGCGGTGTCGTTGAGCACTTCGACATTGCGGTCAGGCGTCGGGCGCCATTGGATGAACGGCATGAGCGGCCCCGTGTCCGCCCGCAGTGTCTCGCGATAGTCGTCGATCCGGTCGAGCATGACGGACGAGACGGGAAACACCATACCCGGCGGCGAAAACTTCCGCTCCGAAAGCACGTGATGGATCAGGAGGCGGTGAAGACGGCCGTTCCCGTCCTGAAGCGGGTGAATGTAGACGAAGCCAAAGGCCGTCACCGCCGCCTGAAGGACGGGATCAAGGCTCGCCCCTCCCATTCGGTTATTCGCGGCGATGAGGCCATCAAGCAGCGAACAGAGATCGTCCGGTCGCGCACCAATGAATTCGGGCAGCGGGTCGCCGAAGCGATCGCGCTCGCCCAGATACACACCATCCGGCCGGATACCAACCTGAACGAAGCGGCTGTCCTCGATCAGAATGCGATGGAGACGGGTGATTTCGTCCACCGAAAGCGAATGGCTCCCGGCCTGAAGAATGGCCCGGCCCCACCGCTCGATGCGGTTGCGTGGCGGCCGCTCCCCTTCGATCTCGAAGCTGGCGCGACTGTCGGCAAGCAGCATGAAGCTGGCGGCGCGCGAAACCAGATGACCGCCGGTCCGCCCGATCGTGTCTCGGGCCTTGTCCGCGAGCTTCCGCTCAACAAACGCGTTCAGGGTTTCGGTCCGGCGGATGACCGGACAGAAGGCCGGCGTTCCCAGCAGATTGTTGCGAACCCGATGCCGCCGCGAAAGCTCCCCCTCCGCTGTAAAGTATGACTCGGGATCAAGCAGATCGATGGCGGAAGCGGTCGGCGCATCAGGCAGGTTCAACCGACGGTCCAGCAGCCATTCGTAAAGGAACCAGATACAGCGCGATGACGCGCCCGTCGGCGCTGCGCGGACCATCTCCTCGACGACCGTCGGCGAGACCGCCTCAAACGCCCGCTTGAGGACGAGAAGGTCGAGCCCCTCATGACGAAGGGCGAAGACCAGATGATCGGCGAAATCGGTGCCGGGCCAATAGCGCTTGTCGAAGACCCGCCAACCGCCCTCTTCCCGTTGACTGCCCCGAATGTGCTTCTCGGAAACACAACTCGGCCGCCGCACAGGTGCGGCAAGCGACAGCCCGTGCACCAGCGCCGCCCAACCCGCAACACGCGCACCTGGCGGCATCGACGCGTCCTGAAAGCCTTGGTCGTTTGACAGATTAAGCTGCATGTCGAAATTCAATCACCAGTGTCGAAAATCGGCCCATTCGTGGCCAACCTGTCGAAAACTACTGTACCGGGATGCACGGTCGAATCCGAATAGATCTCGTCGAAGATCAGCCGAAATTCGACGCCGGTGTTGAAAATCGATAAACCATATCGCGGCCGCCGGACAGATCGAATTTTTTAACATACTGATGCTTGCCATCGGGCAATATGACGGTCAACGCCTGGACAAGACTCAATCAGCGAGCGGCCGTCAAATATAATCGCGTCTAAACAGTGAAAACTGAATTTTTTGCATAAGGACCGATTTTTATAATATTGAATTAGTTATAAAACTATTCATTAAAAAAGAGCTTCTAATGATTTACCAATATTGACTATTACATCGTATATGTTCTATTTGTTATATCGATATGCTAATCAACGTCTGGAGATTTTTATGAGCTTTCCAACCATGAGAGATGAACATGATTGGTCTTCCTATATATTAATACTTAATAGCGCAGGAACTTTATCAATATTTAACATAATGTCGCATAATAGTCCTGATTTCGAAATATTTTTATCATACAATTTATCGCTTATTTATTTTCTATTAGGCATGATGACAATAATTACTATCTTCGTAGTGGAACTCGGCATCAAAAATCATTTGGAAAATTACAAATACGGATTTTTAAGTAAACTAATTAATAATAACCGGCATAAAGATACAATTATTTCATGGGGGAAAAATTTTAAAATTATAATCAGATCGTCTTGTCTTTTACTTTTTGCACTAGGTTCTATTCAAGCCTATGGAACGCTAGTATTTTCTCATGAGTGTATCTACGAAGATACGCTACCTTCGTTTTTGGATAATTTTCTTTTTAATCTTCCGGTTAAGGATTTATCCCAAGCACAAAATTCGTGGTGTTAGATGCTAACAGTGCAATGAGATCATCGGAATAGTAAAAACTTTCTCCCCCTCGCGACTCAGGGTCGAAATCCCAGACCAAATCCGTAAGGCGACCCCGATGGCGGGCGAGCATCTTTCCATTCTTGCGCACCTCTTTGCGAATGCGCTTCGCCGCTTCGGCGATTTGCCGTTGCGGAGGCGATGACACATCGCCCTTATAACCTGAATACCGGTCAGCTAACGCCTTTGCGGCGAGAATACGACGATCCAGCCCGTCGATGACACCCGGAATGGCGTCATGGGTGAGGTAGACCAACACGTCCCTATCGTTGGCCTGCCCCGCTGTTTCCAGCATCTCGCGAATCGACATGATCGCCAGCTTCAGCCGATGATCGACGCTGATAACCTGTTTGCGATACTGATCCAACGCGGCTTCGAAATTCTGCGCAGACTGCCGATATCGACCGAGAATCGCGACTGCGTCGTCGGTGGATGGCACTACCGCCAAGGGGCGTGTAGCCTCCTCCTTTATCGCCGTCGGCACAAAGCCCATCGGATTGACCTTCCTGATGCCCATTCAAATGACGACAAATCACCCTCGCTCCCCAAATATATATCTCATCAACGGAATACTTTCATCCCTGTTGCCTGGCCGATATTGCCCGGCCCACGCCTGAGCGGCGGCAGGAGCAGATCGCTGCTCAGGCCGATGCCGACCTGCAAAAATTGCAGGACCCAATGCTGGCCGACCTGAACGACGAATGAGGCAGGGGTGACCTCCGCAATGCACAGCTTCTCGGGCTTAGTCTGAGTCTGACTACGTGTTCCACAATTTATTGGCGAATAATACCCCGGCTTGGTAGCATTTTTGGCGGAACCGCAGCATGCGGTTCCGGGGTTTGAAAGCCCCTACTCCATAGGTTGGCGCCGCCTGTCTGGCGCCCTGAACCCTGGCCGTGGAACGGTTGACAGGCAATGGGGATCGTGTACCCACACTGATCTTGCTTGTGCTTTGTCATGTCTCCGGTCGGGGGGCCGTCTGCGTATGTCCAGGCGCCCCGGTAACGGGCGCTAAAGGCAGGCGGAGCCGCCTTGGAGTCGGCCTTTCAACCCCCCGACCATTATTGCTGCCTGCCGTCCCCTCGCCCCATGGCGTCGGAACGGCGGGCAGTCATCGAGAACGGGGGCACGAATGCCAGCACCACACCTGACGACGACACCGGCCGATTTCCTTCTTGCGCCCGAGAGCCCATGGCGCGGCACGCCGGTCGAACGCGAAATCCGCCGCGCCGTCGCCTATAACATGATCCGCTGTCGCCAGAAGCGTGGCTGGTCGATGCGCAAGATCTCCATCTGGCTGAATTCAACGCCGGAGCGCGTCGCCGCCCTCGAACTGGGGCACGAGACCGCGTCCGCCGCCGAATTGTTCTGTCTGGCCGGATTGTTCGATGTGACGCTGGAACGCATGGTCATGCCGACCGCCAGCCCGCCAGCCCCATCGGCCGAATTTCTCGCCGCCCCCAACCCGGTCCCCGACCCGGAGCATGAGGAACTGATCTTCGACGACCCCACCCTGCCCGATCTTCGGCAGCTTCTCGAAAGCAGGGGGCGATAGCCAAAGCGGGCGTCGTTCAATTCCGACTGAATCACCTCAAGCCAGCCCTGCACCACCGGGCTTTCCCTTGCAAATGACGGCCGTCCCTGCAAGGATCGGGCATCAGGATGGTGCCTGGCCCGAGCGACCGACGGGCCGGGAGAATAGGGAATGCGGTGCGGAGCATGATGGCTCCAATGCCGCGGCTGCCCCCGCAACTGTGGTCGGGAAGCCTCACCCCGCGGAACCACTGGCCATTGGCCGGGAAGGTCGGGGGAAAGGCGATGATCCGAGAGCCAGGAGACCTGCCATCCACCCCCATTTTGTCCGACCGTCGGGTGTGGCGGTGGAAGGATGTGACAATGATGGCGTCTCCGGCGTTTCGTTCCGGTGTCAATTCCGATCAGGCTTTTCGCGGCGCTCCGGCCTCGCGACGGGGATGGTGTCCGTCTGCTCATCGGCCGATGGAGTCGGCCGATGGCTGGCTGACCCGCGTGCGTCCGACCGCCGGTATCCTCAGCGCCGATCAGGCATTTTGGCTGGCCGATCAGGCCGCAAACGCCGGCAGTGGCGCGATGGATCTGACGCGCCGCGCCAATTTGCAAATCCGCGGTCTGGATCCGGCGGCCGCCGCTGATTTCGCCGACAGTCTGGTCGCCATGGGTCTGGCCGCGTCGTCACCGGCGGCCGAAGCCCGGCGCGTCGTTCTGGCCGCCGCACCCAGCGATCGCGACCCTGCGGCCGAAGCGGCGGTCCGCGCCCTCGCCACCGCGCTGGATGACGGGCTGCGCGCCCTGCCCGACACCCCGGCCCCCGACTTCAAGACACTGCCGGAGAAAGCCCTGATCGTCGTCAATGGCGGTGGCCGATTCGCCTTTTGCGAGCATTCCGCCGATCTGCGTCTGGACCCCGCCGGCACCGGCTGTCAGCGGCAATGGCGCTTGTCGGTCAACGGAACCCGCTCGACCGCGACGCCGGTCGCCATGCTTCCAGCCGATGACCACATCGCAGCCCGGGCGGCGCTGGACGTTCTGAGCCGCGCCCTGACCGCCATGCCCGCCGATAGCGGACGGGCCGGACTGCGCGCCGCCCTCGCGGCGCTGGCCGACGACATGCCCGCTTCCGCACTACCCCCCGGCTCAACCTTACCGTGTTCACAAATTGGTATCGATTGCAGGAAAAATGATCTCCACACCCTGATCGTCCCGGGCGGAGCGCGGCCACGAAGTGACGCGCTGCAGACCCGGGACCTCGCGCAGCAACTCTCGGGCTTGACACACGAACCGGGTACATCCGGATCGGGGTCCCCGATCGGTGTCGGGGACGATCAGGGTGGGGGCGTGGATGCGCGAAAGGTCCGTGAATCTCGTAGCGGCTCAACCGGAGGCCCAACCATCGTTCCAACCATCGGCCCCTTGGCCGACATCGGCCTGGGCGTCGGCTTTGCCTTCGGTGCGTTGGACAGCGACATGCTGCGCGCGCTCGCCACCCTGGCGCGAGACTGCGGCGACGGCACGCTGGCCCTTCTGGCCAATCGAACGGTCGTGCTGCCCGGAGCGCCAGCGGCGTTTGAGCATCACCGGGCCTTGCGGGCATTGGCCGACGCTGGCGCCATCACGGCCCCGGACGACCCACGCCTTGGCCTGTACGCCTGTCGGGGCCGCAATGGCTGCCCCAAAGGCACGACCGATACCCGCGCCGATGCCCTGGCGCTGGCCGGGCCGCTGTCCGGCTATCTGAGCGCTGGAGGCCGGGTCCATGTTTCCGGCTGCGACAAGGCCTGCGCCAGACCGGCAGCAACCGCCGGCATCACGCTGACCGCCGCCGACGGCGCCTATCACGTCTCCGGACCCGACGCCCACCGTCTTGAACACCGAACCCTGCCCAGCAAAACCAACATCAACGGGGCCTGACGCCAACCCATGCAACCGACCCTGACCTTCGATTACGAGAAGGACGGCGCGGCGATCTATCGGCAATCCTTTGCCACGATCCGCGCCGAAGCCGATCTTTCCGCCCTGCCCGACGACATCAAGCCGGTCGCCGTGCGCATCATTCATGGCTGCGGCATGGTGGAGGTCGCCCGGCACATCCGCCACTCTGCCCGGCTTGGCGCGGCGGCCCGCGCGGCGCTGCGCGGTGGTGCGCCGATCCTGTGCGACAGCCAGATGGTCGCCCACGGCGTCACCCATTCCCGCCTTCCGGCAAGGAACGACGTGATCTGCACCCTGCATGATCCGGGCGTGCCGGAACTGGCGCAGCAACTGGGCACGACCCGGACAGCGGCGGCGATGGATCTGTGGGGCGAGCGTCTGGGCGGCGCGGTCGTGGCGATCGGCAACGCGCCGACGGCGCTGTTCCGGCTGATGGAGATGATCGCCGCCGGCGCGCCAAAGCCCGCCGCGATCCTGGGACTGCCCGTCGGCTTCGTCGGCGCGGCGGAGAGCAAGGACGCCCTGATCGCGCATCATCGCGACCTCGGCGTGGAATATCTGACAGTAACCGGTCGGCAGGGCGGCAGCGCCATGACGGCCTCGGCCCTTAATGCCCTGGCGAGTGACGCTGAATGACCCCGACCCTGACTGCCCCTTCCCTTTCCAATCCCTCGCTGTCCGGCACCGGCACGGTGGGGCGCCCGATCTCCAGCCGCCATCTGCCGATCGCAGCGCCCGGCGAGACGGGGATTCTGTACGGCGTCGGCACCGGGCCGGGCGATCCGGAACTGCTGACGGTCAAGGCCGTCCGCGCGATCACGGCCAGCCCGGTGGTCGCCTGGTTCTGCAAAAAGGGCAAGCCGGGCAATGCCTATGCCACGGCGGCCGATCACATCACGGGCGACCACCAGACCCTGCCGATGGTCTATCCGGTGACGAACGAGCGTCCGCATGGTGAGCAGGAATACGTCGACGCGATCGAAACCTTTTTCGACCAGTGCGCCGCCGATATCGAGGCTCATTTACAGGCCGGACGGTCGGTGACGGTGCTGAACGAAGGCGATGCGTTCTTCTACGGCTCGTTCATGCATGTCTATCTGCGCCTGAAGGACCGGTTTCGCACCAGCATCGTGCCGGGCGTCACTTCGGTCACGGCGGCGTCGAGCCTGCTGTCCCGGCCGCTGACCATGCGCGACGACATTCTGAGCATCATTCCCGGCACGCTGCCGGCCGAACACCTGACCCGCGCGGTGGAACAGGCCGACGCGCTGGCGATCATGAAGGTGGGCAAGAACCTGCCGAAAATCGTCGATGTCCTGCGCAAACTCGGCCGTCTGGACCGGGCCTGGTATGTCGAGCGCGCCAGCATGGAGACGGAAACCGCCATGCCGCTGGCCGACGCGCCGGTCGACCGCGCGCCCTATTTCTCGATGGTGCTGATCCATGGCCGTGGGGACCGGCGATGACAGACGACGCTGAACAACCTGGGGCCGGACAAACCGGGTCCGTCGCCATAATCGGGCTGGGACCGGGGCGCGATGACTGGATGACGCCGGAAACCCGCGCGATCCTCGACCGGGCGACCGATCTGGTCGGCTATATCCCCTATCTGGATCGGGCCGGGCAGCGCGAGGGGCAACGCCGCCACGCCTCGGACAATCGCGTGGAACTCGACCGGGCGCGGTTCGCGCTCGACCTCGCCCTTGACGGCGGCGCGGTGGCGGTGGTTTCCGGCGGCGATCCCGGCATCTTCGCCATGGCCGCCGCGATTTTCGAAGCCATCGAGGGCGACACCACCGGCCGCTGGTCCGAGGTGCCGGTCAGCGTCCATCCGGGCATCACTGCCGCCCAGGCGCTTGCGGCCCGCGCGGGCGCGCCGCTGGGCAACGATTTCTGCGTCATGTCGCTGTCGGACAATCTGAAGCCCTGGGACCTGATCACCCGGCGCCTGCGGCTGGCGGCGGAGGGGGATTTCGCGCTCGCCCTCTATAACCCGATCTCGAAGGCACGGCCCTGGCAATTGGGCGCGGCGCTGGACTGCCTGCGCGCGGTCAAGGCCGGAACCACGCCGGTCATTCTGGGCCGCGACGTCGGCCGCGACGGCGAAACCATCCGCATCACCGACCTCGCCCATGCCGTCGCCGAGGACGCCGACATGCGCACCGTGATCATCATCGGCGCCTCGACAACGCGGGTGCTGAACCGGCCGTCCGGCCCGGCGGTCGCCTATACGCCGCGATGGCACGACGGCACCGTCACGGACGTCGCGTCATGACCCTAAGGATGCAACCATCTTATGGCTTCATCGACGGAGGCCAGCGCGTGAGCCGGGGGCAAGACCGGCCGGTCGACCATGACCACCGGCAGGCCGAGATCGCGGGCGGCGGACAGTTTGCCCGCCGTAGCCTTGCCGCCGCTGTTCTTGGTTACCAGCACGTCGATGCGATAGCGGGTCATCAGATCGCGCTCGGCCTCGGCCGCAAAGGGTCCGCGCGCCTGAAGATGCTCGAACCGGGGCAGGTTCGGCGGTTCGGCAATCGGGTCGACGGTGCGCGCAAGATAGGTCTTGTCCGGCATGGCGGCAAAGGCATGCAGCGTCTGGCGCCCGGTGGTCAGGAAGACTCGATCGCCCATGGGGCCGAGGGCCCGGGCGGCGGCATCGATATCCGGTACGACGACCCAGCGGTCGCCGGGAACGGGCACCCAGGCCGGGCGCGACAGCCGGGCCAGCGGCACTTCGACGGCGGCGCAGGCCTCGACCGCGTTGGTCGACATCTGGGCCGCGAACGGATGGGTGGCGTCGATGACCGCCTTGACGCCGACCGTGCGCAGATAATCCGCCAGTCCCTCGACACCGCCGAACCCGCCGATCCGGGTCGGCAGGCCCGACTGGATCGGCCGGACCGTGCGCCCGGCGAGAGACAGCACCGCATTGACGCCGCCAAGCCCCGCCAGCCGCTGGGCGAGCGCCGTCGCCTCGGTCGTGCCGCCAAGTATCAAAATCGTCATCGCCTTGCACCGTCGGATCCGGGGGTTTCATCATGAACTCACCCGATATGGCCGGTCTGCCACCGAACGGCAAGGCAAAGGACAGCGTTCAGGCACCATGGCTGACAATCGTCGGTATCGGCGAAGATGGCTGGGACGGCCTGTCACCCCGCGCCCGCGCCGTGATCGCCGACCCGTCGGCACCGATATTCGGCGGCGATCGGCAACTGGCACTGATCCCCGACGGCATCGGCGGCGAGCGGATCGCCTGGCCATCGCCGTTCAGCGACGGCATCCGCCGCGTTCTGGCCGCCCGGCCATCGCCGGTCACGGTATTGGCCAGCGGCGACCCATTCTGGTACGGCGTCGGCGCCACGCTCGCCCGCCATGTGCCGCCGGATGAAATGACCGTCATTCCCGGCGCCTCGTCCTTTGCCCTGGCCGCCGCCCGAATGGGCTGGCCGCTGCAATCGGTCCGCTGCCTGTCGGTTCACGGCCGCTCGCTGGAACGGGTGATCCCCGCCCTTCACGACCGCGCCCGGCTGGTGATCCTCAGCTGGGACGGCTCGACGCCGGGGGCTCTGGGCCGTCTGCTCGCCGACCGGGGATTCGGCGCATCGCCGCTGACCGTGCTGGAATGCATGGGCGGACCAACCGAACGCCGCACCACGGCGCCGGCGGCCGATTGGGCCGCCGATACCGCCCTGAACCGTCCCGTCGACGCGCTGAACACGATCACGCTCGACTGCCGGGCCGACGAAACCGCAAATTCGATAGCAGCGGCCGCCGGGCGGCCCGATGCCATGTTCGAGCATGACGGTCAGATCAGCAAACGCGAGATCCGCGCCGTCATCCTGGCACTGCTCGCCCCCGGCCGGGGCGAGACGCTGTGGGACATCGGCGCGGGATCCGGCGCTGTCGGGATCGAGTGGATGCTGGCGGACGCGGCCAACCTTACTGTCGCGGTGGAACGCCGCGCCGAGCGGGCCGAGCGCATCCGCCGCAATGCGCTGGCCATGGGCGTGCCCGATCTGGCGATCGAAGGCTGCGATGCCGCCGACTTTCCGGCCTTCTCCATGACGTCACCCGACGCCGTTTTTCTGGGCGGCGGGATTACCGGCGCCGGCATGGTCGACAGATATTTCGCGGCCGTGAAACCGGGCGGCCGCCTCGTGGCCTCGGCCGTGACGGTGGAATCCGAAGCCGTGATTCTGGCCGCGCACGCGCGCCTCGGCGGCACGCTGACCCGCCTGCAGGTCGCGCGCGACGACCGGCTGGGCGGATTTACCGGCTGGACCGCGCTGCGCCCGGTGACGCTCTGGTGCACGAGGAAACCGTCATGATCGCGATCGGATTCGGCACCGGCGGCGGCTGTCCGATCGACAGCCTGATCCACCTTCTGTGCGGGTGCCGGGACGAGGCCACCCGGACAAATGACAAAGCCCGGTTCTCGGGCCTGTTCACTGTCGACCGAGCGCAGCATCGCGACCTCCGCGCGGCGGTCGAGCAGGCGCTGGCCCTGCCGGTGACACTGATTGCACCGGAGCAACTGATCGTCATGGCCGACCGCGTGGTCACCCGATCCGCGCGCAGTATCGAGCATTACGGCGTCGGCTCGGTCGCCGAAGCCGCCGCCCTGCTGGGCGCCGGACCGGGCAGCCGGCTGCTGATGCCGCGACGGATATTCGACAAGGCCACCTGCGCTACAGCAATACAACGGGGGAAAGCCGCATGACCGTTCACTTCGTCGGCGCCGGACCGGGCGCGCCCGACCTCCTGACCCTGCGCGGCCGTGACATCATCGCCCGCTGTCCGATCTGCCTCTATGCCGGATCGCTGATCCCGGCCGAGGTGGTCGCCCACGCGCCAAAGGACGCACGCGTGGTCGACACCGCGCCGCTAACGCTGGATGAGATCATCGCCGAATTCGAGGCCGCCCACGCGGCAGGCCATGACATCGCGCGCCTGCATTCCGGCGACCTGGCATTCTACAGCGCGGTCGCCGAACAGATCCGGGCGTTGGAGGAACGCGGCATCCCCTATACCGTCACCCCCGGCGTGCCGGCCGTGTCCGCCGCCGCCGCTGCGTTGGGGCGCGAACTGACGGTGCCGGAAGTCGCGCAGAGCGTCGTTCTGACCCGGACATCGGGCCGCGCCTCGAAAATGCCCGAAGCCGAAACGCTGGAGGCCTTTGCCGCCACCGGCGCCACCATGGCCGTGCATCTGTCGGTCCATGTGATTGATCAGGTGGTCGAAAGGCTGGTTCCGCATTACGGCGGCGATTGTCCGGTCGCGGTGGTGTTCCGGGCGTCGTGGCCCGACGAGATGGTCATCCGGGGCCGGCTGGATGATATCGAGGCCAGGGTCAACGATCTGCCGACCCGGCGGACGGCTCTGATCCTGATCGGCCCCGCCCTCGCCGCCGCCGATTTCCGCAACAGCGCGCTTTACGACGGCCGCCATGCCCGCCGGTTCCGGGGGCTCGACCTGCCATGACCGCGACCCGAACCGCAGCGCCCCCCTGCCCCATCCCCGGAGGCGCGAAGCGCCGTCCGGGGTCCACAGGTTCCGCGAGAGCGTTGCTACCGCCCGGCCCTGCCCACGATCGTGCCCGCCCGGTCGACGACCAGTACATCGACCGCGATACCGCATTCGGGGCCGAGCGTGTCGAGCGCCGTTCGCCTTGCGCCATCGGCAATGGTATCGCCAAGCGGCATTCCCGCCGCCGCCGCGATCGCGACGGCCTGATTGGCGGTATTCGCCGTGCGTATCGCCGCAATCAAGTCGTCGTCGGCGCCAAGATCGGCCATCCGCGCCGAAAGCCAGTCATAATCGACGGCATGGCGTTTGGAATGAAGATCCAGCCGGCCCTGGGCCAGCTTGCTGAGCTTGGCGACGCCGCCGGCGATGGTCAGGCGCGCGACCGGGTGGCGGCGCAGATATTTCAGCGTACCGCCGGCGAAATCGCCCATGTCCAACAGCGCGATCTCGGGCAGATCATAATGGCGGGCGACGGCGCGTTCCGAGACATCGCCGGTCGAGGCGGCCACATGGTCCAGCCCCGCCGCCCGGGCGACGTCGATCCCCCGATGGATCGAGGCGATCCAGGCCGCGCAGGAATAGGGAATGACGATGCCGGTCGTCCCGAGCACCGACAGGCCGCCAAGAATGCCCAGCCGGCCGTTCATGGTCTTGCGGGCGAGTTCCTCGCCGTGATCGATGCCGATCCGGATCACGAGATCGGCGGCGACACCCGCCCGCTCGGCCATTGCGGTCGCGGCTTCGGTCATCATGCGCCGTGGCACGGGGTTGATCGCGGGTTCACCGACAGGCACGGGCAGCCCCTCGCGCGTGACCGTGCCCACGCCCGGTCCGGCGGCAAAAACGATGCCGGTGCCCGGTGCGCCCCTGAACACCCGCGAGCGGATCATGGCGCCATGGGTGACGTCGGGATCGTCGCCGGCATCCTTGACCACGGCGGCTTCCGCCCACTCCTGGCCGGCAGATGCACCGTGTGCTCCCTGACCGGTCTGGGACAGCGCGAAATCGACATCGTTCCCGCCCGGCAGTCGAATGGTGACCGGATCGGGGAAACCCATACCGAACAATGCCGAACAGGCCGCGGCGGTTGCCGCCGTGGCGCAGGCGCCGGTCGTCCAGCCGCGCCGCAACGTCCGGCCGTCCGCCTCTTGCCCCGCGTCCTCATCCGGTTCAGAAACCGGCGGTGCCGCGTGTCCTTTTTCGAATTGCGAGTCTTGTCCCATGCCCCAGCCTATGCCCCCGTCTGATCCCAGTCGTGTCGGCGTATCCGGCGGCGCCACCGGTCTCGACCTTGGTGCCCCGTTCCATCCGGGCACGGTATGGCTTGCCGGTGCGGGTCCCGGCGATCCCGGATTGCTCACGCTGCTCGCGGTAGAGGGTTTACGCCATGCCGATGCCATCGTCCATGACGCCCTCGTCGACCGCCGCATATTGACGCTCGCCCGCCCTCATGCCGAGATCTACGATATGGGCAAGCGCGGCGGCAAACCATCCCCCCGGCAACCGGAAATCACCGCGCGGCTGATCGATCTGGCCCGCCGCGGGATGCGTGTGCTGCGTCTGAAAGGCGGCGATCCGTTCGTCTTCGGACGCGGCGGCGAGGAAGCGCTGGCCCTGGCCGAAGCCGGCATCGGGTTCCGGATCGTGCCCGGCATTACCGCCGGCATCGCCGCGCCGGCCTATGCCGGCATTCCGGCCACCCATCGCGACGACAACCAGGCGGTCATTTTCGCCACCGGCAAATCGGATTCCGGCGGTCCGAACTGGCGGGCGCTGGCGGCAGCCAATGCACCCATTGTGCTTTACATGGCCTGGCGGACGTTTCCGGTTATCGCCCGCGAACTGAGTGCCGGGGGCATGCCCGGCACGATGCCCGTCGCGGTGATCAGCGACGCCACCACCGACCGCCAGAAGGTACTGGTGACCACGCTGGCCGAGGCCGAGGAACAGCTGGCCGCCTGCGGCCAGCGCCCGCCCGCCGTCATCGTCATCGGGTCGATCGTCCGTCTGCGGCCGAGCCTGGATTGGCTCGACATGCAGCGGGTCGCCGCGCTGCAAATGGCCGACCCGGCATGACGGGTACGGCAGCCAGAGGACTCATAATCGCCGCCCCGTCATCGGGTACCGGCAAGACCACGGTTACACTGGGCCTGCTGGCGGCGTTGCGCGATGCCGGGCTTCGGGTCGGGTCGGCCAAGGTGGGGCCCGACTACATCGACCCGTCGCTGCATCGGGCCGTGACCGGCCGCCCGGCGCTGAACCTGGATGGCTGGGCGATGGACGCGGCGCAGATTTCGGAACAGATCGCAGCGGCCGGCAACGAGACCGACCTGATCCTGTGCGAGGGGGTCATGGGGCTGTTCGACGGCGCCGCGGCGCCCGGCAAGCTCGGCCATGGCTCAACCGCCGATATCGCCGCGCTGACCGGCTGGCCGGTGGTGCTGGTGATCGACCCCAAGGGCCAGACCCGTTCGGCGGCAGCGCTGGTGAAGGGGTTTGCCGCCTATCGCGGCGATGTCGAGATCGCGGGCGTGATCGTGAACAATGTCGCGAGCGACCGCCATCGCGCCCTCGTCGCCGGACCGATCGAGGAGACCGGCGTTCCGGTTCTGGGTGCCATTCCCCGCGATCAGGCCGTTGCCCTGCCCAGCCGGCATCTGGGTCTTGTTCAGGCCGGCGATGACGACAGCCTGGACGACCGACTGGCGGCCCTGAGCGCGCTGACACGCAAGTCGATCGACCTCGATCGCCTTCAGGCAATCGCGCGTCCCGCTGTTGCCGGCACCACCGCCCCCCAAACTCACTCCGTAACGGGCGCGCTGAAACCGCTCGGCCAGCGCATCGCCGTCGCCCGCGATGCGGCGTTTACCTTTTGCTATGACCATGTGCTTATGGGCTGGCGGGTGGCCGGGGCCGAAATCGCGTTCTTCTCGCCGCTGGCCGATGAACCGCCGCCGGAAACAGCCGACGCGGTCTATCTGCCCGGCGGATACCCCGAACTCCACGCCGATACCCTGGCCGCTGCCAGCCGGTTCAAGTCCGGGTTGGCGCGATTTGCGCTGGCGCATCCGGTCTACGGCGAATGCGGTGGATACATCGTCATGGGTGAAATCCTGGAAACCGAAGACGGCCGGACCGTGCCGATGACCGGCCTGCTGCCGCTCAGGACCAGCTTCGCCGCGCGCAAGCTGCATCTCGGGTATCGCCGCACGACGCTGCGTGCCGGCTGCGCGCTGGGGCCGGCCGACACACGACTGCTGGGGCATGAATTCCACTATGTCGCCATCCGAGGGTCCGAGAACGACCCGGATTCCGCCTGGATCGACGCCGAAACCGCCGACGGCCGCCCGCTGCCGGCCATGGGGCTGCAGCGCGGCCACGCCTTTGGCTCATTCCTGCATATCCTTGGGAACGAAACGGATTAATCGGATAGAGTTGCTTCCATGCACAGCGGTTCGTCGCTCAATGCCCTCCGGAGGATGCCCATCCGATGAGAGCCCAATTCAGCAAACTCTGGTCCCGGCACAAACTGCTGTTGGTATCGTTTCTGGTCTCGACTGCGGTCGTCGTATTTCTGGCCGCCCGGCTGACGGTCGTGACGCTGTATTGGTCTGACCCGGCACACCAGGAACAAACGATCGAAGGCTGGATGCCCCTTCGATACGTGGCGCATTCCTGGGAAGTACCGCCCGAGATTCTCGGTGATGCCCTTGATCTGGAGCGCCCGGTCGGGCGTCGGCGAACCATCGCGCAGATTGCGGAAGAACGGGAAGCCACCGTTCAGGAGATCATCAATACTCTCGACACAGCCATTGCGACCTACCGAAGTGACGGCGATGACTGATCTCCTGCTCGATCAGGTGTCGACCTATGGCATCATCATCATACTGGCCGCGACCTTTCTTTCGTGCCTGGCCGTTCCCATGCCCAGCTCGCTCATCATGCTGGCCGGCGGCGCCTTCATCGCCTCGGGCGATCTCGGCGCATCTTCGGTTTTGCTGGCGGCCTATGGTGGTGCCGTCATTGGCGACCAGACCGGATATCTGATCGGTCGAACCGGCGGCGGCGCCCTGGTCGACCGTCTCTCCGGCGAACCACGCCGGCAAGCCATGCTGACCAAGGCGAAATCGGCGATAGACCGGTGGGGCGGCGCCAGCGTCTTCTTCAGTACCTGGCTGTTCAGCCCCCTGGGCCCCTATGTAAACGTGATCGCCGGCGCCGCCAAACTCGGCTGGCGGCGTTACACCTTCTGGGATATGGCCGGCGAGGCCATATGGGTGACTTTCTATGTTGGCCTTGGATATCTGTTTTCCGATCGCATCGCCCAGGTCGCCGATATCGCCGCAAACTCCATTGCCCTCGTCGTTGCCGTTCTGGCAACCGCTGCCATCGGCATCGTGCTCTTTCGGAAAATCCGCCACTCATAGCTTCACGAAGCCTATGGCGCGGATGGATGGCAGCGCATCATGGATGATTGGTCAGAATTGTGGGACGATATCGGCATACGCGGCTACGACGAGCGGAAGAGCCATCAGATCAGCATGACACGGCCTCTGCCGAACCAGACCCCGTGAGCCCAGAAAATGAATTCATCTATTCCCGAGGAAGAGCACCAGGCCATGAACACTGAAGCCAGACTGACAATTCGTCTCCACCCCGACGACAACGTTATTGTCGCAAGGACCGAGATGCTGCCCGGCGTCACCGTCGCGGACGACAAGGTGACGACTCGGGCCGTCGTTCCCGCCGGTCACAAGATCGCGACCACCGCGATCGCCGTGGGTGATCCCATCCGCAAATTCGGGCAGATCATCGGCTTCGCCACAGAATCCATCGAACCCGGCGACCATGTGCATGTTCATAACGTCGAAGTGACGGCGTTCGACCGGGACTATGCCATCGGGCAGGAGGCGAGGCCGACGCGGATGGTGCCCGAGGCCGAACGCGCGACCTTCGAAGGCTATGTCCGCAAGGATGGCCGAGTTGGCACCCGCAACTACATCGGCCTGCTGACTTCGGTGAACTGTTCGGCAACGGTTGCCAATTACATTGCCCAGGAGGTCGAGCGGTCCGGCGTTCTCAACGACTTCCCGAACATCGACGGCGTCGTGGCCCTGACCCACGGGACCGGTTGTGGCATGGCCGACACCGGCGAAGGTTACGACAATCTGCAGCGCACGTTGTGGGGATATGCCCGGCATCCGAATTTCGGCGGCATTCTGATGGTCGGCCTCGGCTGCGAGGTCAACCGCATCGACTTCCTGCTCGAAGCCTATGGCATTGAACGCGGCCCGTTGTTCAAGACCATGAACATCCAGGACATGGGCGGCACGCGCCTGACCGTGGAAGCCGGCGTGCGAGAGGTCGCGGCGATGGCGCCGGCGGTCAATGACGTCAGCCGCACGACCGTGCCGGTCAGCAAACTGACCGTGGCGCTGCAATGTGGCGGTTCCGACGCCTATTCCGGGATCACGGCCAACCCGGCCCTGGGACGCGCCGTGGACATGCTGGTGGCCCAGGGCGGCACCGGCGTTCTCGGCGAAACGCCGGAGATCTACGGCGCGGAGCATCTGCTGACCCGCCGCGCCGAATCCCCGGAGATTGCGGAAAGGCTGATCGCCCGCATAAAATGGTGGGAGGACTACTGCGCAAAGCATGGCGGACAGATGAACAACAATCCGTCGCCCGGCAACAAGGCCGGCGGATTGACGACCATTCTGGAAAAATCGCTCGGCGCGGCCGCCAAGGGCGGCACCACCAACCTGACCGGCTTCTATCGCTATGCCGAACAGGTCACGACGCCGGGCTTCGTCCTGATGGACACACCCGGCTATGACCCGGTATCGGTCACCGGCCAGATCGCCGGGGGATGCAATCTGGTCTGCTTCACGACGGGGCGCGGGTCGGTCGCCGGCTACAAACCGGTTCCGTCGGTGAAACTCGCCACGAACACGGCCATGTACGACCGGATGTCCGAGGACATGGACATCAATTGCGGCACCATCGTCGACGGCACCGAGAGCATCGACGATGTTGCCGGGCGGATCCTGAAAATGTTCATCGAGACGGCGTCCGGCATACCCAGCAAGAGCGAGCAGCTCGGCTTCGGCGACCATGAATTCGTCCCGTGGCAGGTTGGTGCCGTGATGTAGTACCCGACGTCGCCCCCCTTGGCCGCCCCGGATCCGGCCAAGGGGGCCGACATTCGCAGATCATTTGTACGGCCAGGAATCCCTCGTGATCGCCCATTTCAATCCCCGCGATTTTTCCCTCATCCCCGGCAACTGTATTTCGAAACAACAGGAAGCAGGAAGCGCTGTCCGGCCCCCACACACGCCGCGAGAACATTTCCCCGGAGAATGTTGCCGCACGGAACGTTGACCGTGCGGGCCCCGTTGACCGGCGGCCCGGGTGATTGTTAGCCTTTTGCCGCTGGAACAGACGCTGGGGAGGCGCGCACCGTGACTTTCACTGTTTTTCGGCATTTTTGTGCATCGCTTTTGGCTTTGGCGGCGTTGATGGCGGCATCCGCGTCAGCGCAGATCGGACCGAACCCGTGTAGCCCTGTGATTGATGCGCCGGCCAGCGACAGTACGGTGCCGCAGGATTTCCGCATTCGGATCCTGCCCGGCGACTTTTCAAACTGCCGCATCGACGAGATCCGCTACGCGATCATCGAAACTGCCTCGGATGGGCAGAACCGCACTGTTTTTTTCCGCAAGTCCGACTGTTGCGAATTCATGCAGACCGGACATCCATTGGTCGAACGTCGCGCCCCGGCCGACAAATTAAAACCTGGAACCAATTACGTGGTTCAGGCGCAGTTTGTCGATCGTACCGTCGATCTCTATGGCGGGATCGATCACATGCGCGCCGAGTTGGGGCCTATCGCTGTCATTCCGGTCACGACTGAAAGCAGCGATATGCGAACGCGTCGGCACGGCGATGAATCGACAAGACTGGATGCGATGGTCTTTGCACTCGATATGGCGGGGCGCTTCGGTCATGGGCGCGCCGCCTCAGAGGCCGACGCCAGGCGCACCGCGCTCGATTTTTGCGACGCCACGAACTGCCGCATCGTTTCGGAGCCGACGCGGAACCGATGCCACGCGCTGGCGCAGCGGACTGAGGGCGGCTATTGGTGGGGCGTCGGCGCCGACGAGCGTTTGCCCGAGGCCGAAGGCAAGGCGCGCGGCTTTTGCGAACGCGGCCATGGCGGCACCTGCGACCTCGTTTATAGCTATTGCCAATGACGAACCCGCCGAGCGCTTTCGCACTGGCCTTCATGCTGATCGTTGGGCCTGCGCTGATCGCGTTTGGCGTTTTCATGCAGCGACGTCGGCATAAAATTCTGCGTCGCGCCCGCCAAACCACCGGCACGGTGATCGACGGGCACGTTCGCGAGATGCAGGGCGGATGCCAGCCGGTCGTGACGTACAACTACGCGGTGAACGGTCAACACCACGTCGGCACCCGAGTGACACCGCCGCCGGGCGAGGAAACGATCAGGTCGTGTTTCACGGCACGACGCATCGTGAAGGCTTATCCGCCGGGTACGCAAGTCCGCGTCCACTACCTGCCGGACGTACCGGAAACGGCGTTTCTCAGGACAGAGGGAAGCTTTTTCTGGATAATTCCGATCGGGCTCGGCGTTGCCCTGCTCGTCATCGCGTGGAGGCGCACCATCGGCCTGTGATCCAGCGCCCGCCCGGCGCAAAGCCTCAGGACCGGCGGATGCTTTCACATAAGACCGGGTCCGGCGGGCCAAAGATAGAGCCGAACGCGCGGATGATTCGATAGACGCCGCTGTGGCCCGAGCGGGCGAGCCTGTCATGGGCGAAGCGCTCAATATCCCGACGAATCGACGATAATGAAGAGGCCCCAGGGCGTAACGCCGGCCGCCACCGTCATACCGACGGCGGCCGGTGATCTAGGATGCCGGCATCATGGTCAGAGCACCGATGCCCCTCACGGCAGCGAGCGGATTTCGACACGATCGAACTCGGCCACCGTCTGTTCGCTACCCAAGGTCCCGGCGAACAGCGCCGGATCGCCCATGGTGCGCAAGACCTGCAATGGCTGGGTCTCGATCACCTCCGGTCCGTCGGGCTGCATGCGCCAGCCATTCATTTCCAACCGACCGGTATAGTCACGGCCGCGTTTCGACAGCACGAGCCGGGCGCCCTTCTCCTCGAAGTCCCGCAGTATCCGGGCCAAATCATAGCCCCGCACATCGCCGGCGATCTCGACATCCTCGACGGTTGCGTTGCCGCCGCCAACGGAACGCAGCCGAAGCCACATATCGTCGTTCGAGTTCCCCTGGCGAATGACATGAACCGAGATATGGTTCGCCTCGTCTTCATAGCGGCCAACCTGGATAATCGCCCGTCGACCGCCCAGGGTCTGCACTTCGCCCATGCTCGCGGTAAAATCGGCCGCGATCTCCCAGTCGCCCTCGGGCAATTCGGCGCCGGTCCAGCGAAAGATGTTGGCTTTCTCCGGGTCGTCACCCATCGCGCCCGGCTCGACCGTCATGGTCACAAGGGCGCCGGTATCGACGATAAAGCCCGACGGTTCCGGGAAATCTACCGTCCAGTCTTCGCCCAGCTCGGTGCGTTCGAATTCGTCGACGAAAAGCGGTTCCGACGGTGCCGTCGGTTGGGCGCTCACATCCCGCAAGGCGCCGGTCAGGCTTTCCGCATCCGCGGCGCTAAGGTAACGGCCCCCGGTCGCTTCGGCCAGGCAGGCGAGCTGGCCTTCGGAATCCTCAATGTCGAACCCGATCACATGGGCGGTCAGGCCCGTACCGCTCTCAGCCAGCCGGTCGCCCAGAGCGCACAGATCGGCGCCACAGTTTTCCAGTCCGTCGGTCACCACGACAACGGAGGAAGGGACATCCACCCCCGCCAACCGGTCGGCCGCGGCCTCGACCGATGCGCCGATCGGTGTTTTGCCGCGCGGGTTGACCGACTGCATCGCTTGCTCGAATGCGTCCACGTCGAGGTCACCAGGTTCGATCAGCGTTTCGATGTCCGAACAGTCCCCCTCGCTGCGGTGGCCATAGGCCATCAAGCCGATCTCGTTCCCGGGTGACCAGTCGTTCAACAGGCGCCCGATCGCATCGCGCGCGACGGATATCTTGGGCGTACCATCGATCTGGCCCCACATACTGCCCGATCCGTCGAGGACCAGCATCGTCCGGCGTGCAGGTTCTTCTTGCGCGCCGGCCACGGTGGCGACAAGCGTGGCGGCGGTGATCGTCAATCCGATCCTGACGAACTGCATCGGCGGCACTCCTCCTTATTTTGCCCTCAATCTGGATGTGTTCGACCGTGCTCGAAGACAGGGAGCCGAAACATCGTGAACGATCAATACTGTCCTTTTAAACGGATAGCCATTGCCCCGCATGGTGCAGTTGCACTAGATAATGCTTCTGGCATAATCCGTTCATGGATATCGGTTCGGATCTATTACGCCGTCTGACGGCGCTCCAACGCGGCTTTCTGTCGGTCCAACTCGACTCCGCCACGATCCGCGATATGCTGGCTGAAATTGGAAAGCTCGTCGGGGCCGACGCCGCCTTCGCGGGATGGCTTGATGACGGCCGGCCGTGGATGGTTCCCTGGCGCGCCGGGCCGCAAATCGAAGCCTATATGGCGCATACCTTCGCCGGCGTTGACCGGGACGGCAATATCCGCTGTCATGACCGCGACCTCGATACCATGAATCGAAGGCGCCGCAGTTTCGGCACTGGAGTCTATCACGAAACCGAGCTCGCCGCGCGGCAGGAAATCGTCAAGACGGCCTATTTCAACGATGCCTTCGAACCCGCCGGCATGCCGCAGGTTATCGGAATGACGGCACGTCTGTCGGTTGGCGAGGCGATGTTCGCCTTCGGCTTTCAGGAACCCGACGCGCCAGGCTTCGTCAGCGGTGAAACCGAAATTGTTCTCGGTTTGCTACTGCCGAGTTTCGAAAGCGGATTTCAGGCCATCGACCGGCGCAACCGCCATCGGGAGCGACTTGACCAGGCGATTGCGGCGTCGCTCCTCCCCGCCCGCATCGTCAGCGCCGCGGATGAACCGGACGACGGGGATTTCCTCCAACTGCCACTGCCCGAACTCAGCCCAATAGGGGGGCCGGAACTGCGCCTTGCGCTCAGGCAGATGGATACAGCACGGATGGCCGGGATTCTCGCCGGAAAATTCGGACTGACCGCCCGGCAGCGGGATGTCGCCAAGCTGATTCTTCAGGGCGCATCTTCGGCCGCGATCGCCGCCGAATTGGGGATTAGTCACAATACGGCCCGTCGCCACTGCGAAGCTGTCCTTCAGAAAACCGAGATTTCCCGTCGCGACCAACTCAGCGCACTCGTACTTGACTGGCCGCTTGCCAGCCCTTGACTGAACCCCAATCTACCCATTTCCGATATTCAATTCGTAGAGTTTCACAGTGTGCCGGACACCGCCGCCCTCATAAGTCACAAGAGAACCTATCGTATGGTCGTTAGGCAATATTAACACAATGCGCGCACCATAGGCTTCGGTGATTGGTCAGACGGGGGACGATGGGACACGATGACCGAGCGTCGCGGTGCGGCCGACAAGCATTGGAGGCCGACGCTACTGGTCGCGATCGCCGCGATCGGTTTTGTGATTTTGACCGGCTTCCTGCTCGATCGTGCCGCCGTCGACCGCGCCCGCGATCAGGCCGCGCTGACGACGCTCGATCAGCTCGGCCGGGTTCGGGCGGCACTGGAGGGGGCTGTCTGGCGCGATGTTGCGCTGGTTCGGGGCCTCGTCGTCGAAATCGGGACAGCGCCGGACATTTCGCGCGAGGCGTTTGCCGACTTCGTTGACGGCCTGCTGTCCGAGCGGACGGCGATCGTCCACATCGCGGCAGCCCAGGACATGGTGATCACCCATGTCCACCCCCTTGCCGGCAACGAGGACGCGCTCGGCCTGGATTATCGAACGATCCCCGACCAGGAAGCCGCCGTTCGGCGCGCCATGGAAACCCTCAGCACCGTTGTCGCGGGCCCGGTCGACCTCGTTCAAGGCGGCGAACGCCTGATCATCCGATCGCCGGTCCTCCTCCAGGTCGGCGAACCGCCCATCGATCGCCTGTGGGGGATCGTCGCAGCCGTGGTCGACTACGAAGCCGTCCTGGAGCAGGCCGAACTCCTGGGCGGCGATATGCCGATTCAGGTCGGATTGCGGGGCGCGAACGCCCTTGGCGCCGAAGGAGAACCCTTCTTCGGCCCTACCGGTATTCATGATGCCGACCCCGTCGTCGCCGAAATCGATTTGCCGACCGGCTCATGGCAGGCGGCGGCGCTGCCGGTCGGAGGGTGGCCCACGTCGTCGGTCGTGTCGCCGATCATCTGGACAGTGGCCCTGCTCCTGGCCGTGTTCATCGCCGTCGTCGCCGCCCAGCGCCTGCGTCTCGACGCGCAGCGCTCAGGCAGCCATCGGTTGCTTGCGGACTCCGAGGCCCGGTTCCGTTCGGTTTTCGACAATGCCTATGACGGTATTCTGATCATCGGCGCCCATGACGGGACCATCCGCGATGCCAACGAAAGTGCGGGCCGCCTGTTCAATCGCCCGCTCGATCGGCTGTGCGGCCGCCGGGCCGCCCCCATGATCGGCAGCGAACGATTCCTTCGCCCCGTTACCGACGGACAGCAGGGACGATCCGTCGATGATGGCGGGATTTTCCGGTCACGGATCGTGCGCGACGACGCGATCGAACTGCCAGTCGAGATCAGCGCCACTCCTTTTGAAATCGGTGGAGAACCGGTCATTCTGGCCCATATCCGCAATCTGACGGAGCGGATCGAGCGCGAGACCGCGCTATCCAATGCCCTTCGCGAGGCAGAACGCGCCAACATGCTGAAGACGCGATTCCTCGCCAATATCAGCCACGAAATCCGCACGCCCCTCAACGCCATCGTCGGGTTCTCGGACGTGATGTGCCGGCAGGTCTTCGGCCCGCTTCAACCGGTTCGTTATCAGGAATACGCTTCCGACATTCATCGCAGCGGCTATCACCTGCTGACGGTCATCAACGACATTCTGGACCTGTCCCGGATCGAGGCGAACGAGATCAGCCTGGACATGCAGTGGGTCCCGCTGGCATCCGTCGTCGACGAAGGGCTGCGCATGGCCGACCCGCTGCCGCGCGAGCCGGGCGTAGCGCTGACATCCGACCCTCACCCGCCGGATCTCGAGGTCTATGTTGACGCAGGACGGCTGCGCCAGATGCTGCTCAACCTCGTCGGCAATGCCCTTAAGTTCACCCGCGCCGATGGCCGGGTCAACGTCTCGGCACGGCGATCGGCCGACGGCGGCCTTGCGCTTTCGATCTCCGACACAGGCGTCGGCATGACCCTGGACGAGATTGCCGACACATCCCGACCATTCAGCCGACGCGCCAGCAGCCGTTCGAAGCCCCAGTCCGGCACCGGTCTCGGCATCCCGATAACCCGCGCCTTCGCCACGGCCCAGGGAGTCGACCTGTCGATCGACAGCGAACCGGGCTCCGGCACCACAGTGACACTGACCTTTCCGCCAGACAGTGTGCGCGATGGAGAAACGGCACAATCGTACCGCAAGACAGCGTCGACTTCCGAATAGAATGGCGCCGCAAGTGCTATTGACAATGCGCCGTCAGAGAAAACGGCCGCGTCCCGGCCTGCCCCTGCGCGACCTGCCCTTGTTCGGCCATCAGCCCGGCCGCCGCGAAGCGCCCGTCTTCGGCCACCAGTAGCGGCCCCGCCTCGCCGCCTGCCCGGTCTCGCCACTGCCCGTTGGACCGGGTTCGCAGCGCCTGGAGCTGATCGCCGCCTAGCCGCACTGTCACTGAATCCATCAGACCGCCGCTCATATCCACCCGCTGCGCCGTGACCTGAAACGTTTCACCGGTGTCCGGATCGGTCCCCGTACCCCGGATTTCGGTCAGCCCCAGCGTTGCCGCCTCCAACAGGCATTGGTCGACGACAAAGGCAAGTGTCCGACCTTCCAATACGAGCACGCCGTCGTGCGGCGACGGTCCCTCGCCCTGCTCAGGCACTTCGGCGGGGCGGGACGTGGCATCCGCGTGGCGGCGGTCCGGGTCCGGCGGTTCGACGCTGGATCGCCCACGACCCGGCGTCGGCGGCGGACCCCCGGGCAGTGTCTCGAACACGTCATGATGTTCCCGCACAGGCAACGCCGCCCCGGTCCGGAATTCCCACGATATGTCGGTCTCAAGGCGGTTGCCGAAGGCGTCGGCCACCCCGGCGCGCAACGTCGCGGTATAGTCGGCATCCGGTTCGAGACGTTCTTCGGGTGTCAGCAGGACGGCCCGCAAGGTCGGTTCATACCGGACGCCTGCATCGACGGCTTGTCCATCGGCGTCATGCAGATCAAACCGGCCGATGAAACTGTCAGAATCCATCGCCACGTCGAACACCGCCTGCACTTCCACCATGTCACTTGCCGTTGTACCCGAGACAGGGCGCGTCAATGACGGTTCCGGTTCCCGAACCACGACGATTTCGATATCGGTGCGGGTCTCGTTAAAGCCGTCATTAGCGATGATACGCAGTGTCGGCGCCGGTCCGGGTGTCAGATCGGCGGGATCGAGAGACAGCTCCGTCCGGTCGCGACCCACGGCCAGGAACCGCCATGGCGCCCGACCGTCGGGACTGAACAGCACCGTATAGGTGGCCTCGGCGTCGCTGGCCACAGACCAGGTCAAGAGCGCCGGTCCGTCCAGCGTCTCCTGCGGTTGCAGACCCTCGACGGTCAGTTCAGGTGGCGCAGCGCGTCGGTCGCGCGCAGCAAGAAGTTCGTCGCCGCGCCGGATTTCAAGGCGCCGGGCGTCGGCGTTACCGGGAAGAACTGCCGTGAACAGCGGCCAGGTCGCCGGGTCAGCGGGCTCGGCACCCTCGACATCGCCGATGGGGCCGAAGGATACGCGTTCTACCACCGTACCCTCGGCGTCGCGCAGCAGCGCCGTCAGCGCACCCTCGGGCGTCGTATACCCCCGCGGCACGGGCCGGACGGTGTCGATCCGCGCCCCGCCGTCGGGATCAAGCCTGCCGATAACACGCAGCCAGGTCCCGACATCGGTTTCCGGCATCCGGGCCACGATCATATCCGGCGACGGCGTCGCATAGTCGATTCGGTCATCGCCGAAGCCGCCCTGGCGGGTCCCGCCCAGGGACGCGAACCGGCGCAGGTACGGGACCGATTGAAGCGTATGATAGTCGTGATAGCGCATGAATGTCTCTGCGGTCGGGCGGGCACAGGGATGCATCAGCGAATGCAGGCGGCCCGGACGCTCGGCATTGCCATCCCGGTATGACTTGTTCCATCCGAACCTGCCGCCAAGCGAGATCCGAAAGCCTTCGATGTCCGATGGTTCGGCCCCCGGTGTCAGCCAGGCGGACACACCGCATTCCGTGTCCGGCGTGTGGCCCAGTCCGAAACCGTGGCCGATCTCGTGCGTCAGGGCCGAGGAGTCGCTCAAAGCAGGACTGATCGGTGCCTGAATGACAGACCCCAGCCACCGCAGGCCCTCGGCGCCGGGATCCTCGACTTCAAACCATTGCGCATCGGCCCCCGCAGCGGAAATCGACGATCCGTACGGGTGCCAGTCCAGCGGCGTGAGCAATAGCAGTATCTCCGCAACGCCCCGATCGATGACCTCCCATTGCAGCGCCATGAGTGTGTCCACGATGGTATCGATCGGCTCGCCCTCATCGCTGACCCGGCTGGTCTCCAGCACGCTGCCGCCAACGGTATTCATCCCCAGGATCGGCATTGTCTGTGTCGCGAACTCGCTTGCCCGCCAGACGGTCTGCCCTGCGGCGACGCGTTCGTCCGCCGGTACGCCCCCCGCCCAGGGTCCGACCGGCAACAGATACCAGGCCATTGACACGGTCCGCGGCTCGTAGGGCCACATGGCAATGCGGAAGTCGTCCTCCATGATGGGCGGCGCATCATCATCGGGATACGGATCGTGTGGTTCAAGTTCGACTTCGACCTCGACCTCCCCACGCGCCTGGGTTGGCCGCCAGTCGAAAAGATTGCTGGTGTTGAACGCCATACGCCGGTCGATCGGCGTGTGCTGGTCGGGGCGTTCGATGCGAAATACGCGGTCGAAATCGGCCGGATACATCCAGCCGTCACGTTGATTCCACGGACGGATGGTGGCCGGGAAGCTCAGAGGCTGCCAATCCGGGTGGATATCGGGGCGTTCCTGCCAATCCAGGAAGACACGGCTCAGCGTCGGTTTTGTCCGCACGAGCGGCGCATCACGCATCGTCTGATAGAACGACACCTCCATCTCGGCGGTTTCAAGGTCGATCAGCGTGGAGAACCGCCACCAGAAGTCGGCTGCCAACGTGTTCCCCGCCCGATTCTCGATACCCTCATCGCCGCCGGTGATCCGGGCCTCGTAGATGGCTCCGACTTCGAGCGCCGGATCCGGAATGAATTCGAACGACCGCCGCCCGGTTCGCTCGATCGTCCCATCGGCAACCATGCGATCGCCAGCCGGATCGCGGGTAAAGACTTCCAGATGCTCCTCGACTTCGGCACGGGCGACCGGCGTCGAGAAAGCCACGTGAAGCGTCGCCCGGTCCGGAAGGACGTTCTCGCGGCCGTGCCGTGGCTGGTTATCAATCACCTGCAGCGGCGTGTCGTCCTGATACAGACAGGGCACCGAGCCCCATGCAACATCACGACCCTCCTCGATGGCGCGTTGCATGGCGTCCATGCCGACCTGGCAGAATTCGCCGGCAATGAGCCCGGACATGTCGCGGTCGTTCTCGTCGTACAGGCCATAGCGCATCGGCGCGGCGAACTGCCCGCGCAAGCCGCCGTCGACATTCGTGATCACCACCTCGCCCTGGGTGGCGTGCCCGGCATAGTGCTCCTGCGTGTTCAGCGGCGAGTAGAACGCCACGAACGCCGAGTTCGGCGGCGGCGGTTCGGCCATGACGACCGGCAGACGAGTTTGGGTCAGTTCGCCGGGCATGTTCACGGCGATCACGATGGCCGACTCCGACAGCGACAGGATATCGGGCAAACCGGCCAGGTCGCCAGGCGTCAGCGCGCCCGCCAATCCGCCCAGGAATCCACCCATCGGGTTGTCCCATCCCATCGGATCCATGGACAGTATTATCCGGGGCAGCGCCTCATCGCCTTGCAGACCAGGTGCCATGGCTGGCAAATCGAGGTAAGCGGCGTGGCCGGTATGCTCGATACCGGCGATGTTGGCGCGCCAGACCATCATGTTTTGCGGCGGCGCGAACGGGTCGCTTCCCATGCCGCTCAGGAAGGTCACGATATCCGACGCGCCGATTTCGTCGGCATAGGCCGGCAGGCTCGTCAGCAATGCAAAGCCGCTCAGTAGCGAAAGTCCCGTTGAATGCAAATGCCGCACCGCCCCACTCCCCCGCCGTCTTGCGCGGCGCTTTCAGGATAGTCTGTCATCAGGATACTGCCTTGGCGGCCAGAAATGAACCCACCGGTTGGCTATCGGAGGACGAAAGCACCGCGGCAGATGCAGGTTGCCCCTTCACGACGCCGGAAATGCCGGTAGTATTCCAGATGCCGACACGTCCGACGTCGGGTGTCTCGATTACTCACCGGAAGGCCCGATCGCCATGCGCCGTTGCCCCGTGACTTTTTCAGTCTCCCGCCGCCATCTGCTGCAGGGACTCGCCGTTTCGCCGCTTGCCTTCGGCATCGGCGCACCGCTGCTGGCGTCGACGGCGCAGGCCGATTTTCTGCTTGTCTCGCTGGCCGATCTGCATTCGCCCTATCGCAATCTGCCGGCGGTTCTGCAGACAATCCGCGACCTTCGCGCGGAGAGCCCCGACACGCCGATGGCGATCACGATCAATGGCGACATTTTCGAACGCGGCAATGTGGCGGCCCTGCGCTCCGAAGCGGCCGCCGACTGGCAATTCGTCGAGGCACTTACCGGAATTGCGCCCTTGATCATCAATCTCGGCAACCACGAAACGGCGATCATCGATGACATGGCATCATTCGTGGCAAGGGCCGAGGCCACCGGGGCCGTCGTTGTTTCCAACATTCTCGACCGCCGCACGGGCCGCCTGTTCGCCCCGTCGACGGCCCAACTCGATATCGGCGGACAGCGTCTCGGGTTCATTGGCCTCGCCGCCACCAACCCATTTGTTTATCGCGAGGCCGTTCGCGACACGCTCGGACTGCTTGATCCGGTCGATTTCGCCCGCGCCGCGCTTGGCGACGCCATGGCCGGCGTCGATGTTCCCGTGATCCTGAGTCATGCCGGCGTCGTTGCCGACCGCGCGACCCTGCAGGATCTGAGCGCGGGAACACTGATCATCGGCGGGCACGACCATCTGATGCTGGATCACGAGGGTGACGGCACCCGCTATTTCCACGGCGGCTCGTGGGGCAATACGGTCACGGTGGTGGGCATCCGGCGGAGGTCGTCCGGCCCGGAGTTCAGCGTCGACACAGTGCCGATGACGGCTGATCGCCCACGGGACGAAGATCTGGACGCCACGATCCGCGCGATACTGGCCGAACATCTGACCGACGAGGACCGCGCGGTGATCGCTGAGCTTTCACGGCCGCGCGATCTGGCCGAAAGCATCCTGTTCGCGACTGACGCCGTCCGCTCGGCGGTCGAAGCGGATGTGGCATTCCTAGGTCATACGACCTTCGGAACGGGACTTCCGGCCGGTGACGTCACCCGTTACGACTTCGACGCCTTCGTTCGGTTCGACGGCGAGATCAGGACCGCGACGGTCACCGGCGAACGACTGGCGGCGATCATGACGATGGCCAACCAGCACCGGGCGTCAAACCTTGATCAGCGTACCGGCGATTTCGTTCATGCGCGCGAGATCGACATCGATCCCTCGGCCAGCTATCGCATCGCAACCAACGACTGGACAGCGCAGAACCAGCAGGCCTATCTCGGCACATCGGACATCGCGTTCGAGACGGTCGACGGCCTGATGCTGAAGCCGACTGTCGAAGCCGCGCTGGGACGGCTATAGGTCAGCCGCCCTACGTCCGCGATTTCCATTCTTCAACACTGATTCGTGGCATCTCGAAACGATCGGATTGTCGCGAGTAGAAGCCGGCGAAAAGGCGGCCCAGGGGATCGTAGTGATCGAGGTCGAGTCCCAGCGTCTCCGGATCGATCAGCTTGTCCCTGACGTGAATATGCGACACCTCACCGATGACGATGTCCCGGCGCTCACTGAATTTCAGAGTCTTGACCTCGCGACACTCAAGCGCCGCGGGTGATTCCACGATCCGCTTCGGGGCGATCGACACGCTTTGGGCCAGGGTCAGACCGGCAGCGTCGATCTCGCTTTCGTCCGGCGGCATATCGATCGCACAGATATTCATGGCCTGCGCGAGGGCGTCATCGACCAGATTGATCACGAACTCGCCGGTTCGGGCGATGTTGACAGCCGTATCCTTGCGCTGACCCGCGGGGCTGATCTGTAGCCCCAGGACGACCAGCGGCGGATCTTCCGACACGACATTGAAGAAGGAATACGGTGCGGCATTGTTCGTGCCGTCCGGGCCGATCGTCCCGACAAGCGCGATCGGCCGGGGCACCACCAGACTGGACAACAATTTATAGCGTTGGCGCGGCGTGTAATCGGTCAACGCAAAGGATTGGACGGCATCGGTCATGACTGTTCCTGTCGATACGGCTCGAAAAAGGAGCGCCGGGATAACCTCAGGCTGGTGACAACCGGATTGCGTCACCCATAGAGTTTCTGGGGTGTCTCAACGAGTATCTTGCGCAGCAGGGCCTGATCCCCGTCGCACCACTCGGCCAGTATTTCCAGAAGGTCGGCGTCGTCGGGCATCGACGATTTGCAATTCGGATGCGGCCAATCGGTGCCCCAAACCAATCTGTCCGGAGCGGCTGAGATCAGGGCCTGCGCAAAAGGCTTCACATCGCCATATCGGGGGTATTCATCGGAAATCCGATACGCGCCGGAAATTTTTGCGTAGGCCTCCCCCTCGGCCAGCATCGCGCGCAAGGTCTCGAAGCCCGGATCGTCGATACCGCGTTTCGTCGGCGTCCGGCCAAAGTGATCGATCACGCAGGGAAGCGGCAATGCACCCAGCTCTGCCCGCAATTCCGGAAGATCACTGGAATCGCACCAAAGCTGGGCATGCCAGCCCAGCGCCGCCGTCCGTTCGGCAAGTGGCCGCAGCGCCTCGTGCCCGACGCCGCCACGAAACTGTTCCCCGCGTGAACGATAGATCAGATTGATGCGAAAGGCGCGCACGCCAGCCCGGTGCATGATGTCCAACTCGGCGTCGGTAACCGAGTTGTCGATAACCGCCACTCCGCGAAGCCAGTCACCGGCGGCCTGTAGAGATTCGATCAGAAGACGGTTGTCCGTGCCATAGACGGTGGATGTGACCACGACGCCTTTCGCGAGGCCCAGCCGGTCCAGCAGCGATCGATAATCGGCGACGGTTGCGGTCGGGGCGGTATGCGTGGCGCTCTCCGCAGCAGGATATTCCGTCAGCGGTCCGAAGAGATGGCAATGGCAGTCCCATCCGCCCTGCGGGATCGATGCGGCTGGCTTGCGATCGCTCACCAGAGGCGGTTCGCACATTGGTTTCGTTGTGGATGGCATATCGTCAATTTTCAATTTCAGTTAATGGCAACTGGCTATTAATATTTTACATTCTGCGGATGCGCCTGTATACAACGATTTCTCGGCTAATCCAGCCGTTTCCAATTTCCAAAAAATATCCCGAGGGGGGATCATCGCATTATGAGAACCGCAGATATCTCAAAGTCGATCGTCATCGCAGGCATCGGCGCGGCATTCGCGTTGACCGGCAGTGTCGCATCAGCCCAGGATCGGATTACCATTGGCACCGGCAGCACCGGGGGCGTCTACTATCCGCTCGGCGGCGGCATGGCGGAAATTTTCTCGGACGAGATCGAGGGCCTGAGCGCCACGGCCGAAGTCACGGGGGCTTCGATTGAAAACTCCCGCCGCGTTGGTAATGGCGAGATGACCCTGGGCATCGGCAATGCCAACACGGTCTATTTTGCCACGATGGGCACGGAAGGCTTCAACGAAAGCTATCCGCTGCAGGCTCTGGCCTCCCTCTATCCCAGCACTTTTCACCTCGTCGTTCGTGAAGATTCAGGCATCGACTCCGTCAGCGATCTCGCCGGCAAGCGTGTCGCCGTTGGACCTCCGGGTGGCGCGACGCGGGTAATGGCCGATATCGTCTTCGACGCACACGGCATCGCCGACGACATCCAGTACGAATACCTGGACTTCACCGAAGCGACCGAATCGATGAAGGACAGAAATCTCGACGCAAGTGTCGTTCTGGCCGGCTTTCCAACACCCACCATCATCGATTTGTCGACGACGGCAGATATCGTGATCCTTGACCTTGATGAAGCGGCCATCGAGGCCGTGGGCGAAGACCATCCCTACTATCCGCGTGGCACAATTCCAGCCAATACTTATGAGGGGCAGGACACGGAAGTGGTCACCCTGAACATCTGGAACGTGCTGTTTGCGAACGAGAACGCCGATCAGGACATGATCTATGGCATGACGAAGGCCCTCTTCGAGAATGTCGAAGATCTGCGCGCCATTCACCCTGCCGCGAACATGATCAACCCCGAAACGGCGATCGATGTTCCGATCGCCCTGGCGCCGGGTGCCGAACAATACTACCAGGAAGTCGGCGTCCTCGACTGACCGGCGAAACCTGACGATCCACGCCGCCGCTGACCCGTGAACGATCGGGCAGCGGCGGTCGGGAGCGCCCTGACTCCATTGTTCATAGCGGAATGCCACAATGACGACTATGTACGGTCTCAACGCGCCAGACCAAAAGGCCGGCGCTATTGGTCTTGCATTCAAGTTCGCGCTGGGCGTGCTGGTCGTCGGAATGGCGCTGTTCCACCTGTATACGGCCTACTACGGTCCTTACACGGCCCTTCAGCAGCGAATCGTCCATCTGAGTGCAATCTGCGGATTTCTGTTTCTGCTCGCCGCCTCCCGCGCGGGCCTTTTCAAGTCTATATTGTTTCTCGCCCTGGGCGTCGCGATTACGCTGCCGAGTTTCTATATCGGTCTGAACTTCAATGAAATCATCATGACCGCCGGTCTGGTCACGGACCGGCAGGTCATTCTCGGCACGATCACGATCGTCGCCGTGCTGATTGCAACCAGGATGGTCATCGGATGGCCCTTGGTCATCATTGCTCTGACGGCGCTGTCCTATGCCTTTCTCGGTCATCTTCTGCCGGAATCCATCGGGCATACCGGCTACTCCGTGTCCCGGGTCGTTTCTCACCTGTTCCTGACCACCGAAGGCGTGCTGGGCACGCCCGTCGGGTCATCGGCCACCTATATTTTCGTCTTTGTCCTGTTCGGCGCCCTGTTGCAGAAGACGGGCATGGGCGACATCTTCATCGGTCTGGGCCATGCCCTGACCGGCAAATACGCGGGCGGCCCCGCCTATGTTGCCGTGTTGTCGAGTGCCATGTTCGGCTCCATCAACGGCAGCGCCGTGGCCAATGTCGCCAGCACCGGCACCTTTACCATCCCCTTGATGAAAAGGGCCGGCTACAAGCCACAGACGGCCGCCGCCATTGAAGCCGCCGCTTCGTCCGGCGGTCAGATCATGCCGCCGATCATGGGCGCCGCCGCGTTCCTGATGGTCAGTTTTACCGGCATTCCCTATATCGAAATCACCGCCCACGCCCTCGTACCGGCACTCCTGTTCTTCGGTGCGATCTTCGCGGCTGTGCACTTCGACGCTGCCAAGTACAATGTGCAGCCGGTTTCCGCAGACGAGATCCCGGATTTCTGGAAATTGCTGACGAGCAAGGGCTACATGCTCTTGCCCATTCCAATTCTGATTTACTTCCTGATCGACGGATATACGCCTTATCGGGCGGGGTTCTATGCGATCGCCATCGCGTTTGCGCTCTCGCTGTTCTCGAAAGACACCCGCCTTACGCCGTCGAAACTGGTCGAAACCTGCCATGATGCGGCGGTGAATATCCTGCCGGTCGCGGTTGCCTGCGCCTGTGCGGGAATTGTGATCGGAATCCTGACCCTGACCGGCCTGGGGCTCAAACTTTCGGGGCTCATCGTCGACGCCAGCGGCGGATACCTGTTTGTCGCGTTGGTCCTGACGGCGCTTACTTCGATCGTTCTGGGCATGGGCTTGCCGACAGTCGGTGTCTATCTTTTGCTGGCCGTTCTCGTTGCCCCCGCCCTGGTTCAGATGGGCGTTCCGATGATCGCCGCGCATCTGTTCATCTTCTATTACGGGCTGGTGTCCGCGATCACGCCGCCGGTGGCGCTGGCTTCTTACGCAGCAGCGGCGATCGCCGGATCGAAGCCGCTGGAGACATCGGTCGAATCGTTCATGATCGGTTTGGCGAAGGTGATCGTCCCATTCCTTTTCGTTTATGGGCCGGAATTGCTGCTGATCGGTGAACCGCTCGACATCGGCCTGGCCGTCATTACCGGCGGGCTCGGCGTTTATGCGCTCGGCATCACCACGACCGGCTGGTGGAAAGGGCCCATTAGCTGGTGGCGCCGCCTTGTCACGGGCGCCGGCGCCATCTTGTTGATGTATCCCGGACTGTGGTCAGATCTGGCTTCCATTCCCATCATCCTGGCGGGGTGCTGGGCGTTCCGGGATCAGCAGCAGTTGGTGTTGCGCAAGCACTGACAGACCTGCCGGGGGTCAGCCGCCCTCATACGCAGCGATGATCGGGCCCATGGGCCGGCGCCGATCCTCGCGGCCCATGGCCGGAGCGTAAAGACTGGACATCGAACCGTCCAGAAACAGGGCATTGTCGGTCCCCAGCCGATCCCGGAATAGCCGCCCGAAATCCCAGAAATTCACAAAGCCGTCGGATATGGCGAATACGACTTCGCCATCGTCCGTGACGCCGACGCCGTTGCGGCGTTTGCGCGATGTGCCGCCGGGAATGAACCGAGGGTGAATTTCTCCGTCGATGACCAGCATCGGCCCTGATTGCGTGGCCAGATCGACGGCCGGCGCTTCTCGCGCAAACCGCTCGGTCTCCATCACGCCGGCGCGGCCATCGGCGATGAAGAACACGCCGTTGGGCAACAGGTGAAAATTGCCTGGACCGTCATTGGTATTGAGCGATTTGCGTTCCTGCCCGTTCGCGACGTAAAGGCCGACCGGCGCCAGATCGCCGTCATACATGCCCGCATTCATCGCGAACGCGATCCTGCCGCCGCTGGAAATTCGGGGCAGATCGCGGAACCAGCGATAGGGCTCGCCGGCAGGATCGTCCCAGAACAGCCGCAGTTCATAGCGCTCCGGATCGATTGTGCAGACCGTATAGGCGTTGCCCTCGTGCGAGACCGCCGCGCAGGGCCCGGCAACGGAGGAGTCGGCTTCGGCGTCCAGCGGGAACAGCAGCGAAGCCACGACCAGCCCTGCAATCGCCATCCCCGCACTCGCAACACAGCGTGCAGATCGAAACATTCGCGGCCAGGCCTCCTCTCTGTGACGGTGATGGCAAAAATACCGCCTATTCTTTCCAGTGATCGGCGACCCAGGGCGCCGGGCGAAAATACTTCTTCGGATGGAGAGGTCCGTGGGTCGCTGTGTCCGGTGGGTTCGGCCGCCCGTGAAAGGCAATGACCCTGGCCCCTTCGGGCTTTCGCGGCGCGCGGACCCAGTTCAATGGAAAGACCGGCCGGCAGTGGTATTTGAAGCTGCGGACCCAGGCGTCGGGCCAGAATGCCAGTCGGTGTCCGGCAGCGGCCACCTGGTGCGAAAGATAGGTCTGCTCATTCGGCACGTCCCTGATGATCCCGTCGGGATCCTTGCGGAAGTCATTGTATATACTGTCGTGCGCACCCGCCACCCATCGGAACACGCTGCTGTTGCCAATGCCCTGGCCCCGCTGGGTCCAGTTCTCGATGATCACGACGTCGCCCGGAACGTCGAAGAACGGGTCGAGGGCATCGACGACGACGACATCCAGGTCCAGATACAGGCACGGCCCCGCCAGATCGGCAACACCGGGCGCGAAAAGCGCCAGCTTGCGCCACGGCCTGTCTTTCTTGTGGGGCGGCAGCGGAACGTCTGGAATCGCGAACGTCTCGATCTCCGGATGAAGACCTGCCGTGTCGTCGGTGAGGCAGACAAATCGGTGAGGACGCGCCAGGTGGCGGGCCGTCATTGCCCGCAGAATGTTGACATACCGGGACGAATAGGCAGTCCCCCATTTCATGCACACGACCGTTACCGTTGCCGTCACGTTTTTCTCCTCAGCGCCGCTCACGGAATCCGACCGCCCGCGACGGAGCGATAGATTTCGCCCCAATCCCTACAAAACCGGTCGCCACCGCGTATGACCCAAGGCTGGATCACGCTCAAGGGAAATCCGATCGGCGACCGCAACGGCCGGGACGCTGCGGCTTGATAAAATTACTATTCAAATTTATTTATTTAATATTAATAATGCATTCGAATGATTTCAGCGGGAGACGACCATGACGAGCGTCAAATCGACATCGGCATTATCACTGGTTGTTGCGTGCTGTGGGGCCTTCGCAGCAGGCATCGTCGCGCCCGCACCCCCCGCACTGGCCGACACGCCAATATGGGGCCCCTCGGTGGAGATCGGCGGCCGGTTCGGCTCGTCCCGTTCATATGGCGACATTGATCTCTTCGTTCCGCTGGTCCAAACGGACCGTTCGCTGCTGTTCGGCAATATCAGGGCGGCATTCGATGACAGGGACTCACAGGAAGGCAATTTCGGTCTCGGGGTCCGGCACATGCTGGACAATGGCTGGAACCTGGGCGCCTATGGCTTTGCCGATATCCGCAACTCGCCCAACGACAACACGTTCACCCAGGCGACGCTGGGGGTCGAGGCGCTAAGCGCCGACTGGGATCTGCGGGTCAACGCCTATCTGCCGTTCGGCAACACCACCCAGACCAGCGGCCGCTCTACCACCACCGCGACGCGGCTGGTCGATGCCGGCCTGGTCGTTGACGACAGCCGCCTGCTGCTGGAAACACAGCACCGCGACCAGACAACCATCGTGGAACGGCGCGAGCGGGCGCTGTCCGGCGTCGACGCGGAAATCGGTTATCGTCTGCCGATCACCGCGCCCGAAAGCGGTCTCGACCTCAGGGTTTACGCTGGCGGCTATCATTTCGACGCGTCCGGCACCGATGCTGTCACCGGTCCACGGGGCCGCGCCGAATTGACATGGCACGATGTGCCCGGCCTCGGCACCGGCAGCCGGCTGACCGCCGGCGTGGAAAGCCAGGGCGACGACGTCCGGGGCGGCCAGCATTTCGCCGGCGTGCGACTGCGTCTTCCCCTGCAGGAGGCCGGCACCGACCGTCGCCAGTCGACAACGCAAGAGCGGCGTATGACCGATCGCGTCATCCGCGACGTCGATATCGTCACCGGTGCCGCTCCGTCACAGACGACAACGAACACAGCCACCCGGACCGAGCGGGAAGAGGCGCTCGACGGCGACGGCGAAAGCTTCGGCCATGTGGCCATTGTCCGGGGCAACGGCGCGGACCTGAAGAACGCCGTCGAGAGCGGTGACCGTCAGACCATCGTGGCCTCCGGCGAGAACAATCCCTATGACGGGAACATCACCCTGCGAGAAGGCCAGCGGCTGCTCGGCGGTGCATACGACATCGAAGTCATGGGCGCGGACGACGGCCAGCGGTTCGTCCTTACAGTACCGGGCACCCGGCCGACGATCCGGGCCACGCAAGGAAATCCAGGGATCGTTGCCGCCTCGCGGACGACGATCGACGGCGTTCGCATCGTCGGCGACGGCTCTGCCGACGGCATCGTCATTCCGGAAGGCAGAACGACGGTGCGGGTCACCGACAACGACATCATATCCTCAGGCGATTACGGTATCTCCGTCGGCAACCGGTCCTCCGACATACGCCTGCGCAACAACACCGTGACCGGCGCCGGGACCAACGGGATATTCATCGGATCGGAGACATCCCGCGTCACCGTCGCGGGTAACACCGTTCGCGATACCGGCCAGTCCGGCATCTTTGCCAATCTGAACAGCCGCTCGCTGACGATCGCCGACAACACTGTCAGCGATACCGGGCGGCAGGGAATCTGGGTCAACCCATACAGCCGGTCCGTGACAATCACCGGCAACACGGTGTCGAGGACCGGCGACGGCGGCATCGCGCTCAATCCGGAAATCAGGGACGCCGTGATCGCCGACAACACCGTCACCGACGTTGTCGGCAACGGCATCCAGATTGCACAAGCGAACAACGGCATCACCGTGCGCGACAACACCGTCAGCCGATATGGCGGCGCCGGTATCTCGATCGCAGAGGCGACAACCGAAACCATCGTCACCGGCAACAGGGTCAACAACGGGTTTGGCGGCATCGATGTCGCCTCGGATGTCAGCGGCATCACGATCAGCGGCAATACGATCGATATGATCGGCTCGCACGCTGTCTCGTTCGGCCATGATGTCAGCGACATCACGGTGCGCGAAAACCGGATCGGACCGATCGGCGGGTCGGGTGTGCGCGTCGGCAACGATGCCGTCGGCGTCACCGTCGCCGATAACGCGATCGACCGCGCCGACGGCAATGCCGGTATCGAGATCGGCTGGGATAGCGACGACGTCTCGATAGCCGGCAACCGGATCTCGACCATCTTCGGCTCGGGCATCCTTGTCGGTCACAGGGCAGATAACGTTACCGTTGCCGACAACCGGCTGAGCGAATCCTTCGGGTTCAGCGGCTTCGTCCTGGGAACCGGCGACTTCTCCGGCAGCGGCAACCGTCTTGGGTCCGACACAACGACCGGCGGCGGTGGCAGCGCGTGTTTCGAAATCCCTGCATCCACGATGACCGGCCCCGGCTTCACGATCGTCGACGAGCGGGACGGATCGACTATCCAGTGCGCGGCGGCCCCGTAAGTGCGGGCTACCCCAGTACCGCGCGCAATGCGACCACCGCGACAACGCCGATCGCCACGACGGCGATGATCGGCAGGCGCAGGGCCGCCAGCGCGGCAAGAGCGGCGGCGATCATCTCCGCCGGCCCGCCCAGCAGCACCGCCGGCGCGACAACGGCGGTCAGGACGGCCGCCGGGACCGCCTCCAGCCCCGCCGCCAATCGGCCGCGCGGTCGAAAGCCGTCCAGCGCCACGAATCCGATGACGCGGGTCGCATATGTAACGGCCGCCATGATGGCGATCAGCAGCAATGTCGCGTTCATGCCCTTTCCTCCTCCGCGCCAGCGGCGGGCGCATATTCCTCGCTCCCGGCCGGCGCGATCATGGCCACGGCAATGCCGGCCATCGCGCCGGCCAGAATTGACAGCGCTCCCGGCACCAACAGATGCACCACCGTTGCCGCAACCGCGCTGGCAACGACCGGCAGAACCGCCGACGCCGAACCGACGAACGACACGATCAGCGCGATAAAGATGGCGGTAAAGGCAAAGTCGAAGCCAAGCGCGGCCGGATCGGCGATGACAGCCCCGATTGCCGTGCCCAGCCCGGTGAACAGCAGCCAACTGGTATAAAGCACGACGGCAAGCCCGAAATAATAGGACAGGCTCAACCGGCCGGACCGCGCGCGCCGCTCGGCCAGCGCCCAGATCTCGTCGGCCATGAAGAACGCCGCGATCAGCCGATGACGCCGCGGGACGGTTTGCAGCGACCGCGCCAGCGATGCCCCCATCAGCACATGGCGGGCATTGACCAGCAGAACCGACGCCGCAATGCCCAGCCACGGCAGGGGGTCGTTCCACAGCGAAACCGCCACGAACTGCGACGATCCGGCAAAGACCAGGCCCGACATCGCAAGCACGTCGACCAGCGTCAATCCCTTGTCTGCCGCCACGCTGCCCAGCAGCAGCCCAAAAGGTGCGACGCCGAGTGCGACCGGCAGCATCAATCCGGCCGCCTCGCCGAAGTCGCGCGTGCTGTCATTCGTCGTCATTGCGATACCCGTTCTGTCTGGCGCTTTGGAAAAGGTTTGGCGGTCGCTATGCACTCGGCCGATAGCGGCCGGGCGTGACGCCGACCCGGGCCTTGAACGCCCTGTTGAGGTGGCTCTGGTCGTAGAATCCGCAGGCGGTCGCGGCGTCGGCCAGGTCGGCGCCATGGCGCAACAACCGGCGGGCCGTCCGGACCCGAAGGTCGAGCAGATAGGCATGGGGCGTCAACCCGACATGGGCTTTGAAGGCGCGGATCAGATGATAGCGCGTCAACCCCGCGACCGCCGCCAGATCGCCCAGATCGATGTCCGATGCCATGTGCTCGTGGATATAGTCGCGCGCCCGACGGATCGCCATGGGCTCCCGGCCGACGGGAATGGCCGATCCGATATGGCCGTAGCGCCGGAGCACGTCGCCGTAGACGCCGATCAGCCGGCTGTCGGCCTCCAGTGTCGGGGTACCGGCATCCTCGGCCGCGCGATGGGCGGCGACGAATGCCGCCGCCAGTTCCGGGTCGTCGAACAATGGCCCGTCGCAATAGGGAGTATCGACGCGCCGCGCGAAGACCTCCGACGCGATATCGGCGATCAGGGCGCGGTCCGGATAGGTCATTCGGTAGACATAGCCCGTATCGGCCGGCTCGCCGTCATGCACCTCCTCCGGGTTGACGATGGTCAGTGCGCCGGGACCAGCATAGTGCCGGACACCACGGCACCGGAAGGTCTCGCACCCATGGGTGATGACGCCGATGACATAGGTTTCGTGGGTATGGGGCGCATAGCGATGGCGCCGGAAGCTGGCCCGCAGGCACTCCAGGCCGTTATGCCGGGGCACGCGCCACAGCGTGGCCGCCTCGTCGCGCGACAGGCAACTGGTGTCCAGTACGGAGGCTTGTGAACCAGGCATCATGGCGGCATCCTATGCGGGATCGGCCGCCCGCGTCTTGGACAGAATTGCTGTTTCGGATGGGTCGACCGTAATTCTGTCAGCGTGAGGGTCATGCGCACCGTGACCACCATCGCCCTCGGCGCACTCGCCGTCTATCTGCTGCTACTGGGTGGCCTTTTCGGGTGCCAGAGGCAGATGATGTATATGCCGATTGGCAATCTGCCGGCGCCGGCCGACGTCGGATTGCCCCGGGCCAACCTCCTGACCGCCCGGACAAGTGACGGGCTGGAACTGATCTCGTGGCACGTACCGGCACTTGATGATGAGCGGCCGACAATCGTCCTGTTTCAGGGCAATGCGGGCAATATTTCCCACCGCGCCTTCATCGCCAAGGCACTGGCCGAGGCCGGCTATGGCGTCGTTCTGGCCGGCTACCGGGGCTATGGCGGCAATCCGGGGTCGCCCGGCGAGCCGGGTCTGCTGGCCGATGGTCGCGCGCTGCTTGACGTTCTGGCCGAGCGCGGCGTCAGTGCCGAGAGTACCGCCCTGATGGGCGAGTCGCTCGGATCGGGCGTGGCCGTGCGCCTGGCTTCGGAACGGCCGGTCGCCGCCGTCATTCTGATTTCGCCATTCACCTCGGCCGTCGATGTCGCCGCCCGGCACTATCCGATCTTTCCCGTCCGGCTGCTGATGACCGACAGGTTCGACAATCTTGGCCCGATCCGTGAGATCGACGCCCCGTTGCTCGTCGTTCACGGCGATGCCGACACGATCGTCCCGACGGAACTGGGATGGCGCCTGTTCGATGCGGCGTCCGACCCCAAGTCGCTGGAAATCATCCCCGGCGCCGGCCACAACGACATTTATCAGTATGGGGCGCTAGAGCGAGTGCTGGCGTTTCTCCGGAGGCTGCAAGATTGATGATGCGCACATCGCTGTTGACATTTACCTACAATCGTGCGTATTTTAATTTCTTTTAATTGATATTGTCTTTGCCTGGCGAATTGGCCACCTCGCGAAGAGCGCCGGGATGCGAATGAGCGAAAGTGCCTCGATACATCGTGCAAAGGAAAAAACCGTGAAAGTCAATCCGACTTTCGCGCCTCCTCTTCATAATATATTATTCGGTATTATATACATATCTATTGCAATATTAGTTGCTATTCATCTTCCACCAGGCACCTTCGATCCAGAATCTCAGATCTTCATCTTTGTGATCGGTGCAATAGGTATATGGCGATATAGCTGGTGGCTTATTCATCTTGTTCGCTCTGTCATATATCGAATTCACACGTTTCCGAATATAAAGAGGAAAGCGCTACATAATAATCACACTCCGAAAGAAATATTTATCCTGGTTACGTCATATCGAATCGATCCCATACACACGTGCCAAGTATATTCATCAATCATAGAAAATTGCATTAGCTGCAATATACCAACGACGATTTATGCTTCTGTGAGCGACAGATCTGATGTCGATATACTCTCGAACATCATTGAGCAATCGAATCCTCCGAGTTGGCTGAAGATCCGCTACATGTTTCAGCGTGGTGACGGAAAGCGCTCTGCCATGGCCGAAGTGCTGCGCGCCATTTCAAGAACGATCCCGCAGAAAGACTCTCTGGTCGTGTTCATGGATGGAGATATCCTTCTCACTCCGAACACATTGAACAGATCAATCCCCTATTTTCATGACCCCCAGCTCGGTGCCCTCACGGTAAACAATCGAGCGATCGTCGATGGCGGCCCCGTAACGCGCGAGTGGTACGATCTGCGATACGCTCAACGTCACATGCTAATGTGCTCCATGGCTCTTTCCGAGCGCGTCCTCGTTCTCACCGGCCGATACAGCGTGATAAGGGGCGATCTTGCGACGGATCGCAGCTTCATCGAACAGATTGAAGCCGATTATGTCGATCATTGGCGCTTCGGACGGCTCCAGTTCCTGAGTGGTGACGACAAATCAACCTGGTACTGGCTGCTTCGGCGGGGCTGGAAGATGCTCTATTTGCCGGATGTCGAAGTTCATGGCTTTGAAAAGCTGCCGGAACCGAGGCGGTTTGTCGCGTCATCGACCAGCCTCATGCGCCGATGGTACGGCAACATGCTTCGCACGAATGGACGGGCAATCGCGCTCGGTCCCCGCCCGATGGGCCTGTTCATCTGGTGGTGCATCGTCGATCAACGATTGTCAGTCTGGACGGGACTGATCGGCCCGACGGTCGCAATACTGCTGACCATCTTCATCAGACCGTCGTTCCTGCTGTTTTACGTGTTCTGGGTCATGATGACACGTCTGACAGCCAGCCTGATCCTCGGCGCCCAACGTGGACGCATGAGCTTTTATTGGCCAGTCCTTCTTTATTACGGTCAGGTCGTCGGCGCCTTGATCAAAGGATACGTCAGCTTTCGCCGCAATCAGCAAAGCTGGACACGCCAGGGCATCACCGCAGGCCATGCTTCGGCGCCTTCGGGCCGGAACTGGCCGCACCGCGTGTCGCTCATTCTTCATTGCGGCGGATTGGCAGCCTTTGTCTACGGCGCACTGTTGCTGCTTCAGATACTGCCGGCGCCACTGGATCGCTCGGCGATGGCGTCCATGAGTTTCGAGACGGAATCCGGGTTGAATGACGATTGGTGGATCGCTCCGATCATCAGACGGAGCGGAAGGGGCGCGTCGATCGAATTGGCCAACGACACGTTGCATATCGGCCAGATCACTCTCGACGCCATTGCGTTCACCGGAACGGCAGCATTTGTGGGTCAGGGCCGTGATTCCGTCGTCGATATGTCTGCCTCATCAGCGCCGTCACCCGAAGAACCGGGTGGCGAGGTCGTGCGGCAATACTGTGAACATGGGACGCAGTCATGCCGGATCGCCCTGGGCGACAACAGCGTCGTTACTGTAATCAACGCCACACTGATATCCGCCCCGTCAACGGTCGACCAGCTACCCTGATTTTCTCTCTGAATGCAGACGAGCCCGGCAAGTACCTGCCCAGGGCCCACCACTGACCGAGGTGATGGTTTATGGACGAATCTAGCGCTCAATTTAATCACGTCAAACGTGAAGTGCGTCAATTCGTTCGTATTGCACCGCCGATTGTCGTCGTTCAAGGCGGACACGCATTTGTCGGTCAGGATGTTTCAATCGGCGGTTTCTGCGTCCAGGCGGACAAGAACGGACAGTTCCCCGAGGACGGGCTTAGCGAGATCCGCTTTGTCCTGAATGGCTTTCATGTCGCCATCGTCGTTTCGGCCAGATCGGTGTGGCGCGATGCTGAAGGCAGCCAAGCCGGCTATTTGATTACTTTTGTGGAGGCTGGCCAAAAGGAAACCTTCCAGCGATTGATCCGCACCCATCTTTCAGGGCATCGACTGGAGATCGAGCAGGCTGTCGTTAGCGAGGATGAACAAGCGCCCCCGCGGCGACACGCCATTCGCGTTGAAACGACGAAAAACCGCTCGCTCACTAGTATCGCGGGATATTCTGCAACCGGGTTCATCGTAGTATTCCTCCTGATCGCGATCGCCAGCAGTGTCTACGGGCGCGTCATGACAGTAAGCGCTGAATTCGCAACTGTAACGGCACCAGCGATCGCCGTGCGAGCACCTGCTGCCGGCTTGATTTCGGACCATCAACTGGAGCCCGGTCAAACCGTCAGTCGGGACGATCCGCTAATGCGCATCGTCGACAGCGACCTGGACAGCCGCATCGCCCTCTCCGATGCGGCCCTCGAGTTCAATAGCCGTTTGGCGGAGAATCTTGAGGCTCGGCTGAACTCAGGCGATAGCAATGGCGCGTCAATGATTTCTGCGCTCGATCCGGCCTCGGTGGACCTTTCCTCCCCCGGACGCTTCGAGCAATTGAATCGCTCCGAAGCTCGGGAAAGACTTGAGGCATTCCGGATTTCCAGAGACTATGAACAGTCTCGGGTCGCGGCGCTGAGACTGCGCCAGGCGGCAAACACCCTCACCGCACCTTGCGCCTGCCTGGTACGATGGGTGCTGCCGGGCGGCAGTTGGGTGAATCAAGGTGAAGAGCTGCTTCGCCTGGCTGACGCGAATTCGAGCAACCTTCTGATTGAAGCCATTGTCCCGATTTCGGCAACCGAACGCATTGCTCCTCAGCAACAGGCCAGGATCTATCTTCCCAACCAGACCGCCCCCCTTTCAGGACGGGTTGTCGGCATCGATTTCGACCGTGTCGGCTCGCCCCGCATGGGCTTTCCCGACTGGGTTTCGCATGATGAAAGCATAGCTCACGTCACGATCGTTGCCGACACTCCCATTTCCACGGCCGAAATTGGCCGCCCGGTGGACGTCGTCATCCTCAGGAATGGATCGGTCGGGCAAGCTCTGGGCGCTGCTGCTAGCGCAACATCCGGATTCGTCCGCGAACAATGGACCCGGATTGCCGGACTTTTCGGCGAACCTGAGTCGCCGGCCACGCCCTCCCGCCGACAGGACATTTTTGTTCCCTGACCCGAGTCCGATAGTAGGCAATGTGTGGAAGAGAGAATATGGGGCCCGACCATCATTCCGGCATCGCCGCCTGTATCACCTGCTTCGTCGCGTTATGGGTGGGAATTGCTTCGGGAATGACGACGGAAGAACGCGCCCGGCTTGATCTTTCCGGCTATGTCGTGACCGACCCGGATGCTTCGTTCATGAATGTCGCTGAGCGGATGGATCTCCTGCGGCGAACGGACAATTACCTGCTACGGAATACGGCCGATGAACTGGTCCTTCGCACCAACTGCCAGCGCGCCGCAGCCATCCCGGCATTGGATTTTCAGATACGTCTGCCCAATTACTACCCCGACCCGGACTTGCTGCAGGAACTCTCGCAACCCCTTTCGATCTTCGAAGAGACGGTCAGCGACCTCGCCGGAGCGTTTGTGGCAAGCGGGGATCCGTACTATGCCGACTGCCTCGTTGATCTGCTGTTTCGGTTGGCCGAAAGTGGCGCCTTTGAAAACTTTTACTACGCTCCGGAGAGTCCGCAGGCCTGGTACGTGACTGAAGCGAGCCTGTTCGCAGCTGCGTTGAATTATTCACTGGTAAGGCAGGTGCACCCGATCGCTTCCAGCAAGGCGACTGTAATAGAGGAATGGTTGGCCAGAAGTGCTCGCCGTCATAGAAACATAGCAGGTCGCGCCGACGGCTCCTGTTGCAATCATCGTCTCTATCGTCGGGGATTATACAGCACCGCCATCGGCATATTGGTGGACGACAACGCGCTTTTTCAATTCGGGGTTAGCACATTATATTCCGCCTTGTCCCAAATGGAGCCGGACGGATCTCTTCCGCTCGAATTGGCTAGGGGAGATCGCGCGTTTCATTACCATAATTACTCCCTTCTATACCTTACACCAATCGCACATTTGATCGAACGCCAAGGTTACTCAGCATTTGATTTGTACGTAGATAATAATAATATTATGCGTATTTACGAATACACTATAAGCTCGATATATGATAATCATCATAATAATTTTGACCAAAATACGGACAATAACTTTTCTTTCATACGAAATGAAAGATATTTAGCTTGGATTGAAATTTATTTATTTCATTTTGAAAATGAATTCTTAGAAGAGTTAATCATGACAAATAGACCTCTATTTAACAGAAGCATGATTGGTAATGTGACTTTATATTTCATGGATCCAGAATCACAATTCACATATGAAAACGAAAATAATATTCAGTAATCGGATAAAAAAATAACACATATTCAGTTTTTATTAAAGTTAATGGCTCCTCCATGAAATCTATGACCACACAGTTCCGGATCAAATTGGCATCCACCCTTCTATTGATATTTCTCGGCGCATGCGGCCTGCCTTCCGAGAAGCGGCACGGGCTGGTGGAAGCCGGGGTTGCGGCATCGGAACTGCAGATGCTCGAACCCGCGCGCCAGTATCGATTGAGCGCCGCGTCAGAGGCCTTGCGAGACGAAGCGCAACGTCTGTGGGACGAAGGTCACTTCGATCAGGCCAGTATGATATGGACCGAACTTGCCCGAAACGGCGTGCCGCACGGCCAATATGGCCTGGCAAGGGCGCTACGCCTCGGACGTGGCATCACGCAAGATGCGCAGCGTGCCGCGGCGCTGTTCGCCGAATCTGCTTCGATTTCATCCTCGGTGCGCGCCGGAGCCCAGCACAACCTCGCCGACATGATCCTGACTGGAGAGATCGACGGAAATGATCAACTGGCGACGGAACTGCTGCGCGCGGCTGCCGATACTGGACGCATTGAGGCACTGAGGGACCTGGGACTTCTATTGATCCAATCAGATGCCGTCGAAATGCGCCTCGAAGGCCAGGAGAATTTGAACCGGGCCGCCGACCGTGGCGACACCCGCGCCATGCTCGGCCTGTCGGACGCGCTTGGCGATAATGGCCGGTTGCCATCGTCTCCCGCTCAGGCGCAGCAGTGGCAAGCCCGGGCGCTCTCAGCCTTGCAGACGCGAGCGGCGGCAGGCGACGCAGACGCGGCTTACGAATTGGCCGATTTCTATCTCGACCCCCAGTCGGATCACTATCGTCCGACCGAAGGGCTTCGACTGCTTCGACAGGCCGCGACACCGGCCAGAGTATACGCGCTGACACGACTCGGGGGAGCCCTGCTCCAAGGGCTCCATGTCGAACGAAACCGCGTTGAGGCCGATCGATATCTGCTGGAAGCCAAAAGCTTGGGAGATGCCCGCGCCGCGAGATTGCTCGGGGATGATATGATCGCCACTGGCCGCGATCCCGTGACCGGCGCGCAGCATCTCAGATGGGCGGCGGAACGAGGCGACGCGACAGCCATGGCCCTGCTGGGGCGCTCCATACTGGCTGAACACCCTCCCCATGGCGAAACATCCGAGGCAGCGGCATGGCTGGAACGGGCTGAAAGTGCCGGACATCCGTCCGCAGCCGAAGATCTGGCATATCTCAGCCTTGAAACGCCTGCTTCGCGCTATCCCGCAGAAGAAGCCATCAGCAGGCTTCGCGGATATGCCGAAAGCGGTGACCGCAATGCCATGCTGACCCTTGCCCGAACCTACAGAGACGGTGCGCCCGATGTGGCCGTCGATAGGGAAGCCGCCGAACGCTGGTTCGATCAAGCAGGCGACACCGAGTCCATTGCTGCCATGTGGTTCAGTGCCGGCCAGAACGCGTCCGGCGAAGCGGCCGCGGCACTTTACCGAAAGGCGGCCGTACGGGGGCACGTCGCCGGCGCGGCTGCCCTTGGCCGTGGCATTATTGACGGCGACTTCGCAGGCACACAATCCGAAGGTGAGGATTGGTTGCGGGAAGCCGCCAATCGCGGACACCAATCCGCGCAAGCAGCACTGGCACGGCTGGCTGAGACGGCAGAAGATGGGGCAGCCGAAGAATTGACGAAGCAGGGATTGCGCCTGATCTCCGAAGAGAGTGGCCATGCGCTGGAACGGGGCCGCGACCAGCTGGCGCGCGCCTCCCGGACGGGGGACCTCTCCGCCACAGCAGCGCTCGGCCAGTCGCTCATCCTTCAGGCACCGCACGACCTGGACAGGGGTTACGATCTGCTGGCCCAAGCTTCTGAAGAAGGCCGCACGTCGGAGAGCATCGAAACGGCCTGGTCAATCCTGTCGGCGACACCAGACGCCCACGCCGCCGGCCTTGCCGTATCGCTTCTGCACCGAGCCATCGAGGCTGGCGAGCGATCGGCCGCCTACCGGCTCGGGATCGCGTATCGGGACGGTATCGGTATTTCCGCCGATGCTGATGCTGCAAGCTGGTATCTTGAGCAGGCCGCCGATCGCGGCCATGGCGGCGCGATGTCGGCAATCGCGCGCACGATCCTCGCTGATGCGACATCGTCCGACGAAGAAATCCACCGGGCGATCGCGCTGCTCGCCGATGCTGCGCGCCAGGGACATGAAGGGGCCTTCGGTCATCTGGCCGAGACCTATCTGAGATTCAGTGGTGTTGATCATGTCGATAGAGAAGTGGCCGAAAGCTGGCTGCGAGATAACCTTGAGGCACCGCGCGACACGACGATCCAGACGCTGGTTGATTTGATGACGAACTGACGCACTCGAAAAACACGGGCCTGTTCATGGAGAAAATCATGGGGTTACCGCATCAGTGCCGGATTTCCGTCCAGCTACTGACTGCAGCAGTTCTCCTGTTGCTGGCTGCTCCCGGCGCCAAAGCTGATGACGGATCCGATTCAGAAGCAATCCAGGACGCGCTCGACCGCACCCGAAATGGGGGCACTGTACACCTCAATGCGAGGGAGTACCGCCTGACCTCGCCGCTTCGACTTCAGCACGACAACGCCACGCTGATCGGACAAGGGCCAGAGCAGACCATTCTGTACGCGGATTTCGAAGGAGACGACATCGGCGTCATCGAAATCCACGGGCAACTGATGCGCGATACAACGCCGTCGAATTGTGTCGCGCTGCATGGGGATCGACGTTCGAGCGACGACCAACTGGAGACGGATGTGGCCCTGGCCGCTCGGCACTCCGGGTCGTCACTGGCGATCCGTGCCAGGAACACCGAGGATTTTCTCCAATCGATCGGCTCGCAGGTCTGGAACGAAGAGTATCCCATGATCCGGCAAACTCTGGTTATCGCCGATGCTATTGACAGCAAATTCATCCAACTGGATCGGCCTTTGGGGTTGGACGTTCCTGACGGGGCTCGGGTCTGCCCGATCGACCTCGTCGAAGACGTCATCCTGCGCGACCTGACGATAGTCTATGACGCTGGCTTTCAACCCGATCCAACGGAATACGAGAACACCGCCCCGACAAACCGTGTCGACGGCGTATCCATCCAGGGCGCATTGCGGCCCCGGATCGAGAATGTCACCGTGTACAATGCCGGGCGCCACCCCTTCAACCTCGACAATGTTCTCGATGCCCGCCTGCGAGCGGTGTCAGCGTTCGGCGCCTACAACAAGGGTGCCGGTGGCAACGGCTATTTCCGTCTCGCACGGACCTATCACAGCCGGATCGACGGTCTCGTCGCACGCGGATTGCGACATCTTGCGATCCAGTGGTCCAGCTACGGCAATTCTCTGGCCGGCGTTGACAGCGATACGGACATCAACTTCCATGGAGGGCATGTCCGGAACAACCAGGTCATCGTCGATTCTCTGACCATACGTCCCGGTCATCCCTGGGGGGAGGTCTTCGTAACGCCCGACGACGCGGATTGGGCGCCGCCCGACGGACCAGGCAATGTTGTCGTACACCGTTGACCGATCCGGGAGCGACGGTGGTCAGTCGAGACGACCTTCGGATGCACGCTGATAGAGGTCCAGGGCGACGGCTTCGGTAACCTCGATCGGGTTGCCGCCGGCGGTTGGATCGTGCGGGGCCATGGCGGCCATGGTCTCGAAGTCACCGATGCCGGGCTTCAGGTCCGCCAGCGTGTGCGGTACGCCCAGATTGGCCCGCAGTTCCAGAATATGAGCCAGATAGGCATCAAAGCTCGGCTCCAGTCCCAGGAATGCCGCGAGGCGCGAGATCTTGTCCTCGATCGCCGGCCGGTTCAGACGCAGCACATAGGGCATGAACACGGCGTTGGTCATGCCGTGATGGGTGTCATGGATGGCGCCCAGCGGATGCGACACGGCATGGATCGCGCCCAGCCCCTTTTGGAAGGCGACCGATCCCATGGCGGCGGCGGACATCATATGGCTCCGGCCCTCGATATCTGTCGGATCGGCGGCCACACGCGGCAGGGCGTCGTTGACCAGGCGCAGGCCTTCCACGGCGATGCCTTCGGCCATCGGATGATAGCTGGGCGCGCAATAGGCCTCCAGGCAATGGGCCAGCGCGTCCATGCCCGTGCCGATCGTGATCGCGGTCGGCATGCCCACGGTCAGTTCGGGGTCGCAGATGGTGACGGCCGGCATCATCTTCGGGTGGAAGATCACCTTTTTCGTATGGGTGTCTTCCCGGGTAATGACGCCGGCGCGCCCGACCTCGGAACCGGTTCCGGCGGTTGTCGGCACGGCGACGATGGGCAGGATGCCGGCCGCATCGGCGCGGGTCCACCAGTCGCCGATATCCTCGAAATCCCAGATTGGACGAGACTGGCCCGCCATGAAGGCGACCACCTTGCCGACATCCAGCGCCGAACCGCCGCCGAACGCCACCACGCCGTCATGACCGCCCGCCTTCAGCGCCGCAACGCCGGCATCGACATTGGCGCCAACGGGGTTGCCCTGAACGTCGGAGAACACGGCCGCACCGAGCCCCGCCGCCCGCAAGGCATCGACCGCCGCCCCGACCATTGGCAGGTCGGCAAGCACGCGGTCTGTAACCAGCAACGGCGCCTTCATGCCCGCCGCACGGCAGGCGTCGGGCAATTCGGCGATCCGGCCGGCGCCGAAGCGGATCGCGGTCGGGAAGGTCCAGTTTCCACGCAGTGTCGGCATTGCGGTACTCGTCCAATCCAGTCAGTGGGTGCGGCGCGCCGTCAGATCGAGCGCAGATGATAGCTCTTGGGCCGGGTCAGCATCTCGAACCCGATCACCGACATCGATGCCCCGCGTCCGGTGTCCTTGACGCCGGTCCAGGCCAGACCCGGATCGACATAGTCACAGCGGTTCATGAACACCGTGCCGGTTTCGATATCGCGGCCGAGCCGTTCGGCGGCGTCCGTGTCGCTCGTCCAGATCGACGCGGTCAGGCCATAGGGGCTGTCGTTCATCATGGCGACCGCCTCGGCGTCGTCCTTGACCTTCATGATGCCGACCACCGGGCCGAAGCTTTCGTCGCGCATGACCGTCATGGAATGATCCACATCCGTCAACACCTGGGGCAGCAGATAGGGCGTCCCCTCCCGGGAGGCCGCGAACCGGGCAGGATCGATCCAGGCCCTGGCGCCCTTCGCCACGGCCTCGGCGGTCTGGGCACGGACGACATCGGCGAACCGCGTCGCGGCCATGGGGCCGAGCGTCGTCGCCTCGTCCAGCGGATTTCCAAGGGTATAGTCGCCGGTCTGAGCGACGAACGCCTCCACGAACCGGTCATAGAGGCTTTCGTGCACATAGACCCGCTCGATGCCGCAGCAGCACTGACCGGCGTTATAAAACGCACCATCCACCAGATTGGCGACCGTGGCATCGAAATTGGCATCGGGGCGGACATAGGCGGGATCCTTGCCGCCGAGTTCGAGGCCCATCGAGGTGAACGTCCCGCCACATGCCTTCGAAATCGCCCGGCCGCCAGCGACCGATCCGGTGAAATTGACGTGATCGACCGACCCCGTGGACAGGATCCTTGCGGCGGCGTCGTGGTCAAGCACCAGATGCTGGAACAGTCCCGCCGGAAGCCCGGCCTTGTCCGCCGCCATCTGAAAGCGATCGCCGACCAGGATCGTCTGCTGGGCGTGTTTCAGGATGACCGCATTGCCGGCCAGCAGCGCCGGCGCGACCGTGTTGATCGTCGTGATATACGGGTAGTTCCATGGCGCCACGACGAAAACGATGCCGGCCGGCTCGCGGGCGATATAGCGGCGGAAGCCGTCCATCGGTTTGGGCACGACGGGCGCCAGCGCCTCGTCGGCGATATCGACCATATAGCGGATGCGTTCCTCGAATGGCCCGAACTCGCCGCCATAGCGCACCGGGCGCCCCATTTGCAGGGCCATCTCCGGTACAATCTCGTCCTTCATCGACTTCATTGCATCGAGGAATCGCAGCAAGGCAGCCTTGCGTTCGGCCAACGGCACCTGACGCCATTCCTTCTGGGCGCGGCGCGCACTGGCCAGCGCCGCCTCGATTTCCGAAGCCGAAGCGGCAGGACGCCGGGCGACTTCCCGGCCATCAACGGGGGAAACGCAGACGATTTCTGACATTTTTCTGTACTCTCTCTTGCCACTCGACCTTGAGACGGGGCGCCGGCCGTCAGGCCGCCACGCCGGATTCTGATTCGTCAAATGATCTCGAAATAGCGGGCCATTTCCCAATCGGTGATAGCCCGCCGGAACTCCCGTTCCTCCCATTGCCGTGTGGCGGCAAAATGGTCGACGAAGCCGTCGCCGAACAACATTCTCGCCGGCTCGGACGCCTTCAGCCGGTCGGCCGCTTCCATCAACGTGCGCGGCAAGGCACGGGTGGCGGGCAGCGATTTCTCGTAAGCATTGCCCTCGATCGGATCGCCCGGCTCGATACGGTTCTCGATGCCCCATAGGCCGGACCCGATCGCCGCGGCAAGCGCGATGTGCGGATTGATGTCGGCCGCCGAAATCCGGTACTCGACGCGCTGCGATTTCGGAGAACCGGGGATCACCCGCAGCGCGGTCGTCCGGTTTTCCACGCCCCAGGCGGCATCGGTCGGCGCCCAGAAGCCGGGGATCAGGCGGGTATAGCTGTTGACCGTCGATGCGACCATCGACAGCAGTTCCGGCATCAGCGCCTGCTGTCCACCGACGAACCATCGCATGGCGTCCGACATCCGATACGGCTTGTCGGCGTCGTGAAAAGCCGATGCGCCGGTTTCCTTATCGGTCAGCGACAGATGCAGATGCCCGGATTGGCCCGGCCAGTCCGGCGACCACTTCGCCATGAAGGTCGCCATCCACCCCTGCCGCTGGGCCAGAATTTTGGTAAAGGTCTTGAACAGGGCCGCATTGTCGGCGGCGGTCAGCGCGTCGGTCACCGTCAGGGCCGCCTCCAGGACGCCTGGTCCGGTCTCGGTGTGCAGGCCCTCCAGTTCCATATCCATCGCCCGGCAGGTGGCGAGCAGATCCTCGTAGAATTCCGCATGCACGCCGGCGCGCAGCATCGAATAGCCGAAAAAGCCCGGCGTGATGGTGCGCAGATTGCGGTACCCCTTTTCGCGAATCGAGTGGGGCGTCTCGTCGAACACAAAGAACTCGAATTCCGCCGCCGCGGCGACGTCATAGCCCATCGACGCCGCCCGATCGAGTACCCGGCGCAGGACACCGCGCGGACACACACTTTCGTAGACGCCGGTGAATTCGCCCAGAACCAGTGGAAGATCGTCCTCGAACGGGATCAGCCGCGTCGTTTCGGGCAAGAGGCGCAGGCCGGCATCCTCATACCCGTTGTGCCAACCGGCAACGGAAACATTATCGTAAAGCTGGTCGTTATTGTCCCAGCCAAGGACGACATTGCAGAATCCGAAGCCTTTCTCCAGCGACCCCTCGAACTTCTTCCGGCTCATATATTTGCCGCGGAAGATACCATCGACATCGAACGCCCCGACCTTGACATGGGGCAGATCCCGCTCGCGCAGCAACGCGAGAAGGTCCTCGGCATTCGTGGGGGCTCTCCGGTCCGACGGGCTCATGGGTCGGCTCTCCTCAGTCATTGTCCCTCGGCGCTAGGCCAGCCCGAGACGACCACAGCGCGGGCTCGGCGTCCAGCGGACAATGCCGCTTCTGGTCGGGGCCGGACCGCCCTTGACGCCCCGGTGACGCTCCTGCCTCCGATTAGGCGCCCCACCGCCGTTGCGCATTGGCGTCATTCTCGCTATCCTGACCGAACAGGGGTCGGCAAGTGTCGGCCTCTTTGAACGAGTGCATTCGCGCCTAATCATCCAAAGCGACCAGGCTCATTTCCCGGCGCCCGCCTGAAAAACACTCGAATTCCCGAAATTCACGATCTGGATATTAAAGCTCAATTACAAATGTCGAATATCTTATTGGCTGCGCGCAGCAGAACATTACTGACAATTTATCGAAGATTACAAGCCTTCGGGCCGGTCATGGGGCAACCAAAGGGGTTCGAGCCGGCACGCGCTGCGGTCGGCGCAGGTTTGGCGCTCGTTTTGTGTGGCCTTATCCTGATCGGTGCGGATACGGTGTTTCGCGACGGCCTCGATTTGTGGCTGATCGCCCCCCTGGGCGCGTCGGCATTTCTGATCTTCGCCGTACCGAATTCACCATTGGCCCAGCCCTGGTCGGTCATCGTCGGCAATGGCGCGTCGGCTGGCGTCGCGGTAACCATCATTCTTCTCGACATCCCGATTGAAATCGCAGCCGGGCTGGCCGTCGCCGGGGCCATGGTGCTGATGGCCCTCTGCCGCGCCCTTCATCCGCCGGGGGCCGCCGTGGCGTTGTCTGCGATTCTCGCCGCGCCGGAGGTCGCCGATCTTGGATACAAGTTCGTTCTGACGCCGGTTCTCGTCGATTCGGCCATTCTTGTTGGACTCGGCATTGGGTATAACCGCCTGACCGGCCGCAAATATCCGTTTCGGCAACCGAACCCGCGAAACAGCCATGCGACAGCCGATCGGGCCCCCGATCGTCGTCTCGGGCTCGGGCCGGAGGAATTGTCCTCGATCCTGTCGCACCATAACCTGTCGCCGAATATCGGCGCGGAAGATTTCGGACGGGTGCTGGCGGCGGCTGAGAAAGAAGCGGCCCGCCGCCATTTCGACGGGCTGACCTGCAGCGATGTGATGTCGCGCGACGTCGTCTCTGTCGGGCGCGACGCGCCGCTTGTTCAGGTGGCCGACCTGTTTCGCCGCCATCGCTTCAAGACATTGCCGGTCCTGGGCGAGCAGGACCGTCTTTGTGGCATCATCACCCAGAACGATTTCATCCAGCGCGGATGGCCGAACGGCCATCGGCACAAAGAGCCCCGGGCCGAAGACATCATGACCGTCAGACCGATCAGCGTCGCACCGGCCGATGGGATCGGCGTCCTCGTCACGCTGCTTGCCGATGACGGCGTACAGGCCGCCCCAGTGGTCGAGGTCGGGATCGGGGGCGAGGCCGGGGGCGACCGTCTGGTCGGCATCGTCACGCGCTCCGACCTGCTCGCCGTCCTGGCGCGCCGTACGATCCTGGCGGGCAAGACTGCCGCCGCCTGATTGGGCTCTGGCGGCAGTAATCGGGCCCCTGTCGGTCAGCGTTCGCGATTATAGAGCCGCACGGCGATCGGCGCGCAGACGGCGGCAACGGCCAGCGGCGATGCGAGGGCCAGTCCGATCTCGCCGATATCGGCCGCTCCCGCCATCAGCCCCCGGATCGCTGTGGTCACATGCGAAACCGGGTTGACCGCCACCAGTGACTGCAGCCATCCAGGCATCGTCGCCGGATCGACATAGACATTCGACACGAAAGTCATCGGCATCAGGACCAGCCAGCCCAGCGTCATGACCGTCGACGGCGTGCGCACGACCAGCGAAATCAGCGTGAATATCCAGCTGAATCCGAGGGCGAAGACGTTAAGCAGAACGATCGAGGCAACGATTCCGGTAATGCCGGCCTCTGTGCGATAGCCGAGGCCGAAACCGATCACGAAGACAATTGCCGCCGAGATGGAATATCGCGCGATGTCGCCGGTCATGGCCCCGGCGATCGGCGACAGCCGCCAGATCGGCATCGATTTGAAGCGGTCGTAGATGCCCTTCGACAGATCCGTGTTCAGCGTGAAGCCGAGATAAATCGAAGTGAACATGACCGTCTGCACGAGAATGCCGGGCAGCAGAAACTGCAGATAAGCACCGGCCGATCCGGCCAGCGCGCCGCCGAACAGATACGTGAACAGCACGGTGAACATGACCGGCGTGACCACGACGTCGAACACCTGTTCGGGCATGTGCTTGATTTTCAGCAGCGCCCGCCAGGCGAAAGTCATGACATTGGCAACGCGTGACGGCGGCACCGGCCGGTCCGCTGACAGCAGCGTGCGCATACGATTGTTTTGGTCCGTCATGCAGCCCCCCGCGATCCGCCGGTTTCGGAGTCGGTTCCGGAATCGGACCCGGAGTCCGTCGGACCATCAACCGCACCGTGTCCGGTCAGGGCGAAAAAGACCTCATCCAGGCTGGGCTGACCGAGCGAGAAGCCCGATAGCGGCAGCGACGCCCCGGACAGACGGTTCAGGACCGGCACCGCCGCGTCGGGATCGGTCAGCTGGATCGCCATTACTCTGGGATCGGCGTCGGTGTGTATGGTGATATCGGCGCCGAGCGTCTCGGTCACCAGAGCCATGGCCGCCGGCCGGTCGCCGGCATTCTTCAGCCGGATATGCAGAACGCCCGTGCCGACCGAGGCCTTGAGTTCCGCACTCGTCCCCTCGGCGATGACGCGGCCACGGTCGATGACCGCGATCCGGTCGGCCAACTGGTCCGCTTCCTCCAGGTACTGCGTCGTCAGCATCACCGTCGTGCCCGCGGCCGCCAGCGCACGGACGATTTCCCACACGTCGTTACGGCTGCGGGGGTCGAGGCCGGTTGTCGGCTCATCCAGAAAAAGCAGGTCCGGAGTGGCGAGAATGCTGGCAGCGATATCGATGCGCCGGCGCATGCCGCCGGAAAACGCCTTGACCTGCCGACCGGCCGCGTCGCCAAGGTCGAACGCGTCGAGCAGATCGACGGCTCGCTTCTTCGCCCAGGCGCGGGGAAACCCCAGCAGCCGGGCGAGGAGAACAAGGTTCTCCGCGCCAGTCAGATCCTCGTCGATCGAGGCGAATTGGCCTGTCAGGCTAATGCGTCGCCGGATGCGCTGGGGCTCGCGCACCAGATCGTGCCCCAGAACGACGGCGCGGCCCGCGTCCGGCCGCAGCAATGTCGCCAGCATGCGGACGGTCGTCGTCTTGCCGGCACCATTGGGCCCCAGCACGCCATAGATGGCGCCCTGCCCGACCGACAGATCGATACCGTCGACGGCCCGCGTCGAGCCGAATGCCTTAACCAGGCCGGTGGCCTCGATGGCCATGGAGGATCGCGATGTCATGATCGGGAACAATACTGCCGCAACCGATGGGACGCAGTATCGCGTATCATACGCGCCAGCCGGATTCCAGCACTGTGAGCGTCAATCCGCGGTCATACCGGCAGGAGGTCCGGAGGTTGGCATTCAGCGCCGGCCGTAGCCGCCATTGGTGCGGTCACGGTCAAGGACGATATATTCACCCTCAACGACATCGCCGCCGCCGGCTGCGCTATGTCCCGAGCGATGATGACCGGCGTTGAAATTGCCGTTGCGGCGGCGCCCGAACCATGCGGCGATCGCGCCTGCAACCAGAACCACCGGCACGACGATCAACGCGATACCGGCGGCCAGCACCATGAACAACAGACCCACCAGTACCGACGCCGCGACGATCAGGAAAGCCGCCCAGCGCGGGAGCCTGACGACACGATATCCGAATCCCTGAAACCCGCCGTTTTGCACCATGAAAGTTCCTCTTTGCTATCTGCGCGGCGCCTCCGCAGCGCAGTCCCGTACGATATCGTCATTCATGGCGCCGGATTCAAATCCTGGTATCGGCCGTGACTACATCATCGAGGGCAAAAGCAGCACCAGACCCGGAAACGCGACAAGCAGAAGTATACGCACGATATCGGCGACGATGAAGGGGATGACCCCGCGCATCACATCCGCCTGCCGGAGCCGGGAAACGACACCCTGGATGATGAAGAGATTGATGCCGATCGGCGGCGTGATCAGCCCGATCTCGGCAACCGAGACGACGATGATGCCGAACCAGATCGGGTCGAATCCGAGCCCCGTGACCAGCGGAAACACAACCGGAATGGTCAGCAGGATCATGGACAGCGCGTCCATGAAGCAGCCCAGCACGACATAGAACAGCAGAATGATCAGCATGACCGATATCGGCGACAGATCCGACTGCCCGATCCAGCCGCTCATCAGCCCGCTCAGGCCGGTGCTTTCGAGGAAGAAATTGAACAGGGCCGCCCCGATCAGAATGAAGAAGATCATTGCCGAGGTTCGCACTGTCTCCAGAGCGGCGCTCAACAGGTCGGACGCGCTGATACGCTTGGCCAGCGCCAGCAGAAATGCGCCCGTCGCCCCGATAGCGGCGGCTTCGGTCGGCGAAAACAGGCCGAGATAGAGCCCACCGATCACAACCGCGAACAAAAGCAGGGCTGGCATGACGTCCAGACCCAGCTTGTACCAGTCGACGGCCGGTCCGGGCGGGGCGTCACGGACCAGGTTCGGGCGGATCCGTATGGTGATGACCACCGCCAGAACATAGAGCGCCACCGCCAGCAGCCCCGGAATCAGCGCGGCGATGAAGAGCTGCCCGATCGATGTTTCCGTCAGAAGGGCATAGATCACCAGCAGGACGGATGGCGGTATCAGAACGCCCAGGGTTCCCGCAGCGGCAACCGTTCCGGCACTGATGCTGTCGGCATAGCCGACGCGCCGCATCTCGGGCACGGCGATCCGTCCCATGGTGGCGGCGGTGGCGAGCGACGAGCCGCAGATCGCACCGAACAACGCACAGGCGCCGATCGTCGCGATCGCGACACCGCCGCGCAGACGGCCGACGACGGCATTCGCCATGTCGAACAGGCCACGCGATACGCCGGACCGCGCCGCAAAGACCCCCATGGCCACGAACAGCGGTACCACCGACAGGCTATAGGGGAAGACGGCTTCGAAGGGCGCAACACTCAGCGCAAAGCCGGCAGCCATGGGACCGTTCAGGATCGTGAACCCGGCCACGCCGACCATGGCCATGGCCAGCCCCACCGGCACACCGACAAAAGCCAGCACAAGGGCGACGAGAAAGCCCAGCAGGCCGATTACGGGATCGCTCATACTTCGGCCTGTTCCCGTTCGGGCGTCGGAATGTTCAAAAGTCGCTTGAAGACGAGAGCGGCGGAGGTCAGGACCGAAAGCGCCAACCCGGCCGCCATCGGCCCCCAGAACAGCGCCATGGGCAGCGCGATGTTCATGGAGATGTCATTGCGGGCAAGCGCGCTTTCAAAGCCCTCGAAGGTCTTCAGGGACAACAGGACAAGAAAGGCGATCGCGACCAGATCCACGATCGTTAGCAAACCCTTGCGCAGTCTCGTCGGCAAAGCTTCAAGGAGAAGTTCCACCCTGACATGCCCCTCGGAAAAAAAGGTATAGGGCATCCCCAGGAAAACACCCGTCATGACGCAGAGCTGGACGATATCGACCACACCCCGCAGCCCCAGACCAAAGGGGCGGACGATGACATCGGCGACGGTCGCCGCCGCCGCCGCGCCCAGGCAGAGAGCGCCGAGCACGGCCAGCATGACTGCCAGCCGGTCGGCCGCCCGGACGAATGCCGCTAACGGCGCCATCGATGCCCCCTTCCCGACCGGCTGTTACCGGCTTTCGTACTCGGCCTGGTATTCGGCGACCAGTTCCTGCGCCCGTGCATAGATTTCATGCGCGTTGTCGACACCTTCGGCCTGAAGGCTGTCAAGCCATTCTTCGGCGACCGGTTCGAAATGCGCCTGCCAAAGAGCCTGCTCCTCTTCGGTCAGCTCGATGATCTCGTTGCCTTCGGCAATCGCCAGTTCCTTCCCGGGTTCGTCCCAGCTTGGCCAGTATTCCTCGCCGAAACGCGACGCGAGCGGTCGGTAGGACGCTTCGTCGACGCAGTCGCGGACCGTGTCGGGCAGACCATTATAGGCATCCTCGTTCATGGCGAACCAGAAGGAGGTCGTGTAGAGCCCAATTTCGGAGTGGTAGTCGAGGACTTCGGCGAGATTGAATCCGAACACGGCCTCATACGGGAAGACCGTTCCGTCGGCGATGCCGCGCGCCAGAGTTTCGTATGTCTCTGTCGGCGGGACGCCCACCGGGACGGCATCCAGGCTCTCGATCATGAGGGCCACCGACGGCGCGGGCGTTCTGATACGAAGTCCCGCCGCATCGGCCGGTGTCCGTACAGGCGTTCCGGCAGTGTGGATCAGCCCGGCATCATGCGCATGAAGCGCCAGAACCTTCAGCCCTTCATAGGGCTCGGAAATCAGCCCTTCCTCGAACAACGACCACAGCGCATTGGAGTTTGCGTAGGCACTTCGGGCCAGCAACGGCGTATCGATGACGGTCGCGGCGTCGAATCGGCCACGCGGCAGGTGGTTCAGGCCATGCGCGATATCCAGAAGTCCGGCGCGAAGGTATTCTTCCAGCCGGGTGACGTTGCCGAGCTGCGAACCGCCGGTATGAAAATCGAAATTGACGGCGCCATCGGCGCAGGCCGCCACCTGTTCGGTCCAGTCGAGGGCAAAATCGGCATGCGGTCCCGCCCCCGCCGGCCAGAAATGTCCGAATCTCAGCGTTATTTCATCGGCGCCGGCGCCGCTCGTACCGGCGGCGATCGTCCCGGCGGCCAACAGAGCCGCCCCCCATGCCTTGCCTCGCATCGACTTTCCTCTCCCTTGCTGTGTTGATTGCCGGCTCCGGGCTTTCCGTTTCCCAGTGCCGGATGCCTGCTCTTATGTGTCGGTATGAGGCATCGTGGCGACCCGGCACAAGGCTGTCAACGCGGGATGGCTGTTGGTCTCCGCGCGGGTGCCGCGATCGCCCGGATCCGGCTTCGGCTTGCCGCAGGGCCGGCTTCCTGATATTCGAAGCCATCGTGATAAAGGGCCGGAGGTGGGAGATGTCTTTGCACAGGCCACGGCGGCATGCGCCGGCAACCGCCCGCAACAGACGGCCGATCCTCGATGTTCTCAGAACCGCGCTGCCATCCGCAGGGCTCGTCCTGGAGATTGCCAGCGGCACCGGCGAGCACGCAGCCTATATGGCGCCGCGCCTCGGCCCCGGTATCGTCTGGCAACCGAGCGAGGCTGACATGGACGCCCTGGTCGATATCGACGAACATGCCCGCGAAAGCCGCTGTCTGACGATACGGCCCGCGCTCTACCTGAATGTGGCGGAACACGACTGGCCGATTGACGAAGCCGATGCGATTTTCTGCAGCAACATGATCCACATCGCGCCATGGCCCGCGACGGAGGGTCTGTTTGCCGGCGCCGCGCGGCTGCTGGATGTCGGCGCCCCCATCATTCTCTATGGCCCTTTCAAGCGCAACGGCGACCATACGGCACAGTCGAACGCCGCCTTCGATGCTCAGCTTCGCAGCCAGGACGAGCGCTGGGGCCTGCGGTGTCTCGATACCGAGGTGGCACCGCTGGCCGCCGAGTGCGGTTTCACGATCGACGCCGTCGTGCCGATGCCGGCCAACAATCTGACCGTCGTCTTCAGACGACACGAAATGCCCGCCGCATAAGCGGCGGGCAACTGATCCGGATGTCGGTCAGGCGGAATCCGCCGATGCCGTGGTCTCGACCTTGGCGGCCAGAGCGGCCTCAAGAAACGGGTCGATCGCGCCGTCGAGGACAGCCTGCGGGTTGCCGGACTCCACGTTCGTGCGCAGATCCTTGACCATCTGATAGGGCTGCAGGACGTAGGATCGGATCTGGTGGCCCCAGCCGATATCCGTTTTCTCGTCGGCCAGCGCCTGGGCGGCCTCTTCCTTCATCTTCAGTTCGCGTTCGTATAGCCGCGCCCGCAGCATGTCGAAAGCTGTCGCACGGTTCTTGTGCTGCGACCGGTCGTTCTGACACTGCACCACGATGCCGGTCGGAACGTGCGTGATACGTACCGCGCTGTCGGTTCTGTTGACGTGCTGTCCGCCCGCACCCGAGGCGCGATAGGTATCGATCCGCAGGTCCTTGTCTTCGATCTCGACCGTGATGGTGTCGTCGATGACCGGCGACACCGAGACGGAGGCAAAGCTGGTGTGACGCCTGGCCTGGCTGTCGTACGGGCTGATCCGGACAAGCCGGTGCACACCCTGTTCGCTCTTGAGCCAGCCATAGGCATTGTGGCCGCGAATGACCAGCGTCGTCGATTTTATTCCCGCTTCTTCGCCTGCGCTTTCTTCCAGCAGTTCGGTCTTGAACTTGCGCCGATCGGCCCAGCGAACATACATGCGCAGCAGCATACGGGCCCAGTCCTGAGCTTCGGTACCGCCGGCGCCGGCATTCACCTCGAGATAGCAATCGTTGCTATCGGCCTCTCCGGACAGGAGCGCTTCGAGTTCGAGTCCGTCGGCCCGGGACTTCAAAGCCTTGAGATCTGCTTCGGCGGCGGCAAGCGTGTCGTCGTCGCCTTCCGCTTCGGCCATTTCAATGAGCTCAACCGCGTCGGACAGCGCCGTCGTCAGTTCGTGATAGGCGCCCAGCGAATCTTCCAGACGCGTACGTTCCCGCATCAGAGTCTGTGCGGAATCGGGATCGTTCCAGAGATCAGGGTCCTCGACCAGTGCGTTCAGTTCGTCCAGACGCAGCGTTGATTGATCGACGTCAAAGTGACCTCCTCAGCAGCGCCAACGACCCTTCGATGTCGTTGACGACCGCTTGCAGTTCGGCGCGCATGGCGTTCTCCCCAGCGATAGGATTGGAAGTGAAACGGATCGGGCAGGACGACGGGACAGCCACCCGTTGCCGGTGCCAGCGGCCCCGGGATTATCCCGTCACGCCCGATTGATAGCGCCGAAGCAGCCTTCAGTAAAGGCCGCCCGTGCCCCCGCCGGTGAACCCGCCATCGTTGTCGTCGCCTGGGGCCGTGAAGTCCGACACACCACCGATCGTACCGGCCGTCGACGGGCCGCTGCCGGCCTGAAAGGCTTCCCATATGAACGGCTCTCCGGAACTCGCCTGCTGGCCTGTCCGGGGATTGACGCGAATCAGGTTGGCTGCCTGCGGAATGCGGAATGGCGGCACCTGCTGGCCGTCCAGGACCGTCTCCATGAATTCACCGAAGATCGGCAACGCCACGCTGCTGCCCGTTTGCCCCTCGCCCAGCGAATGCGGCGCGTCGTAACCCACGAAAACGCCAACGACCAGATCCGGTGTCGATCCGATGAACCACGCGTCGCGAACGTCGTTGGTCGTCCCGGTCTTGCCGGCAAGCGGCTTGCCGATCGACTGGAGCCGCTGGCCGGTACCCCGCTGAATGACGCCTTCCATCATCGAGACGACCTGATACGCGCTTACGGGATCCGCCACACGCTCGCGGTCGTCGGGCAGTGCCGGTGTTTCCTGACCATTCCATGCGACGTTCGTGCAGTCATTGCAGCCCCGTTCGTCATGTCGATAGATCGTCCGGCCAGTCCGGTCCTGAATGCGGTCGATGAATGTCGGTTCGATCCGCAGGCCGCCGTTGACGAGCATGGCATAGGCCGCTGTCAAATCGAGAGGCGTGGTTTCGCCGGCCCCGAGCGCCATCGAGTACAGCAGCGGCATTTCTTCATAGATGCCGAATTCGCTCGCAACCTCGCGCACCCGCTCCAGACCGACTTCCTGCAACAGCCGAACCGTCATGAGGTTGCGCGAACGTTCCAGGCCGACGCGCATCGGCGCCGCCCCGAGAGAATCGCCGCCATAGTTAGTCGGTCGCCACAGTCCCTGACCCGCCCCCTGGCTGATGGCGACCGGCGTGTCATAGAGGATCGTGCTCGGGGTCAGCCCCGCTTCGAGCCCTGCGAGGTAGACAAAGGGCTTGAAGGCGGAGCCGGGCTGACGTTCTGCCTGGGTGGCGCGGTTGAACTCGGATCGCTCGAAGCTGTACCCGCCCGTCGTCGCCATCACGCGTCCCGTATGCGGATCCATGACAACGACCGCGCCTTCGATCTCGGGGATCTGCCTGAGGGCGAAACGCGGGATCAGGTCGCCTTCCGCAACCGCCTCGCTCGCCTCCTCGTCGCGGGGGGCGGCTCGATAATCCGGCCGGTTTACAGAGGCATCGGCGGCGACAACATCGCCAAGGGCGAGCACGTCCTCGACCGACTGCGGCGCTGGCCCGGGGGACCGCCCGTCGCCACGGTGCGGCCGGGCCCAGGACACGCTTTCCAGATCCATCCAGCCGCGGCTGCGATCCTCGAACCCGATCAGCGCACCGTCGGCATCGATTTCAAGAACGACGGCCAGCCGCCAATCCTCTATCCCGGCCGCGTCCTCGTCGTTGGCCCTGATATCGCGCAGTTGCTCGGGCCAGGCATCGAAATCCGCCATATTGGCAATCGGTCCGCGCCATCCGAACCGCCGGTCGTAGTCGACCAGACCGTTGCGCAGGGCCTGGCCCGCCACCCGCTGATAAAAGGGATCGACCGTCGTCCGGACCGATAGCCCGCCTTCATACAGGGTGGTGTCGCCGTATATCCGTTGAACGATCCGTCGGACTTCCTCGCTGAAGTAATCCGCGCGGACCACGTCCTGCCGCAGTTGATTGGTCACTTCCAGGGGCGCGGCCACGGCCTCGGCATGCTCATCTTCGGTGATGTAGCCGTCGTCAAGCATGCGATTCAGGACATAGTTGCGCCGGGAGACGGCCGCTTCGGTACGCCGGGTCGGATGGTAATTGTTCGGTGCCTTCGGCAGGGCTGCCAGATAGGCGATTTCTTCCAGATTCAGTTCCGAGAGCGAGCGGTTGAAATACGCAAGTGATGCCGCAGCCACACCATAGGCGCCGCGGCCCAGATAAATCTGATTCAGATAGAGTTCGAGGATCTGGTCCTTGGAGAACGTCCGCTCCATGCGCAAAGCAATCAGTGCCTCGCGTATCTTGCGATCAAGGGTAACGTCCGATGTCAGCAGAAAGTTCTTCGCCACCTGCTGCGTGATCGTGGACGCTCCCTCCGGGCGCTGGCCGCTGCCAATGTTCCGGATGTTGGTGACGACGGCCCGGACCAGGCTGGTCGGATCGATGCCGCTGTGGCCGTAGAAATTCTGATCTTCCGCGGCAATAAATGCCTGGCGCACGCGCTCGGGAATGACATTGATCGGCACGAAAAGGCGATTCTCGATCGCGAATTCATCCAGCAGCCGGCCGTCACTGGCATGAAAGCGGGTTGTTACCGGCGGCTCGTAGTCGGCGAGCTGCCGATAGTCAGGCAACCTCAAGCTGAAATGGCTAAGCGCCCCATAGGCGGCGGCACCGCCGACGACGGTGACGATCAGTAGTGAAGATATAAACCAACCCAGAATGCGCATGCCGTTCTATCCACCGTTCCGACTATGTAACTACCGTCCGATCACTCCCGGCCAGACCTGCAAGCCTCCCGAACCAAAGCCGTTCCACCCCATACCGCCTGCATCAGACAGAGTCGGACCGGACCGATTCGCATCATACATCCGGACTGGGTAGCGCGCGATTGTGACCCGTTCATGACCAGCGGAAGCACCAGTCGCTGAAGACCTGACCCCGAAGTGCCCTGCCGATTGCGCGCGGTCAAGTCGTCAGGGAAGTATGAGTGCCATGAGTGCCCCGATGTCACAGCACCCTGTGCCGTGTCGAACCAGCGGATGCGCTGAGGCCCATCCAGCACCCGTTCAATCTAGCGCCGGGCCAGTCCCGCCAGATTGGGGGCCCTGAAATAGTCATCCACTGCGCCGGCGATGGTTTCAATCATGGCCTCCAGATGGGCCGTGTCACTCAACTGGCGCTCGTCCTCCACATTCGACAGATAGCCCAGCTCCACCAGGGCGGAGGGGACATCCGGCGCCGTCAGTACCGCGAAACCGGCCTGTCGGTGAGAATTCGACAGCATGCGCGTCACGCCGCCCAGCGCCGTCACCAGATGATCCGCGATCAGGCGGGATTGATTCTTGGTGTCACGCTGGGCCAGGTCGATGAGAATCGACGCGACCATATCGTCGGTTGGATCGAGCACCACGCCGGCAAGGGCATCCGCGCGGTTTTCCCGGGCGGCAAGCATTTCGGCTTCCCGGTCGGAAGCAACCTCGGACAAGGTGTAGACCGACGCGCCACGAACGTTCTGGTTCTCCATGCTGTCGGCGTGAAGCGAGAGAAACAGGTCGCCGTCAGCCTGACGGGCGATCCGGACCCGGTCGCGCAGCCGCAGGGTCTCGTCACCGTCACGGGTCAGGACGACCCTGTAGCCCCCCCGGTCCAGAAGCGCCTCGCGCAGCATTCGTGCCGCCCTGAGAACAATCGTTTTCTCCATAGTGCCGGAAACGCCGACTGCCCCGGGGTCGATACCGCCATGCCCGGCGTCGATCACGACTGTGCGCACGGCCGGTCGATTGGGCCGTATCGGCGGCATCGGAACATCGAATGGAACGCCGTCCACTGCGACCGGTCCGGATTGCCCAACGCTCCGACCCTCACCCTCCGGCCCCCCCCCGTCAGCCGTCGACATCACGGCAGGTCGAATCGGCGGCAGCGGCAGTCCACCGAGATCAGGCATATCCGCAGCTACCTGCCGTGATACCGGCGCTACGGCTGCGATGCGGCGGCGTGGCGCGGTCGTAGCGCTACCGTCCGACGACTCGAAAACGGCGACGGTACCGCCGGACCGATTGCCGTCCGTCGCGCCATCTGCCCCTGCCCCTGCCCCGTCAACGTCGGGACGACGATCCGGGATCGGAAACTCGGGAATATCCGGAGGAGCGCGCGGCGGAGTACGGGGCGATGAAGCGGTTTCCGACGCCGCATCGGCGGCCGGCGAACTGCCGTGCCGTGTCCCGTCGGCTTCTCCTCCGTCGGCCGTCCAGGCGCCGGTCTCCGCCGGTTTCTCGACGAGATCGAGCACGAAACGTGCTGGACCCTCGTCGCGGGCGGGGATGAAAAAGGCGTCCGAAATGGCAACCGGTTCTGTCATCGTCAGAAGAACGCGGCGTGCGCCGTCCGGCGAGCGCCCCACCTCGAACCGGCCAACGAGACCGATACCCGGCCCCTCGGAGGCGGCGCGCCAGTCGGTTGCGGGAAAATCCAGAATAACTCGATCGGGATCGCTGAGCGTGAGGATCGAGAACGCCCGCTCGCGACTCATTTCGAGGACAAAACGGGTCCGGTCGCCGTGATCACCCATCCGCTGAGCCGTCACGACCGCAGCTGCCCCCGAACCAGTCGCGTTTGCCGACTGGCCAAGCGCCGACACCGGCGGCAAGGCAGCGAGTCCCGACAGGACCGCTACCAAGAGTGTTATCAGCAATCCTGGCCTGCCCATGCTACCTCGCCATTGGATATACCTCCCTTATTATAGAAGAAAATCAGTACCTTCAATCGAAAAGGTAATGTAACGCTTGATCCATAGGCGACAATATGAACACAAGTCATTCGCCGCTCGCCGGGATCGCGATGGCGATCGCTGCCGGCTTCAGGCGATTCGCCGCACCGCCAGCGCCCCGATAGTGTGGCGCGCCACACTATCGAGCGATCACAGCGTTCCGGCACGGCGCCCGGCGTTCGGCTGAACCCGAATCGACTTTGTTTTCAGTGAATTCGGACATTGTGGAACCGGCACTCAACGTCTATTGTCACTTTGCGACATAGTATGTGTGCCGGCCTCCGGTTGGCGTTTCGGTATTCTGTACCGGAGATTGCCCTGGGATCCAGAGTTACGGACAAAATCGCCGCAGAATGCAGCGGTAGCGTCCTTTCTTCCAGGATCACCGTGTGCCTGCCGATGATTTCGACCGGGGCTTCCATCACCCCGACGCGATCGACTTCGTTACGGCCGATTGGCCGGATCAAAGGGCTGGGGCAAGTCCGTCCGCCGACAGGCGACGGCACACATGTGAAAGGTAACGGTGTAACCGGGGTTGACCTGACGCTTCCTGTTTATGGGCGGCGCCATGTCCGGAGACGGCTGGTATCGGTCCTGGCTTGCTGTCACAGCGCCGTTCCGAGTTCGGCCTGCCGATCCGCATACCCCCCTAAGCCAATGACGCGTTGTCGGCTCCGTCGTGTCGCACGGCTGTCGGCGGTTGCGTCGTAAGGATCGTTCATGACTAAGAGAATGCTTATAGACGCGTCTCATCCCGAGGAGACCCGCGTCGTCGTACTTGACGGTAATAAGCTCGACGAATTCGACTTTGAGACATCAAGCAAGAAGCAACTGAAGGGCAATATCTACCTTGCAAAAGTAACGCGGGTTGAGCCCAGCCTTCAGTCAGCCTTTGTCGAGTACGGCGGAAACCGGCACGGCTTCCTGGCCTTCTCCGAAATTCATCCGGACTATTATCGAATTCCCGTCGCCGACCGCGAAGCCTTGATCGAAGAAGAATCGAAGGCTGCCGCCGAGGCCGGCAAAGCGGCGCGCCAGGCCGCGGCCCAAGGCAACGCGATCGATCAGGATGATCCGTTTGGCGATCCCCGAGACGAGGACGACGGCCGGCGCGGCTCAAGATCGGCTCAGAAGTCGCAGCAGAACGGCGGCGACAACGATGACGACGACGAGGATATCGAAACTGTCGGCGGCGACGACATCGACGAAGCCGCGCAGACCGGACCCGTCCGTCCGAAGCGCAGCTACAAGATCCAGGAAGTCATCAAACGGCGTCAGATTCTTCTGGTTCAGGTCACGAAAGAGGAGCGCGGCAACAAGGGTGCCGCGCTCACGACCTATCTGTCTCTGGCGGGCCGTTACTGTGTCCTGATGCCGAACACGCCGCGCGGCGGCGGCATCAGCCGAAAGATCGTTTCGCCAAAGGACCGCAAGCGCCTCAAAAGCATCCTTGATGATCTGATGATCCCGGAGGGCATGGCCGTCATCCTGCGCACGGCCGGCCTGGAACGCACCAAGGCCGAGATCAAGCGCGATCTCGACTATCTTCTGCGGCTTTGGGACAACATCCGCGAAACCACGCTGCAAAGCACGGCGCCGACGCTGATTTACGAAGAAGCGAACCTCATAAAACGGGCCGAACGCGACCTCTATACCAAAGACATCGACGACATCCAGGTCGCTGGCGAGGAAGGCTATCGCACGGCCAAGGATTTCATGAAGATGCTGATGCCCAGCCATGCCCGGCGGGTCAAGCCGTACCGGGATGGGCATATACCGCTCTTTCAGCGCTATGCAGTCGAAAGCCAGATCGACGCCATGCACAGCCCGACCGTCGCGTTGAAATCGGGCGGCTATGTCGTCATCAACCCGACCGAAGCGTTGGTCGCGATCGACGTCAACTCCGGCCGGTCGACGCGTGAGCGCAATATCGAGGAAACGGCCTACAAGACGAATCTCGAAGCAGCCGATGAAATCGCCAGACAACTCCGGCTCCGCGATCTGGCCGGCCTGATTGTCATCGATTTCATCGACATGGAAGACGATCGGCACAATGCGGCGGTCGAACGGCGCCTGAAAGAAGCGATGCGACAGGACCGGGCCCGAATTCAGCTCGGCCGGATCAGCGCTTTCGGCTTGCTGGAGCTGTCGCGCCAGCGGCTGCGCCCCAGTCTGACCGAGACCCATTTCGAACCCTGCCCGCGCTGCAACGGTACCGGTCTCACGCGGTCGCTCAGCAGCTCCGCGCTGCATCTGCTGCGGGCGATCGAGGAAGAAGGCATCCGAAGCCGATCGGCCGTGGTCCGGGTTTCGGCCGCGACGGACGTCGTGCTTTTCGTCCTGAACGACAAGCGTGCGGCACTGACCGAAATCGAACAACGTTACGCCTTTTCGGTCATTCTGGCGCGCGACGACACCCTCATACCGCCCGAACACCGGATTGATCAGGTCCAGGCACGATCGGCTGAGGAAATCGCCGCCGCCGAAGCCCGCGCCGCCGCCGCCGCCGCCGAACAACGACTGATCGAAAAGCAGGCGGCACAGGCGGACGAGGAGCTGGTGGACGAAGAACTCGACGGCGAGGACATCGTCCCGGTTGGCGCGTCCGCCCCGGCCCCGATCCTGGCCCCGGATGCGGCTGAAGAGTCCGATGACACCGAAAGCGCCAGACCGTCCGACGGCCAGAACGGCGACGAATCCGGTGCCGAGGGTCGCTCGAAGCGCAAACGCCGCTCACGCTCTCGCCGGCGGCGGCGTGATGATCGACCGGAGGAAAACACCGAGGAACGGCAGGAGGAGCGAGCAGAGGACGCAACGTCCGGCCCGACCGCGGACGACATCGCCGCAGCGCCTGTCCAGGCGCCGATCCCTCACCCGACCGAGCCCCCGCGTCCTGCCCAGGAAGCCCGGATGGGCGCCGACGCCGTGGACACTCGGGCCCCGGCAGCCGATCGCAAAGACGACGACAAGCCGGTCGGCGGCGAGAGACAGCGGCCACCCGGCGGCTGGTGGGCGCGTCGCCGAGCGGCGGCGGAGGCGGCAGCCAGCACCTCGGTTGCCCGTGACGATGTTCCGACTGCTACTCCGGCCGAATCCTATCGGGCGGAAGAGCACCGGTCTGACATCAGCACTCTCGATGACGCCGAGAATGTTCTGCCCGTCGACGAGAACGCCGACGATGACGAGATCGGTGAAGTCTTCCCCTCGTCCAGTGGGGCCTATGAAGATGAAACCGAAGAGGAACGTCAGCGCAGGCGGCGACGGCGCGGCAAACGCGGCGGGCGGCGGCGGTCCGGCCGGCGGCGTGACGAGGACGGCGTCGAGGAGGAAGACGACGATGTGGCGGCATCTGCAGAGTTCGCCAGCGGCGATCGCGACGCTGATCTCCACGATGGCGACGGCGTCACGGCTGCGGAGATCCCAGTTGAGCCGCTGAAGCCGGCCTCCGAGGAGACTGAGACCCTCCAGCGGCAGGATCGGACACCCGAACCGTCAGAGCCACAGGTCGACGAAGCAGCGGCGGAATCCGCCTCAGGCTCCCCGGAATCAGCTACCGCCATCAGCGGTGCTGTGACCGAACCGGCCGAGGGTTCCTCGGACACTGCGCCGGCGGACCTGCAGACCGGGACGCAACCCGAGGAGGCTCCGGCAAAACCCAAAGCCAAGCCTCGGGCGCCCAGAAAGCGGGCTGCAGCAAAGACGCCGGAGGAAAAGACGGGCGAAACCAAGACCGGAGAGACGACGGCGAGGAAGTCAAGAAGCCGCAAGGCGGCGACGACGACCGATACCGAGGCACCGGCCGAACCGAAGCGTAGCAGGGCACCGAGAAAATCCACCAAAGCCGCTGCTGCATCCGGTTCGGGAGACGACGCTGGCGCATCTGACGGCCCGGCCTCGGCAGCTTCAGCCGCCGAGGCCGATGGACAGGAGAAAGCGACCAAAGCGCCCGCAAAGAAGGCGACGACACGCAGCAAGAGCGGCACGGCCAGTGCCAAGGCCACCGGGAAAACCGCTTCAACCGGTACCACCAAGCGCGCTGCAGCGTCGAAAAAGACGGGCTCGACTGCAACGAAGGACGACGACGCAGGCGAACCGAAGCCATCGGCAGCAAAAGCCCCCGGGCGCAGCCGGTCCCGCGCAGGCAAAGCTGCCAATGCGGACACCCCGGCAGCGTCTGATGGCGAGGCCAAATCCGAAGCAGCACAGAGTGGTTCTGGTCAAAGTGAGTCTGGTCAGGGGCACTCTGATCGGGGGCACTCTGATCAGGGCGATGCCAAAAAGCCGCGTCGCGGCTGGTGGGCGGCAAGAGGCTGATCAACCGGCGCCGCCGACGGCGCGCCGATCTGTAATCCCGGATGCGGGTCTGATGCGGCGGGGCGGACGGTGGTCCGTTCCGCCGCATTCGCGTTTTGTCTTGAGTGCCAGCAATAATCGGCCGCAGGCCGCAGAAGGATTGCCAGAAAAGCCTGGGGGAGGGTCAGGGGTGCCGACGAAAGTCGGAGCCCCTGTCACCCTTGATCCAGTCCTGAGCCGCGGGACTCAGGAATCGGCATCCGGCTGGGCGTCCGGTGCCGCGGAAGCAAAAGCCGGCAATCCCATGCAAGTGTCGTTGATTGCGGTGATGGTCGGATATGCCGTCAGATCGATATTCATGCGTCGGGCATTATAGACCTGAGGGACCAGGCAAATATCGGCAACGGTGGGGTGACCGCCATGACAAAAGGTGCCCGTTTCATCCGACTTCGAGAGAATTGCTTCCAATGCCGAGAAGCCTTCATCAATCCAGTGACGGTACCACGCGTCGATCTTTTCCTGCGGCAGGCCGGCTTCGTCCTTCAAATATTCCAGCACCCTCAGGTTGTTGAGAGGGTGAATGTCGCAGGCGATGGTGCTGGCAATGGAGCGTATCCGCGCCCGGGCGAGCGTATCCTTTGGCAGTAAGGGCGGATCCGGATACTTTTCTTCGAGGTATTCGATGATGGCCATCGACTGGTTCAGGACCTCGGGGCCGTCGATCAGGGACGGCACGAATTTCTGGGGGTTCAGCGCCGCATAGGACGGCGCTTTTTGTTCGCCCTTTCGAAGATGGACGTACACGGCTTCGTGTTCGACATTCTTGAGCAGCAGCGCGATACGAACCCTGAAAGCGGCTGAAGATCTGAAGTACGTAAATAATTTCATCGGGCTTCCGGTTTTCGAGGGAAGGCAGGATACGAAAGAGCACCTGCGCTGTCGGTGCGGGACGCCGCCCGCGCGGCGCCGATACCAGCGTTGTACGGTGAGAGTTTAGCCCAATGGTCGCCTTCCGCCAACCTGTGCTGACGAAACGGAGTATCGCGGATACCCTTATAGATTGAATAGACTTCCATTAAACAACTATTAGCATTAGCCTGATATCTCCTGACATCGAGGGGCCATTGCGAGGGAGTACAGACATGGTATAACCCGCGGGAATTCGCATGATAGAACGTCGTGCGATCCAACTTCGTGTGATCCAGTTCGGGGCCGCCCCACTTCGGCGTAGCGTCTGCAGGAATGCGGGCTGCCTCGGAGCTTGGCCGGATAGGAATAACGGCAATGCCGAATGCCGCGACAATCATGATCGTCAATGGTCCCAATCTCAATCTGCTCGGCGTACGCCAGCCCGACATCTACGGCACAGAAACGCTTGGGGATATCGAGGCGGCCTGCGCAGAGCGTAGTGCCACATTGGGGTTGGAATGCGATTTCCGCCAGACGAACCACGAAGGTGAGATCGTCAGCTGGACCCATGAAGCAAGATCGAACCATGACGGCATTATTATCAACGCGGGTGCCTATTCGCATACTTCGATTGCAATCCTCGACGCGTTGCGGGCGTGCGACCTTCCCGTCGTGGAAGTTCACATGACTAACATACACAGCCGTGAATCGTTCCGGCACCACTCCTACATAAGCCTGGCGGCGACCGGTATGATCTGCGGGTTCGGCAGCCAGGGATACTTGCTGGCGCTCGATGCAGTGGCTCGGTTGATCGCGGAAAAAGAGTGAGAAATATGACGCAATTCAATATCGACGGGGACATGATCCGCACCCTCGCGGAAATCCTGAAAGAAAGCGGCCTGACCGAAATTGAGTACGCCGAGGGTGAGAGTCGCATTCGTGTGGCTCGGCACGTACAGATTCAGGCCACGCCCGCTGTCCCGGAACTGGCGGCCGCTCCCGCGGAACCGCCGAAGGCAGAAACGCCCGCCGGCCCGCCAGCTGGCGCGGTTACGTCGCCGATCGTGGGAACCGCCTATCTGGCATCGGAACCGGGAGCCAAGCCGTTCGTTTCGGTCGGTGACGCCGTCAAGGCCGGACAGACCGTTCTGATCGTGGAAGCGATGAAGGTTATGAATCCGATCCGCGCACCGAAGGCCGGAACGGTCCGTGAAATTTTCGTTAGCGATGCGCAACCTGTGGAGTTCGGTGAACCGTTACTGGCAATCGAGTGACGGCGGCACGGATCGGAGATATCGATGTTTGAAAAGATCCTGATCGCGAACCGCGGCGAGATCGCGTTGCGGATCCATCGGGCCTGCCGCGAGATGGGCATATCGACCGTGGTCGTCCATTCCACGGCCGACGCCAACGGTATGGCCGTGCGGTTCGCCGACGAAAGTGTCTGCATCGGACCGCCATCGGCAAGAGAGAGCTATCTCAACGTGCCGGCGATACTGTCGGCCGCCGCTATTACCGGCGCCGACGCCATTCATCCCGGCATCGGCTTCCTGGCCGAGAACGCGTCGTTTGCCCAGATGGTCGAGGAGCACGGGTTCGCCTTCATCGGACCGACAGCTGAACACATTCGTATCATGGGCGACAAGATCTCCGCGAAATCCGCGGTGACGGCGGCAGGCCTACCGGTCGTTCCGGGCTCGGAAGGCGCGATCACCGACTTCGAGGATGCGCAGTCACTGGCCGACACTGTCGGCTACCCCGTGCTGATCAAAGCCGCATCGGGCGGCGGCGGGCGCGGTATGCGGGTTTCCCGCGGGCCGGACGATCTTAAGGACGCCTTCGACGAAGCACGATCCGAGGCACGATCGGCGTTCGGGGACGACGCTGTATACATGGAGAAGTATCTCGAAAAGCCGCGTCACATCGAAGTTCAGATCATCGCCGACCAGCACGGCAACTGCGTCCACCTGGGCGAGCGCGACTGTTCGGTTCAGCGCCGTCACCAGAAGGTCATTGAAGAAGCCCCTTCGCCGAGCCTTTCGGCGGATGAGCGCGAATACATCGGCAATCTCGCGGCCAAGACGGCACGCGAACTTGGCTATCGCGGCGTCGGGACGATGGAATTCCTTTACGAGGACGGCAATTTCTATTTCATCGAGATGAATACGCGCCTCCAGGTCGAGCATCCGATCACGGAAATGATCACGGGCGTGGATCTGGTGCGCGAGCAAATTCGCGTCGCGGCCGGACTGCCGTTATCCTTCCGTCAGGAGGATATCGTGTTTCAGGGCCATTCCATCGAATGCCGGGTGAACGCCGAGAACTCGGAGACATTCGCTCCATGTCCGGGAACGATCACCAATCTCCATGTGCCGGGCGGCCTGGGCGTTCGTATCGACAGTCCCATCTATGCCGGATACAAGATTCCGCCGCACTATGACAGCCTTCTGGCGAAGCTCATTGTCCATGGCGCCAACCGCGACGAGTGCCTCATGAGGCTCAAGCGGGCTCTTGAGGAGTTCGTTGTCGAGGGTGTCGACACAACGCTGCCGCTGCATCATCGCCTGGTGAGGGAACCGGAATTCATACGCGGCGATTACAACATCCATTGGCTTGAAAGAGTTCTGGCCGATCGCAAGTCATGACTCACAAGTCATAAGCAGGCGGGCTGACGGGCTGGAGCGGCAATACCGTCCGACCAGCCCCAGCCGCAACGGAAACGAGGATCCGACGTGAGCGACAACGCGGCAGACGAAGGTCCGCCGGAATATGACGCTTCCGGCGCCGAGGCACGCACCGGGCCTGTCATCACACCCTCACTGATCCTGAAGGCATATTCCGTGGGATTGTTTCCCATGGCCGAAAGCGCGGACGACCCTGAACTGATGTGGATCGACCCGGATATCCGCGGCGTCATCCCTCTGGACGACGGCTTCCACGTGCCAAGGTCGCTGGCAAAGGCTCTTCGCAAGACCACATTGACCTTTACAATAGACCTCGCCTTCGACGCCGTGATGGCAGGGTGCGCCGCACCGGCGCCCGGCAGGCGCTCGACCTGGATCAACCGACCCATTCGCAATCTGTACCATGAGCTTCATGTGCAGGGCCATGCGCACAGCATCGAGTGTTGGCAGCATGGCCGTGACCGTCCCGAGCTGGTCGGTGGCATCTATGGGATCAAGCTTGGCGCTGCTTTCTTCGGGGAAAGCATGTTCGCTCGCAGGACCAATGCGAGCAAGATGTGTCTCGTTCGGCTGGTCGAAACCCTGCGCGCCGGCGGCTTTCGGCTATTTGACGCCCAGTTCGTGACAGAACATCTTTGCCAGTTCGGTGCTCGGGAGATGCCCCGCGCTGATTACCGGGCGCTGCTCACCGAGTGCCTTGACTGCCCCGGCGTCTGGCCATCGGCCGGGACGCTGCCGCGCCCCGGTATTGCTGCGAGCCCTGGCACCCCATCGGATTGACCGGCATCCACTCCATTACTGCTCCGGACGGTCGGGCGTCTGCTCCGGCGGCTGCTGGGGCAGCGGTGGCGAGTTCGGTAGTGAAACCGTTCCGCGTTCCGTGTCGCCAAAATCTTCGTCTTCGAGCGGCGGCTCGTCGGCGCAAGCAACGACCCAGACGTCAAATACGGGATGGTCGAGGGCCGAAACCGCGGGCGACGAGGAATACATCCAGCCGGAGAAGACAAGGGCCTCTTCCTCCTCTGGCGGGTTGTCGACGATCTGCAGGAACGCCGCGTTCTCGGGCGTTTCTTCCGGAGGCCGTGTCCTGCAGGCGCGGGCATGGATCGTAAGAGACCCGAACGTCGCCGGCTCGCCAACCCGCGTGACGATACGGGAAACGCGGGCGCTGATCTTATCGAGCGCCTGAAGCACGGCGTATTCGTTGTTAATGTCGGGGGCGTTGCCCTGGGCAATCGCCGAGACCGGCGCCGCAAGAATCGCGGAAAGTCCGAATGCCAGTATCAGGGATTTCATTCATAGTCCTTCCGTATTGCCCACTCATTCCACCGCCCGACGATCGTCAGTCCCCGAATCAGCCCTTGGGTCAGTTTCATCGTCAATCAGCGAACATGCTGGGGAAGGATTCGTTCCCATCGTGGTCATCCGATGGCACCGATGTGCCGGATTCGCCTGCGCCTGTCGCATTTCCCGAATCGCCGCCACTCTGGAGGCCATAAATGGCTTGGCCAATCAATTGCTCCAACCCCGGCGTCGACTGCGTGTAGATGATTCGCCCGTCCGCCGGTATGGTTTCGGGATCGCCGCCAACATCCAGCCGCATGTAACGGCCACCGAGCAGCCCCTCGCTCGCAATGACGGCGACGGTGTCCGCAGGAAGCTCGATCGTGGGATCGATCGACAGGCGCACTTCTGCCATGAAGGTTTCAGGATCGAGCCGATGCTCCACGACCGAACCGACGCGGACGCCACTGATGCGGACATCTGTGCCGACGCTCAAACCATCGGCATTCGCGAAGCGCGCAGTAACGTCATAGCCGTTCACTGAACCGAGATTGGCGCTGGTGTAGGCAAAGACGAGGAAAAAGGCCGCCACCAGGAGCACGACACCCCCCATGACGGTTTCAATGACATTGCGGCTCATACCAGGCCTTCTCCCGCCGACCCCGCACCGGTCCCCTTCATCGACGCCGATCGCTGGCCGGCAGGACCGGCCGCGGCATGTCGATCACTTCGGGACCCATGGCTCGTAGTCTCCCGTCGCCTTGTCACGGCGCTCGGCGCGAAGCGACGAGCCCGGCGGGTGATATGCCTGTACCGATCCGGTCAGATTCGGTACGTGCTCCTTCACCCACGGCTTGTGGAACGGCTTGTCGGCCGACGGCAGTGTGTCGGTTTGGTGGTGCAGCCATCCGTGCCATCCCGCTGGAACGCGGCTGGCTTCCGACTCACCGCCATTGAACACGACCCAACGCTTCTCGCGTCGCGTGCCCTTGGTCCTGCGGTCGACGAAGTAGTCGTTGCCGCTATCGTCTTTGCCGACAAACTCGCCACGCCGCATCGTCTTGTAGCGGAGATAGGCGCGCATGCTCCATTCGTATATATCGAACGCCATGACCTGATAGAACAATTCGTTGCACAGTGAGGATACACTGCCGGAGACCTGGCCGCCCATCGACCAGTGCCGCGACTATGGCAGCACCGCCCGGCTACGTCCAGTACCGCGCGGTGACATTCCCTTTCGCAGTATCCCTTTGAATCGATCCACCCCTGCACCGGTTCTCCGGATGCATGGACTTGCCTTCCCCCAGCCCGCCTTCCCGGGGGAATATCAGCCAGAAGACGAAGAAGGACCCGGCGATGGCATTGAGACATGCAAGCGAAGCCGATGCGGCTCGGCAGCGAAACGGGGCTCCGGCAGCAAAGGTCGGATTGGGCATCGCGCTCGTGCTTCTGGCATCGCTCTGCCTGGCCGCGACGCCGACTCTGGCGCGGCTCGCCTATGCTCATGGAAGCGATGCGGCCACAGTCTCTCTGGCCCGATTTCTGGTATCCGGCGTCGGCTTCGTGGCGATCATGCTCCTGCGCGGCGAACGCGTCCCCGGTGACCGGCGGCTGTTGGTCGGGGGCATCGTTATCGGCGCCTGCTATGTCGTACAGACCCTCGCCTATCTCAGTTCTGTCCAGTATGTCAGCGTACCGGTTGCCGTTCTGGTCTTCTTCACATTTCCGGTCATCGCCGCCCTGATCGTTCGCGTTTCCGACGGCGTGCCGTTGACACGCGCGAAATGGGCTGCCGTCATCGTCGCTTTTTCCGGCGTCGCCGTGGCAACCGGCGCATCACCTCAAATCCCCGATGGCCGGGGGCTTTCCCTCGCCTTTCTGGCCGCCGTGGGCACGGCTGCCTATATCGTCTATGGCGGGGCCATCGGCCGCCGAAGTGGCCCGATCGTGATCAATGCCCTCTCGCTTTCCGTTGCGGCGATCATCATGACGGCCCATGCCGTTTTCGTCTCGGCGCCGGCCTTGCCGCACGGGATCGTCGGATGGGTCGGCCTGGCGGCGAGCGGGCTGCTGTTCCTGGCCGGCATTCTCGCCTTCTTCACCGGATTGCTGCTCCTGGACACGCTCCGGGCGACCCTGTTGGCGAACTCCGAACCCTTTTTCGCCATCGCCATCGCCTTTGCCATCCTCGGCGAAGGCCTCACCCTGGCGCAGGGTATGGGCGCCCTCCTCGTCGTCGTTGGCGTGATGCTACCGCAGATCGCCGCCCGGCGGCCGGTCAGTTTGCGCTCTCGCAAAACCTGATTTTTGCGTCGCGTCTTCGGAGACGAGCGCGCACCGCATGGCTGGTTATGCCAGCCATCGACTTGCCGCAATACTGCGCTGCAAAAACGCGGGTGGCCACCAGTCACTTATCGGACCATGTTGCCTATACAACTTGAGGACGGAACACCAACGGATAAGCACCGGGCAGAGAGGCGCACAAGCGCCAGCCGGTGCCGAATCGGTAACCCGTGGCTGCTATTGCCCCGGTCCGGTTCCAGATCCGGCAACCACGGAATTACGTATTATGACGACGACATCTTCCATTCAACCCGCGACCTCGACAGCGCGCTTCGCGATATCCGATACGGTTACTGCCGAACTGAATGGGCGCCGCGCGCAGGCCCAGGCCATTGCCGCCGCAGTTGGTCAGATCACGGCCCCCATCGCCAATGCTCTCCGGTCCCTGGTCCGACTTTGGAACGAGCAGGGCGACGTTTCCCGCGCCTATTCTCAGCTGAAGCGCTTTGACGACCGCATGCTCGCCGATATTGGCCTTGATCGCGACAACCTGCTGGCAAGTCTTCAGCAATACCGTGCGCAGCCCTCCGACATTGCAGCAACGTCAGCGCCGCGCGTGGGTTCGGTTGAGGCCGTCCGTACGATCAAACCCGCTAATGCTGATTCGCCGAACTCGGCCGCCTCAAGCCGGGCAGCCTAGTCCGACGATCCGGTCGAATGCGCCGCATGAGAGGGGGCGGCCGCGCCGTGCGGCTCCGCTCCCCCGATTCGGTACCAGCGACTATTTCGATATCTGATTCCGGCCTTTCTCCTTGGCGCGATACAGTGCCTTGTCGGCCGCCTTAATGACATGTTCCGGCGTCTTGTGCTTATCGTTGCGGGCGGCCAGACCAATGCTGATGGTGATCGTCAGCGATTTGGTTCGCCGGGAGCGTCCTCGGCGTCGCTTCCCCGATCCGCCGTCCTTGGCGCGAGCCCCTGTATCGCGAACGCGGAAGGGCGTTCCTTCGATGTCGGCACGAAGGTCTTCCAGCCATTCCGCCGCCTCGTCGGTATTCATACCCGGGAAGACGACGGTAAACTCCTCCCCCCCATACCGGAACGGCTTTCCCCCGCCACCGACAAGTCGAATATGCGATGCGACCATGCGCAGAGCTTCGTCGCCGATATCGTGCCCATAGGTGTCGTTGAACGACTTGAAATGGTCGATGTCCAGCATGGCGACGACATATCGACCGCCAAGTCGGCTCATCTCCATTTCCAGGGCACGCCGTCCCGGAAGATTCGTCAGTTCATCGACGAATGCCAGCCGGTAACCGTTCTGAAGCAGGGTAACGGCCAACGCCGCACCGGCCGCCACGATCATCACGGACGAGGCATCCGGACGATCCTGAAGATGGAGCGCCGCAAGGATCGCGACGGCCATTACCATGGTGCCGGCTTCCAGCGGGGTGCTCCGCCGAACGGCGAGGATTGCCAGGATGACGATGGCCATGCCGAATACAGCCAGCCCGCCGATCGATAGCGGCGTCGCCGGTATACCGGCAGGCAGCCCGCCAGGCGCCAGCACCGATCCCACGGCCACAATCTCGGGCCACGTCATGATGACAATAATCGCCCCGCCGACCTGCAACAGGACGAAGGTCATACGCATAATGCCCGATACGGTCAGGAGTCCGCGATCGGGCAAGACGGTCAGAAGGACGAGGTTGACCGGGAGGAGCACGCTGACCAGGGCCGTGCGTACTGCAGTATCACCCAGCGTCGGCGGCAGCAGGGCCGGATCTGCTGCGATCAGAAAGACGCCGGCGACGACGACGGCCACGATCATGGCCACATTGCTGAGTTTGAAGTAGAGGGCGAGAACAAACGCCATCGCCATGGCCAGCGCCGGTCCGAGGCGGACGAGTTCACGTGGAATTGGCGTGTCGGCCCACGCAAGCGCCGCAAGCGCACCGAAAACAATGAACATCGGAACGAAGATCGGTCCGATGCGTGGAACCACGGCGGTAAGCGACACCATCGCGCCGTCCTGATCAAATGGTTGCGATCGTCGGAGGCTATATGGGGCAACTCCCTCTCCGCATCTCAACGACCTACACGACGGATCGTCAACAACCCGTAAACATTCCCGAAAAAAGATATGTTAGGAACCAGATCCAATCGCGAAACTTGCGGCGGATGGTACAGCGTGTGAAACGACAAGCCAGAGCCGGTCGCGCCCGGCGCGGTCCACCCGTGCCCCTTGATCACAATGTCTCTTGCAGCCATATCGGGCTAACGTCAGGCCGAACCTGCGCTCCCGTCCCTCCCCGAATTTCTTTTTGTCGAGGCCAAACCCAATGGCGTTAACCGTCACCGCACTCTATGCCGCACTTTCCGCACTCCTGCTCCTGGCCTATGCCGGACTGGTCATCCCGCAACGCTACCGAGCTCGGGTTGGTATCGGCGACGGCAAGGACGCCAAACTGGCACGCGCGATACGCATTCACGGCAACGCGGCGGAATATATCCCGATCTGTCTGATCCTGATCGGGCTTCTCGAAGCTGGCGGCGCCCCGACGCTCGCGCTGCATGGGCTCGGCATCGCCTTGATCGCAGGTCGGGTGGCTCATGCGGTGGGGCTGTGGAAGACCGACGGGCAGTCAATCGGGCGTGGCCTCGGCATGGTCCTGACCTGGTTGGTCATGATCGTTGGCGCTGTCTGGAATCTTGCCTACTGGATGATGGCATAGCCGAACACGGCAAGTGGGCGCGGTCCGGCGGGCGCGAGTCCCCTCATAGCGGTATGTTGTCGTGCTTCTTCCAGGGATTGGACAGCGATTTGTCGCGAAGCATCGCCAATGCTCGGCAGAGACGCCGGCGGGTATTGTGGGGCATGATGATGTCGTCGATGTAACCCCGTGAACCGGCAACGAACGGGTTGGCGAATTTTGCTCGATACTCTTCGGTGCGCTGGTCAATCTTTTCAGCGTTGCCCGCGTCAGACCGGAAAATGATTTCCACGGCCCCCTTCGGCCCCATGACCGCGATCTCGGCCGTCGGCCACGCATAGTTGACGTCGCCGCGCAGGTGCTTCGATGCCATGACGTCGTATGCTCCGCCATAGGCCTTGCGCGTTATGACGGTCACCTTGGGCACGGTGGCTTCGGCAAACGCGAACAGCAGCTTGGCGCCGTGCTTGATGATGCCGCCGAATTCCTGGCTCGTGCCTGGCAGAAAGCCGGGCACATCGACGAAGGTCACGATCGGAATGTTGAAGGCATCGCAAAAGCGGACGAATCGTGCTGCCTTCTTCGAACTGTCGATATCCAGGCAGCCTGCGAGCACCATAGGCTGATTGGCGACGAACCCGACCGTCTGGCCGTTGAGACGCCCGAAACCGATGATCATGTTGCGGGCGAATTCCGGCTGCAGCTCGAAGAAATCTCCATCATCCACGACCTTGGCGATCAGTTCCTTCACGTCGTAAGGCTTGTTGGCATTGTCCGGCACCAGCGTATCCAGGGCCGGTTCGGCACGATCGACAGGGTCGTCCGTGGGCTTCACCGGCGGCGTCTCGCGGTTGGAAGCCGGCAGGAATCCCATGAAGCGCCTGAGGTTGAGAATCGCTTCAACATCGTTTTCGAAAGCAAGATCGGCGACCCCCGATCGGCCCGTATGGGTGACCGCGCCGCCAAGTTCCTCGGCGGTCACCACCTCGTGGGTGACAGTCTTCACGACGTCCGGACCGGTCACGAACATGTACGAGCTTTCCTTCACCATGAAGATGAAGTCCGTCATTGCGGGCGAATAGACGGCGCCACCGGCACAGGGCCCCATGATCATCGAGATCTGCGGGACGACGCCGGATGCCAGAACATTCCGCTGGAATACTTCGGCATACCCACCCAGACTGGCGACTCCTTCCTGAATTCGGGCACCGCCGCTGTCGTTGAGACCAATGACCGGCGCCCCGACCTTCATCGCCTGATCCATGATCTTGCAGATTTTTTCGGCATGGGCCTCGCTCAGGGAACCGCCGAATACGGTAAAATCCTGCGAGAAAACGAAAACGAGCCGGCCGTTGATGGTGCCATAGCCGGTAATGACCCCATCGCCGGGAATTTTTTGCTCGTCCATACCGAAATCGGTGCATCGGTGTTCGACGAACATATCCCATTCTTCGAATGATCCATCGTCGAGCAGGATTTCCAGCCGCTCTCGCGCCGACAGCTTGCCCTTGCCATGCTGCGCGTCGATGCGGCGCTGGCCGCCGCCCTGGCGGGCGGCCGCGCGCATCGCGTCGAGCGTTTCCAGAATATCCCGCATTGGTCGGTTCCTTTCGTAGTCCGGCTCTTGGTGGGGACGCCATCACCGGCATCGCTTTTGCGCGCCTTAATCGGCGATCCGATCAGTCTCGGTCAAGCGTCCAGCAGACGCAAGAATGTCTCCGCCGCCGCGACCTCGGCCGCAACCGCCCGGCGTCGAGTTGCAGCCTCGGCGTCCCAGCCCCAGAGGTCGGCTTGATAATCATCGTCGATATGACTAAGCGCAATCGCCTCTTCGGCAGAAATCCGACGGTGAGCGACCGCAAGCCCCAACGCGGTCGAGCCCAGTTGGTCGACGATCGTGGCCGTGGGCACCAGATGCAGACCGTCCAGACGCTCAAGCGCCGCGCGAATGGCCCGAAGCGACGCCTCCGGTTGAGGCACCGGCAATATTCCCTTCGTCACGGTCAACGGGGCATCGAAAGTCAGGGCAAGCCAATCCAGGATCGGCTGCCATCGCTCTTCCTGGCGTCGGGCGAGTTCTGCTGGCGACTCCGCGCGATAACAAAGAAGATCGGTAGCTGCGTAGCCGGCGAGCGTCTGGACGACGGATTGTTTCCTGTCGCTGCCTTTATCGAGTGCCGTCGTCGCGAACGCTGTCAGATGCATTTCAGCCGGTTTAATGGTCTCGCCCTGGGCGGACCACTCGGCCGCCACTGCTTCGGCAAGCGGCGCGTTGGGAACCGCGAGCGTCACGCGAGCCGGCGTCTTGACCGGCCGGCCATCCAGAAGAATGGTATAACCCGCGTCGGCGCGACCGACCGAAACCGATTGATAATGCCGTTTCATGCGCTTTCCCTGGCGATCGCCTGACTACGGAGGGCTTCCAGATGCCGGTCGAGATCGGCGATGGATCTGACCACGGCCACGGCGGCGAGCGGCTCGGCCGGACCGGGCTCAGTGACATCCCATGCGGCGTGAATAAACGGTATGCCGGCATTCCTGGCGGCCAGCATGTCGGCAGGGCCATCGCCAATCATGACCGCTTGACCAATCGCTCCGCCGATCTGATGAAGCACGTCCAGAACGGAATCCGGGTGCGGCTTCGACGGGCCATCATCGGGCGTCCGTACGGCGACAATTTCGGGCACCAGGCCATGTCGGCGGATCAGGTGACTGACGCTGGCGCGGGACCGGCCAGTACAAATTGCGCACAGCCAACCGGCATGCCGAAGGCGGGTGAGCATTGCGGGTATCGGCGGGAATGGGACCGGCCCCATCGGACCGGCCGTGTCCATCAATGTGCCGTCGCAATCAAAGATGGCCACCCAGGGGACGGTCAGGTCGGCATCTCCGGCAGAGATCCCTTTGTTGGCAACGCCCTGGTCCTTCGCGGTCATGCCGACAGCCGATATTCCCGCAGACAGCGGGAAATTGCCTCAATGGCGTCTTTATCCGATGCAAAGAGCCGGCCGCTCAACGACTTGACCTCCGGACGGGTCGAGAAAAACGTCACACCGTCGTCGCCAGGAATGAGGTCACCCACGCGCTCGCCGGCAATGACCAATGGTCGGGTTATGTCATTACTTCGCTCTCGTCCATCCACCAATCAAATCTCCCACTACATCGGCAAGCATGTGCATCGTCGGTTTTCGCGCCGGCCGGATAACCACGAATACAGACTTATAACGGCCGAAGGCCGCCGCTGTCAGGTCTCGTCCGGAAATGGGTCCGACCGCGCATCGCGCTGATTGAGACCGAACGCGTCAAAGGCAGCAACCATGTGTTCCGGCATCGGTGCCGTTACGTCCAGGACTCCCCGTCCGCCCGGATGCGGCAAAACGATCCGGCGAGCCAGCAGATGCACCTGCCGGGCCACTCCCTCGCTCTCGACAAATGCTTCGCGGCCGCCGTACTTTCCGTCGCCAAGAATGGGCGTTCCTATCGCCGCGCAATGGGCCCGGATCTGGTGGGTACGGCCGGTTCGTGGCCACAATGCGAGCCAGGCGACGACTTTTCCGGCGCGGTCGAGAGTTCGGAAAAGCGTCACCGCACGGCGCCCGTCGGCTTCGTCGATCTCCATCTTCTCGCGACTTCCGCCCGATTTGCCAAGCGGCGCATCGATCACGCCGTCGGCCGGTTCCGGAATTCCCCGCACCAGACCCCAATATATCTTCCGGACTGACCGGCCGCGAAAGGCGGTCGTCAGATTGCGGGCGACATCCGCCGTACGGGCGAGCACCAACACACCGGCGGTATCCCGATCCAGGCGATGCACCAGGCGTGGTCGCTCGCCTTTCTCGGTAAGGGCGTCCAGCATGCCGTCGACGCTGCGCGTAACCGAAGTGCCGCCCTGCACAGCCAAACCCGCGGGCTTGTTCAGCACAATGACGTGGTCATCCCTGTAAAGCGTCATCGCCCTGAGCTGGTCGGCATCGGCCGTTCGCTGCCCGTCATTGACTGTGTCCCGACGCGGCGCACTCCTGGCGGCGGAATCGGCCGCATCCAACGGCGGCAATCGAACCGTCTCACCCGGAGAAAGCCGGTGCGCACTCTTGATGCGTCGGCCGTCGACCCGGATCTGACCGGTCCGCAGCATTTTCTCGACACGCCCCTGCGTCAGCCCCGGATAGAGTCGACGCAGCCATCGATCCAGACGAGCATCGCCCTCGCTTTCTCCGACCAAACGGGTCACGACGCCGCTCACGACCGGCCCTCCGGATCAGGAACACATCCGTTGTAGTGTATTGGTGGCCGCGCCATCGTCATTTTTCTCCGGCTTTCCTGCCGATCCATCCGGCATCGCGGCAATGGATTGGCGTCATCTGGTCTAAGGTGGTGAAGACCCCGCATTGACGCAAGGTTCCCTCGCTCTGTCATTGACCGCTTTCCGGATCGGTCGCCTGGCGGCGCTTGGCCCAATATTCCAGTCGTTTCAGGATCTCCCGCTCAAAGCCGCGCTCGGGCGGCGTATAGTATCGGCGACGCCCCATACCATCGGGAAAGTAGTTCTGACCTGAAAACCCGTCCGGCATATCATGATCGTACTGATATCCTTTGCCGTAGCCGAGATCCTTCATCAGTCGGGTCGGTGCATTGAGGATATGAGCAGGCGGCTGAAGCGATCCGGTTTCCCGAGCATCCGACATTGCCGCTTTAAACGCTGCATATTGCGCGTTCGACTTCGGTGCCGTCGCCAGATAGACCACGGCCTGCGCGATCAACAGTTCACCTTCCGGACTGCCCAGACGCTCAAAGCCATCGCATGCCGTCATTGCCTGCACCAGGGCTTGCGGATCGGCCATACCTATATCCTCCGCGGCAAATCGGATCAGCCGCCGGGCGAGGTAAAGTGCATCCTCACCGCCGGCCAGCATACGGGCCATCCAGTAGAGAGCGGCATCGACGTCGGATCCTCGCAGGCTCTTATGCAGGGCCGAGATGAGGTTGAAATGCCCCTCCTGCCCCTTGTCATAGACTGGCGCCCGGCGCTGCAACCGTTCGGCCAGCACGGCCGGCGTCATCGGCGCTTCGCCCTCATAGCGCAACGCATCTTCGCAAAGCGTCAACAGATACCGTCCGTCTCCGTCGGCCATCGCAATCATGGCGTCCCGCGCATCGGGCGTCACCGGGAGCGGCCGCCCCGCCGTCGATTCCGCACGCGCCATAAGGGTCGAGAGCGCGGTCGCATCGAGACGATTCAGAACAAGCACGCGACTGCGGGACAACAGCGCCGGATTGAGTTCGAACGACGGATTCTCCGTCGTAGCGCCCACCAAGACGATGGTCCCGTCCTCCATCAGCGGCAGAAACGCATCCTGCTGCGACCGATTGAACCGATGGATCTCATCGACGAACAAGAGTGTCGCACGGCCGTCCCGCCGGCGTTCGCGTGCTGCCTCAAATACCTTGCGCAGTTCTGCGACGCCGGAGAAAATTGCCGACAGTGCCACAAACTCGTGCCGAGACCCTTCGGCAAGCAGACGCGCAATCGTCGTTTTTCCTGTGCCGGGAGGTCCCCACAATATGATCGAACTGGCCGCCCGACCGGAGACCATCTGGCCGATTGCCCCCTCCGGTTTCAGCAAATGCTCCTGGCCAACAACATCATCCAGCCGATCCGGCCGAAGCCGATCCGCCAGAGGACGTGGAACTGAATCGCCAAACAGCCCGGGTTCAGTCGGGTCAGCTTCCCCGCCCTTTCTGCGCCTGCCGATGGACATCGCATTCCCCCAGGACTGCCGATAAAGTCCCGCGGCAGTCAAAAGAAACAAGAAAGCCTGACGAATTGGAAGGACGGCTGAACGAGAAAAGGGATAGCCCGGCGATCCGGACTATCCCCACCCGAAATCGAATACCAGAGCCTTGGTCAGGCTGCGGCGTCCTCGTCAGAGTCATCGCCTTCGTCGCCAGTCGGGCCGCTGTCTTTGCCCTTTGCGTCAATATCGCGATCGACCAACTCGATCACTGCCATTGGCGCTGCATCGCCATAGCGAAATCCCGCTTTCAGAACCCGCGTATAGCCGCCGGGGCGGTTCGCATAGCGTGTGGCCAGACTTTCATCACCATCAAACAGTTTCCGGACCAGTACCTCGTCCTGAAGAATCGAAAGAACCTGCCGACGTTTATGAAGCCCGCCCTGTTTGGCGCTGGTGATCAGCTTTTCCACGAATGGACGCAGATCCTTTGCCTTCGGCAGAGTCGTCTTGATCTGCTCATGCTTCAGCAAGGCCACAGCCATGTTGGAAAACATCGCTTTGCGGTGACTACTCGTCCGGTTCAGTTTCCGGCCGCCGTTACGGTGCCTCATCGTTCAACTCCCATACATCAACTGCGTCCCGCAGATTGCGGATTTCGGGCGCCGTCGCCTCTCCTCGAATTAAGTTCCGGTCATCAGTCTCAAATGACCTACCCGACCATTACGAGGATAAAGCTCGCCGGCGGCGGGGCGACATGCCCCTTGCTCACCTACTGACCTCAGCAGATCCAACCTGCCAATCTCAATAAGGCTCTTCCAGTTTCTTGGCCAGATCCTCAATGTTATCCGGGGGCCAATTCGGAATATCCATTCCCAGGTGAAGCCCCATACCGGTCAACACTTCCTTGATCTCGTTCAATGACTTCCGACCAAAATTGGGTGTCCGAAGCATCTCCGCCTCGGTCTTCTGCACCAGATCGCCGATATAGACAATGTTGTCGTTTTTCAGGCAATTGGCCGACCGCACAGAAAGTTCCAGTTCATCGACCTTCCGAAGAAGATTCTTGTTGAACGGAATTTCATCTCGGCTTTCTTCACGCCGGTCGTGCTGCGGTTCTTCGAAATTGACGAACAGCCGCAACTGGTCCTGCATTATCCGTGCAGCCAGTGCCACGCTGTCTTCCGGCGTAACCGCGCCATTGGTTTCCACCAGCAAAGACAACTTGTCGTAGTCCGTATTCTGCCCGACCCGCGTGTTGTCGACCTTGTAAGAGACCTTGCGCACGGGGCTGTAAAGCGCATCGATCGGAATCAGGCCGATCGGAGCGTCTTCTGGCCGGTTCTCCGAAGCCTGCACATACCCTTTGCCCAAACTGACGGTCATCTCGATATTCAACCGGCCACCGGCATCCAGATTGCAAATGACAAGGGTCGGGTCCATAATCTCGATGTCTGGGCCGGTAATGATCTGGCCAGCCGTCACTGGTCCCGGGCCCTCCGCATGCAGCCGAATCCGCTTGGGACCCTCGGCGTGCATTCGCAGTGCCAGAGCTTTCACGTTCAAAACGATATCCGTCACATCCTCACGAACGCCAGGGATGGACGAGAATTCATGAAGAACGCCATCGATCTGAATCGACGTCACTGCCGCACCTTGAAGTGACGACAACAGGATGCGGCGCAACGCATTGCCGAGCGTCAGACCGAATCCCCTCTCAAGCGGCTCAGCGACGACAGTTGCGACGCGTTGCGGATCGGAACCGGAGCGGATATCCAGTTTCTCCGGCTTGATCAACTCTTGCCAATTTTTTGCTAAAGCCACGTTCGTCCTCATCTCGCCTAACATGCCGCGCCAACCCCCGTGAACCGCAGTATCCGTCCGACCGGGTATACTCCCGCAAAATCGACAACTGACCGGAATTCACGACGATCGTCGCCCCAAAGCCAAAAGGCCGACAACGGGCGCAATCCCGTCGCCGGCGTCCGATCCCATCCGTCTCGCCCCATGGCGATGTGAAGCGATATCTCGGATCGGTGGCCGATGGTTCGTATTCGTCGACTAGACCCGACGCTTCTTCCGAGGCCGAACACCATTATGCGGGATCGGCGTCACGTCCCTGATCTGAGTCACCTGAAACCCGACGGCTTGCAGCGCCCGCAAGGCACTTTCCCGCCCGGAACCAGGACCCTTCACTGTGACATCCAGAACCTTCATGCCGTGTTCCTGGGCCTTCCGACCGGCATCTTCCGCGGCCATCTGGGCGGCATAAGGTGTCGACTTCCGTGACCCTTTGAAACCCATTCCGCCTGCGGACGACCACGAAATGGTATTTCCCTGGGCGTCGGATATGGTGATCATCGTATTATTGAAGGTGGCGCTTACATGCGCGACACCCGACGTAATGTTCTTCCGTTCCCGTCGACGAAGACGGGTGCTGGCTGCTGGCTTGGCCATGACCTGAGCGTCCTTCTGACTTTACTTCTTCTTACCGGCGATCGGCTTCGCGGGACCCTTGCGGGTACGCGCATTGGTATGCGTCCGCTGCCCGCGAACGGGTAGGCCGCGACGGTGCCGCAAACCACGATAGCAGGCCATGTCCATCAACCGCTTGATGTTCATCGCCACTTCCCGCCGAAGGTCCCCTTCGACACGATGATCGCTGTCGATCGTCTCGCGAATGCGGACCAACTCGTCTTCGGTCAGTTCCGAAACCCGGCGTTCGCTCGGAATAGACAGAGCGCTGCAGATCTTGTCGGCCGTTGTGCGGCCTATCCCGTGTATGTAAGTTAGTGCAACGACCACCCGTTTTTGGGTGGGAATGTTGACGCCAGCAATACGTGCCACGCCGTTTCTCCTATGCTCGTGACCACCTTCGGAAGCCCCGCTGCCTTGATTACAGAAGCAATCAATGGCCTGCGCTTCCGGGTTTGTCGTCTTATTGGAATCGATATCGACCACTCGCAGCCTGAATGGGGGCGCAGGCGGGGCCTAATGGCGCCCATTCCTCCACACCCGGGCCCGAGAAGTTGGCGGAGTATAGCGGCACTCTGCGGCGAGTCAACCATACCAATCGCGACGCTGTTCGGAGCCCTATGGTCAATGAATAACAACCCGCAATCGTTACATATCGTCACCGACGTTAAGCAAGTTTCTCCTGAGGGAGGCAGGCGACGATCTGCGAGAACACCTCGTCCATCGAAGCCATGCCATCTACCGCCTTGAGAAGTCCTCGCTCTTGATAATAGGGAAGAATGGGTGCCGTCTGATCATGAAAGAGCTGAAGCCGTGCTCGAACGGTCTCTTCGGTATCGTCTGCTCGACGATCGAACTTCGTACCGCCACAAACGTCACAAACGCCTTCGACCTTGGGGCGATGGAAGAAATCATTGTAGCCCGCGCCGCAGGAAGCGCAGGTAAACCGGCCAATGACCCGTTTCACGAGGGCTTCATCATCCACAGCCATTTGAATCACGGCATCCAACATCAGCCCTTTGCGGGCCAACATTGCATCGAGACTTTCCGCCTGCGCAACGGTCCGCGGAAAACCGTCAAGGATAAACCCGTTGCGACAATCCGGCTGGTCGATTCGATCGGCAATCATCCTGACCATGATTTCATCAGAAACCAGTTCGCCAGCATCCATAACCGCCTTGGCCTTCAGGCCAACCTCGGTTCCTTCGCGGACGGCCGAACGCAACATGTCGCCGGTCGATAACTGCTTTAAGCCAAAAGCCGTTTCGAGCCGTTTAGCCTGCGTTCCCTTGCCCGCTCCAGGTGGGCCCAGAAGGATAAGGTTCATTAGCGTCTCCCTCGTAACTTCGCCTTCTTGATCAGACCCTCATACTGATGCGCCATCAAGTGCGAATGAATCTGCGCGACAGTGTCCATCGTCACAGTGACGATAATCAAGAGGCTTGTTCCTCCAAAATAAAACGGTATCGAATATTGCGAGATCAAAATTTCCGGAAGGAGGCATACCAAAGCAAGATACAGCGCTCCAACCGTCGTCAGTCTCGTCAACACATAATCGATATAAGCGGCGGTATTTTTGCCCGGTCGGATCCCGGGGATAAACCCTCCATACTTTCGAAGGTTCTCCGCGGTTTCTTCGGGATTGAAGACAATGGCCGTATAAAAGAAGCAGAAGAAAATGATCAGCGCCATGTACAGGGCTATGAACAACGGCTGACCGTGCTCCAGAGACGCAGCGATCGGCTGGACCCAGCCGCCGGCCGCATCGGCGCCCGAAAAGCCAATCAGCGTCGCCGGTAACAGCAGGAGCGCCGACGCGAAAATCGGCGGAATGACGCCTGCAGTATTCAGTTTCAGCGGCAGATGGCTGCTTTCACCGCCAAACATCCGGTTGCCAACCTGCCGCTTCGGATACTGGACAATCAGACGTCGCTGTGCGCGTTCCATGAACACAATGAACGTAATAACAGCCACAACCATCACCAGCATGAACATTATGAACAGCGTGGACAGCGCACCGGTACGGCCAAGCTCCAGCGTACTCACCAGTGCTCTCGGCAACTCCGCGACGATCCCGGCAAAGATGATAAGCGAGATGCCGTTTCCAACACCTCGGCTGGTGATCTGCTCACCCAGCCACATCAGGAAGACGGTACCCCCGACAATGGTAATGACCGTCGTAAGACGGAAATACCATCCGGGATCGATCACGGCCGACGCCCCTGTTGCGGCCCCCATTCCTTCCATACCGACCGCCAGGCCATATGCCTGAACCGTCGCCAGCGCCACAGTCCCGTACCGGGTGTACTGGTTGATCTTCTTCCGACCGCTTTCACCCTCCTTCTTGAGCTGCTCGAGCGTCGGGTTCACGGCAGTCATCAATTGCATAATAATGGATGCAGAAATATACGGCATAATATTAAGTGCAAAGATCGACATCCGCCCCAGCGCGCCACCGGCAAACATGTCGAGCATGCCCAGAATGCCGCCCGCTTGAGCGCTGAAGAGCTGATCCAGAGCGACCGGATCGATTCCGGGTATCGGCACATAGGTCCCGAAGCGGTATATGATCAACACGCCTAGCGTGAACCATATCCTCTTTTTGAGTTCGGTTGCCTTTGCAATGGCACCGAAGTTCAAATTGGACGCCAACTGTTCAGCGGCTGATGCCATGATGACCTCTAGTCCTTAACGCGGCAAGGCCGGAACACGAACGATCCGGCCTTGCCAATTCCAACCGTTGCCAGGTTCGACACCGTCACTCGGCAACTGAATCGATTTTCTTCGACACAGCAGTGACAGTTACCGCACCACCCGCCTTCTCGACGGCTTCGATGGCGCCTTTGGAAGCACCGTCCGCCGAAATGGTAATCTTGCTTGTAACTTCACCTTTCGCCAGCAGACGAAAAGCAACTTCCTTCGGGCGAAGAAGTCCGGCGGCCTGAAGAGCTTCGACGTCCACGGTCTTTGAAGCGTCGAGTCGACCTGCATCCAGCGCTTTTTGAATCGAGCCCAGATTAACGATCGGATACCGGCGGGAAAAATTCGCATTGTTGAAGCCGCGTTTCGGCAGACGCCTGTAGATCGGCATCTGGCCGCCTTCGAAGCCGCTCATTGCGACACCGGACCGCGACTTTTGTCCCTTGACGCCACGCCCGCCGGTCTTGCCCTTGCCGGAACCGATACCTCGGCCGACGCGGATCCGGTCACGAGTAGCACCCGGATTGTCCCGGAGTTCGTTCAACTTTACCATTTTCAGTCTCCTGTCGCCGATCCGCTTAAATAGCGGATTCGACTCGCACCAAGTGCTTCACCTTTTCGATCATCCCTCGAACCGCCGGCGTATCTTCCAGTTCACGGGTTCTCTGCAACTTATTGAGGCCGAGACCGATCAAGGTTTCGCGCTGATCCTTGCGCCTGCCAATCGGGCTACCGGTCTGCGTCACCACCACGGTGCCGACGGATTTATCACCCATTGCTCGCCTCCGCAGCAACAGCATCGCCGCCTGGTTGCGGCTCCCGCTTGCCGATGATTTCACTGACCCGCTTGCTACGGCGAGCCGCTACCATTCGAGGGCCCTCAATCGCTTTAAGCGCCTCGAAAGTGGCCTTTATCATGTTGTGCGGGTTAGACGATCCAAGTGATTTCGCAACGACATCGTGAACGCCGAGCGCTTCGAAGATCGCACGCATCGGCCCACCCGCGATCACGCCGGTGCCCTGTGGCGCCGATCGAAGAACGACGTCTCCGGCACCAAACTGCCCCACCATATCATGGTGGAGTGTCCTGCCCTCGCGCAGCGGGACGCGAATCATGCTGCGCTTCGCCTGTTCGGTCGCCTTGCGGATGGCCTCCGGTACTTCCCGGGCCTTGCCCGATCCGTACCCGACGCGACCGCGCCCGTCACCGGCGACAACCAGAGCAGCGAAACCAAATCTGCGACCGCCCTTGACCACCTTTGCCACGCGATTGATGTGCACCAGCTTTTCGATGAGCTCGGCATCATCACGGTCGCGGGAATCTCTGTCTTGTCTTGGGTTGCGTGCCATGCGCCCAAGCCCTCCCTAAAAGTCCAGACCGGCGTCGCGCGCGGCATCTGCCAGCGCCTTCACCCGGCCGTGATAAATGTAACCGCCTCGGTCAAAAACAACCTGCTTGACGCCCGCCGCCGTCGCCCGTTCGGCAACGAGTTTGCCGACCGCTGTCGCAGCGTCCTTGTCGGAACCACGCGTCAGCGCTTCCCGCAAATCCTTATCCAGAGACGATGCCGCCGCAACGGTGCGGCCATGAACATCGTCGATAACCTGGGCATAAATCTGCTTGTTTGACCGAAAAACCGAAAGCCTCGGACGATCGCTTCTTTTCCGTGCAAGCTTGGCGCGTTGCCGCATCCTTCGCCGCAGGACCAACTCCCTTGAACTTAGCATGACAACGGCCCCCTACTTCTTCTTGCCTTCTTTGCGGAGAATCCGCTCATTGCCGTATCGGACACCCTTACCCTTGAAGGGCTCCGGCGGACGTTTGGCGCGGATTTCCGAGGCAACCTGACCAACAACCTGCTTATCGGCGCCACTGATGGCCACTGACGTCGGCTTCTCACAGGCAATCTTGATGCCTTCGGGAATCGGATAGCGAACCTCATGGCTATAGCCGAGGTTCAGAACCAGATCCTTGCCTTGGACAGCTGCACGATAACCGACGCCGGTGATCTCGAGCGTCTTCGTGAATCCCGTATCCACGCCCGTGACGATATTCGCAATGCGCGACCTACTGGTCGCCCACATCGTCTTGGCCTTCTTGGAGGACTCCCGCGGCTCGACGACGATCAGATCGTCCTCTCTCTTGATCGACACGTCATCCGTCAAATCGACGCTCAACATGCCGAGCTTACCCTTCGCCGATACAGACAGGCCGTCGATTGTTACTTCGACACCTGCCGGGACCTTAATGGGATGCTTACCAATTCGCGACATCCGGCACCCCCCTTAGAATACCTCGCAGAGAATCTCGCCGCCAACATTGGCAGCGCGAGCCTCTGCGTCGGACATGACACCCCGTGGGGTGGATACGACAGCAACGCCTAGGCCGTTGTAAACCTTCGGCAGTTCCTTGATCTTCTTGTACACACGTCGGCCTGGCTTGGAAACGCGGCCAATCCGCCGGATCACTGCTGTACCGTCATGATACTTCAATTCCACCGTCAGCGTACGGACGCCTGCCCGTTCCGCCGTCTCCGAATACCCACGAATAAAACCTTCACGCTTCAGAACTTCGAGCACGTTCCTGCGAAGCTTTGATGAAGGGCTTGCTACGGTCGTCTTGCCGGCCCGTTGTCCATTGCGGATTCGGGTCAGCAGATCGCCCAAAGGATCGCTGAGCTGCATTCTACCGGCCCTCCTCTACCAACTGGCCTTGACCATACCGGGTATCTTGCCATCAGATGCAAGTTCCCGAAGCGCAATTCGGCTCACCCGAAAGCGCCTGTAAAAGCCCTTTGGCCGACCCGTGACTTCGCACCGGTTATGCACGCGCGTTGCAGAACTGTTCCGTGGCATCTCCGCCAGTTTCAAACTGGCAGCGAACCGCTCTTCCGGTGGCAGCTTTTTGTCCTCTGCAATCTCTTTCAGCCGACTACGTTTGGCAGCATATCGCTTCACCATTCGTTCGACTTTCTTGTTCCGCTCAACGGCAGATTTCTTGGCCATTACGTCTCTCCGGCACTCAGTTGACGAACGGGAAGTCGAACTTCTTCAGAAGCGATCGCGCTTCCGCATCGGTCTTCGCCGTCGTTACGATGATGATGTCCATCCCGCGTACATCGTCGACTTTGTCATAGTCGATTTCGGGAAAGACGATCTGTTCCCTGATGCCCAGAGAATAGTTACCGCGACCATCGAAACTGGTCGGTCTCAGACCTCGAAAATCGCGCTGCCGAGGCAGGGCGATCGTAACCAGCCGATCAAGAAATTCGTACATCCGGTCACGGCGCAAAGTTACCTTTGCCCCGATCGGCATACCCTCGCGCAACTTGAACGTCGCAACAGAGCGTTTCGCTTTTGTGATGAGCGGCTTCTGTCCGGAAATCGCTGTAAGTTCGGATACCGCGACGTTCATCTTTTTGCTGTCGGCGGCAGCTTCGCCAACGCCCATATTGATCACGATCTTATCGAGCCGCGGCACTTCCATGGGGTTCTTGTAGTCGAACTCCTTGAGCAGATCCGGCACGATCTCGCTTCGAAATTTGTCCTTGAGCCTTGCCATGATCCTCACCGATCAATCATTTCGCCGGACACTTTCGCAAATCGAACTTTGCGACCGTCCTCGAGGGTCTTGTATCCAACGCGCGTCGGCTGATCCGTCTTCGGATCAATATGCGCGACGTTCGATACGTGAATCGTCGCTTCCTTCTCGACGATTCCCCCTTGACTGCTCGGACTTGGACGGGTGTGGCGCTTAACCATATTCACGCCCTGAACGACAAGCCTTTCGTCCTTGGGCAGAACCTTGAGGACATCACCGCGCTTGCCCTTGTCGCGACCGGCCAGAACGACAACCTTGTCGCCCTTTTTGATCTTGAATTTCACCTTCGTGTCATCCTGCTTCATCACAGCACCTCGGGCGCCAGCGAAATGATCTTCATGAACTTCTTGGCCCGAAGCTCGCGAGTCACCGGTCCGAAGATACGGGTGCCGATAGGTTCATTCTGCTTGTTCAGCAGAACGGCTGAATTGGTATCGAACCGGATGGTCGATCCGTCCGAACGAAGCAGTTCCTTGGCAGTGCGAACGATGACGGCACGGTGGACGTCACCCTTCTTCACCCGGCCCCGCGGAATGGCATCCTTCACAGAAACGATGATAACATCGCCGATGCCTGCCGACTTCCGCTTGGACCCGCCAAGAACCTTGATGCACTGCACCCTGCGCGCGCCGGAATTATCGGCCACTTCCAGGTTCGTCTGCATCTGGATCATGAATTATGGCTCCTCAAAAACAATCAGGCGCCGACGGATTCGGCACTCTGCCGACCCGAAACGACTGCCCACTTCTTACTCTTGGAAACAGGTGCACATTCGATAATCGACACCTCGTCGCCAACCTTACACGAATTGGTTTCATCATGCGCGTGAAACTTCTTACTGCGCTTAATGAACTTCTTATACACCGGGTGCATGATCCGACGCTCGACAGAGACGGTGACCGTCTTGTCCATCTTATCAGATACAACTTTCCCAGTCAGGACGCGCCTTGGCATGTCTTATCCCCTTTAGCTCGCCGCGGCGACAGCCCGGCCACGCTCGTCCAACAGCGTTTTGATCCGGGCAATGTCACGGCGAATGACACGGACACGCGCCGTATTTTCCATCTGACCGGACGCCTTCTGGAACCGCAGATTGAATTGCTCTTTCTTGAGCGCGACCAACTGATCGTTCAATTCGTCCTCGCTCTTCGTCCGAAGATCACTGGCCTTCATCACTCGACCTCCTCACCCAGTCGAGCAACGAACCGCGTATCAACCGGAAGCTTCGACGACGCTAATGCGAAGGCTTCCTTGGCGAGCACGCCAGGCACGCCGTCCAGCTCGAACATCACTCGACCCGGCTTAACACGGCACATCCAGTATTCTGGACTGCCCTTCCCCTTACCCATACGAACTTCGGCCGGTTTCTGCGAAACCGGGACATCCGGGAATATACGGATCCACACTCGACCTTGGCGTCGGATGTGACGGGTTATGGCCCGTCGCGCCGCCTCGATCTGACGTGCGGTCACGCGCCCGGGAGAGACGGCCCTGAGCCCGAAAGCTCCGAAATTCAGGTCCGTACCCCCCTTGGCGACGCCCTTGACCCGTCCCTTGTGCGCCTTCCGAAACTTGGTGCGCTTTGGACTCAGCATCGTCGTTTCCTCTTATGCAATCGGCGTAGACGCCGCCTCAGTTGCTACGGCCGCCGCTATTCTGATCGGTAAGCCGTTTGTCCTGGGCCATGGGATCGTGGGCCATGATTTCGCCCTTGAAGACCCAGACCTTGACCCCACACGTCCCGTATGTCGTTTTCGCCGTCGCTGTGCCATAGTCAATTTCGGCACGAAGCGTGTGCAACGGAACACGCCCTTCGCGATACCATTCGGTCCGGGCGATTTCAGCGCCGCCGAGACGACCGCCGCAATTAATCCGGATACCAAGCGCACCGAGCCGCATTGCGTTCTGAACCGCGCGTTTCATGGCACGCCTGAATGCCACTCGCCGCTCAAGCTGGTTCGAGATGTTCTCGGCGATCAGCCGTGCGTCGATCTCCGGCTTGCGGATCTCAACGATGTTCAGCGACACATCCGAACCGATCATCTTCGACAGTTCCAGGCGGAGCCGCTCGATGTCAGCCCCCTTCTTGCCGATGATGACGCCGGGGCGAGCGGTATGAATTGTCACCCTTGCGCGCTTGGCTGGCCGTTCTATCACGATGCGGCTGACACCCGCTTGGGCGACCCGCTTGTGCAGAAACTCGCGAATAGCACGATCTTCATGCAGCAGCTTGGCATAGTCACGGTCAGCGTACCAACGCGAATCCCACGTACGGTTGATGCCGAGTCGAAGACCAACCGGGTTGATTTTCTGTCCCATATTATACGGTCTCCTCACGTTCCCGAACAACGATTGTCAGGTTCGACCATGGCTTCACGATCTTGCCGACACGTCCCCTCGCCCGGGCCCGAAATCGCTTCATGACCAAGCTCTTACCGACATAGGCCTCCGAAACATAGAGCCGATCGACATCCAACTGGTGATTGTTTTCTGCATTGGCGATCGCGGACTCAAGTACCTTCTTAACATCACCTGCGGCGCGGCGCTTGGAGAAGCTAAGGTCGGTCATCGCACGAGCGGCTTCCTTGCCACGGATAAGACGGGCCACCAAATTGAGCTTGCTTGTACTGCCGCGAATCTGGCTACCACGGGCTACGGCCTCGCTTTCGCCAACGCGTCGTTCTGCCTTTGGCTTGCCCATCCCTACTTCCTCTTCGCCTTCTTGTCCGCCGTGTGCCCGTAATACGTACGAGTCGGTGCGAACTCACCAAACTTATGGCCGACCATATTCTCGTTCACCAGCACAGGTAGAAATTTGTGACCGTTGTGAACGCCGAAGGTAAGGCCTACGAAATGCGGCAAAATCGTCGAACGCCGAGACCAAATCTTAATGACCTCGTTGCGGCCGGAATCCCGAGCCGCCTCCGCCTTTTTGAGCAGATAACCGTCGACGAACGGCCCCTTCCACACGGAACGCGCCATCTTCCGTCTCCCTTACTTCGCCTTGCGCCGACGAACAATGTACTTGTCCGTGGCCTTGTTGCGTCTGGTCTTGTGGCCTTTAGTGGGTTTGCCCCACGGCGTGACCGGATGTCGACCGCCTGATGTCCGACCCTCACCGCCACCGTGCGGATGGTCGATCGGGTTCATGGCAACGCCGCGAACGGACGGCCGTTTGCCAAGCCACCGCTTTCGTCCAGCCTTTCCGAGACTGGTATTCGACTGATCCGGATTTGAAACCGCGCCAACCGTCGCCATGCACTCGCCTCTGACCACACGCAGTTCGCCGGAGGCAAGCTTAACCTGCGCATAGCCGGTATCCCGGCCAACAAGTTGAACATAGGTTCCGGCGGCGCGAGCGATCTGCCCGCCCTTGCCAGGCTTCATCTCCACGTTGTGAAGAATCGTACCGACCGGAATATTTCTAAGCGGCATCGCGTTGCCGGGTTTAATATCTGCCCGTTCCGCGGAGATAACCTTATCGCCGACCGAAAGCCGCTGAGGCGCAAGAATATAAGAGACTTCACCGTCACCATACTCGATGAGCGCGATGTAAGCAGTCCGGTTGGGATCGTATTCGATCCTCTGGACAACTGCTTCGACGCCCTGCTTCCGGCGCTTAAAATCCACCAGCCTGTATTTTTGCTTGTGGCCACCGCCGATCCGCCGTGCGGTTACGCGCCCGGTGTTGTTACGGCCACCACTTTTCCCCAAGCCACTCGTCAGCTTCTTAACCGGTTTGCCCTTATAGACATCCGATCGATCTACAGTGACGAGCTGTCGTCTGCCCGGTGTTACCGGGTTATGCTGTTTCAGCGCCATGCGTCAAACCCCCGTCGTCACGTCGATGGAATGCCCTTCGGCCAAAGTGACGATCGCTTTCTTCTGATCGGACCTCTTCCCAGAAACGCCCTTAAACCGCTTGGTCTTACCCTTTTGTACAAGGGTGTTGACGGCCGTGACCTTTACGTCAAAAAGCGTTTCTATAGCCTGTTTGATCTCGGGCTTGGTTGCTTCGGGCGATACACGAAATGCCACTTGCCCATGTTCAGACATCACTGTCGATTTTTCAGTGATGATTGGCGATCGGATCACGTCGTACATCCGTTCCCGTGTAATCTTCGGAAACTTGCGAATACCGTTCGTTTTCATGACAGACGAGCCTCCAGCTTCTCAACGGCGTCTTTGCTTAAGACGAGCGTTTCGCGACGCAGGATGTCATAAACGTTTGCGCCCTGACTCGGCAGAACGTCGATGAACGGAAGGTTCCGAATGGCCAGCGCAAAAGCTCCGTCAATCTCTTCACCGCCGATGAAAATAGCGGATTTGAGCCCGAGCGCCGCCAACTTTTGCCGCATGGCTGCAGTCTTGTGGCTGTCTGCGGCCAACCGATCCAGGATGAGCACCTGTCCTGCTTTCACCTTGGACGAAAGAGCAGTCTTCAACGCCAGCGCCCGAACCTTCTTCGGCAGATCGAATCCATGATCGCGCGGAGTCGGTCCGAAGACTACGCCACCACCCCTGAACTGCGCGACGCGAAGACTGCCGGCGCGAGCCCGTCCGGTACCTTTCTGGCGCCAAGGTTTTTTCGTGGTGCCGGCGACTTCACTGCGACCCTTCACCTTATGGGTGCCAGCCCGCCGTTTCGCCAATTGCCACCGTACCGCGCGGTGAAGCAGATCCTTCCGGACATCTACACCAAAGACCGCATCGCTCAAGTCGATCTCGCCGGCCTCGGTATTGTCGAGAGTTTTGACCGTTACCTTCATCGTCTCAGTTCCCGCTCTCTGTGCCGGCAGCCGACTCGGCAGGTTCGCTGGAACCATCCGATTCACCGGACGTGGTGCTTGCCGATGCCTTGCGGACCGCACCGGGGCGAGGAGCCGCATCAGGCAGGGGCCGCTTAACAGCGTCACTTATAAAGACCCAGCCGCCCTCGGACCCCGGGACAGCGCCACGAACAAGGACCAGACCCCGTTCCACATCTGTCGACACAACGGAAAGATTCTGAACCGTCACTCGCCGATCACCCATGTGGCCGGCCATTTTCTTGCCCTTGAAAACCCGGCCCGGATCCTGATTCTGACCCGTCGATCCGTGCGCTCGGTGAGACACAGATACACCGTGCGATGCCCGAAGACCGGCGAACCCATGCCGTTTCATCGGACCGGCAAATCCCTTACCGATCGATGTGCCTGTCACATCGACAAACTGGCCTGGAACAAAATGGTCCGCCGTCAATTCGTCGCCGACATCCAGCAATTCGTCATCGCCAACCCGGAACTCACAGACTTTCCGCTTTGGCTCGACAAGAGCCTTCGCAAAGTGTCCGCGCATCGGCTTGCTAACGTTCTTGACCTTCGCTTTGCCTGCGCCGAGTTGAACAGCGGAATAGCCGTCATTTTCGGTACGCCTGACAGCGATCACCTGACATGAATCGACTTTAAGAACCGTTACAGGAACATGAACGCCCTCGTCAGTGAAGACGCGCGTCATACCCACTTTTTGCGCAATAATTCCGGAACGCATGTCGCCCCCCTTAGAGCTTGATTTCGACATCCACGCCGGCCGCAAGGTCGAGCTTCATCAGCGCATCGACCGTCTGCGGCGTCGGATCGACGATGTCGAGCAAACGCTTGTGGGTGCGGATCTCGAACTGCTCACGCGACTTCTTATCGATGTGCGGCGACCGCAGCACGGTGTAACGCTCCATCCGAGTCGGAAGCGGTATCGGGCCGCGCACCTGGGCGCCGGTCCGCTTTGCCGTCGAAACGATTTCGGACGTCGACTGGTCCAAGACCCTATGGTCGAACGCTTTCAATCGTATCCTGATATTTTGACTGTCCATTACCTGTCCTGGTTTGTCTGTGAGTGCCGAGAGGTCCCCGCCGATTGACCGACGGATACATCGCGAACAGTCGACCTCAAACGAAAATGCATGAGGGAAGCCGGCGCCTTATACACGCCGACGTTCCCGCATGCCAGAGCAAAAGTCCGTCCCCGCGCAAGCGGGGCCGAACCAGTAACACTTATTCGACGATCGAAGCGACGACGCCGGCGCCAACGGTACGGCCGCCTTCGCGGATTGCGAACCGAAGGCCTTCATCCATCGCGATCGGCGCGATCAGTGTCACTTCCATCGACACGTTGTCCCCCGGCATGACCATCTCCGTGCCTTCCGGAAGGGTCACGCTGCCCGTCACGTCCGTCGTTCGGAAATAGAATTGCGGCCGGTAATTCGAGAAAAACGGCGTGTGGCGACCGCCCTCTTCCTTGGTCAGAATGTACGCTTCGGCCTTGAACTTCGTGTGCGGCGTGATCGAGCCCGGCTTCGCCAGCACCTGGCCACGCTCGACATCTTCACGCTTCGTCCCGCGAAGCAGTGCGCCGATGTTGTCCCCCGCCTCGCCGCTGTCCAGCAGCTTGCGGAACATCTCAACGCCGGTGCAAACCGTCTTGACCGTCTTGTGAAGGCCGACAATCTCGACCTCTTCACCCACCTTGACGATCCCGCGCTCCACACGCCCCGTCACGACCGTGCCACGGCCCGAAATCGAAAACACGTCTTCGATCGGCATCAGGAACGGCAGGTCCTTCGGACGCTCAGGCGTCGGTATATACGCGTCGACCTGCTTCATCAGCTCAAGAATGGCTTCCTTGCCAAGCTTGTCGTCCGTGCCCTCGATCGCCGCCAGCGCCGAACCCTTCACGATCGGAATATCGTCGCCTGGGAAATCATACGAACTCAGCAACTCGCGGATTTCCATCTCCACAAGCTCAAGCAGCTCTTCGTCATCCACCTGGTCGCATTTGTTCATGAACACCACCAGACCGGGAACGCCAACCTGGCGTGCCAGAAGGATGTGCTCACGGGTCTGCGGCATCGGGCCGTCCGCCGCCGAAACCACCAGAATCGCACCGTCCATCTGCGCCGCACCCGTGATCATGTTCTTCACGTAGTCGGCGTGGCCAGGACAGTCCACATGCGCATAGTGACGCGCATCCGTCTCGTATTCCACATGCGCCGTCGAAATCGTGATCCCGCGCGCCTTCTCTTCGGGCGCCTTGTCGATCGCGTCATACGCCAGATAACTGCCGGAACCGGATGACTCGAACAAAACCTTCGTGATCGCCGCCGTCAGCGTCGTCTTGCCGTGGTCAACGTGACCGATCGTTCCTATGTTCGCATGCGGCTTCGTCCGCTCAAACTTTGCCTTGGCCATGTTATCAAATTCTCCGTTCTCAGAATGCCGCTCTTGGACCGCTAGGCTAGCTTCGCCTTCACCTCATCGGCGATCGCCTGAGGTACCGGGTCGTAATGGTCAAAGAACATACTGTATTGCGCACGCCCCTGTGACATCGAACGCAGGGTGTTCACATACCCGAACATGTTCGCGAGCGGGACCATCGCGTTCACGACATTTGCGTTCCCGCGGTTTTCCATTCCCGTGACGTTACCGCGCCGGCTGTTCAGATCGCCGATAATGTCACCCATATATTCTTCGGGGGTGACCACCTCGACCCGCATCACAGGCTCGAGAAGAACCGGCTTCGCCTTGGGAATCCCTTCCCGATAGGCCGCACGGGACGCGATTTCAAAGGCCATGACACTCGAATCGACATCATGATAGGCGCCATCAATGAGGGTCACTTTGAAATCGACCATCGGGAAGCCAGCGATCACGCCAGTTTCCTTGGAAGACTCCAACCCATGCTGAACGCCAGGGATGTATTCCTTCGGCACGGAACCGCCGACGATCTTGCTCTCGAATTTGAAGCCTTCGCTCCGCTCGAGCGGCTCGAACTGCAACTTTATTCGAGCGAATTGACCGGAGCCGCCAGTTTGCTTCTTGTGCGTGTAATCCACTTCGGCCTTCGCCGAAATTGTCTCACGATAGGCGACCTGCGGCGCACCAACATTCGCGTCAACTTTGAATTCCCGGCGCATGCGGTCGACGAGAATGTCAAGGTGAAGCTCACCCATTCCCTTGATGACCGTTTGCCCGCTTTCATGGTCAACACTAACGCGGAAAGATGGATCCTCCGCCGCCAGCCGTTGAAGAGCCGTCGACATCTTTTCCTGGTCAGCCTTGGATTTGGGTTCCACCGCAACTTCAATAACCGGGTCGGGAAACTCCATCCGCTCCAGAATGATCGGCTTCGATGGATCGCACAACGTATCGCCGGTCGTCGTGTTCTTCAGACCGACCAGCGCAACAATGTCGCCCGCTGACGCGAATTTGATTTCTTCTCTTGTGTTCGCATGCATCAACAGCATACGACCCACGCGTTCCCGCTGCTCTTTTACGCTGTTGAACAGATAGCTGCCGGCTTCAACGGTACCGGAATAGACCCGCACGAATGTCAGCGTCCCTACATAGGGATCCGACATGATCTTGAATGCCAATGCCGAGAAAGGGGCTTCATCGTCTGTCGGCCGGGAAACCTTCTCTTCGGTGGAGGGGACAATTCCCTCAACCCTCTCCACATCGAACGGCGACGGAAGGTAATCAACCACGGCGTCCAGAAGCGGCTGAATACCTTTGTTCTTAAAGGCAGTGCCGAGCATAACCGGAACGAAACTGAGACCGATTGTGCCCTTTCGGATACAACTTCTCAGCGTATCGGCGTCCGGCTCCTTGCCCTCGAGGTAAGCTTCCATCGCCGCATCGTCATGCTCCACGGCCATCTCGAGAAGCTTGTACCGCCATTCCGCAGCATGCTCCTTGAGTTCTTCCGGAATTTCCCGATACTCGAATTCCGCTCCGAGCGACTCGTCTTTCCAGATAATCGCCCTCATCTCAACGAGATCGATTACGCCGGCAAACTCTGCTTCGCTCCCAATCGGCAGCTGCAATACCAAAGGCGTCGCACCCAGCCGATCAACAATCATGTCGACGCTGCGGTAAAAGTTTGCGCCCATGCGATCCATCTTATTGATGAAACACATACGCGGAACCTTGTACTTGTCCGCTTGGCGCCAGACCGTTTCCGATTGAGGTTCAACACCAGCAACGGAGTCGAAGACAGCAACCGCACCATCAAGTACGCGAAGCGATCTTTCGACTTCAATTGTGAAATCGACGTGTCCCGGCGTGTCAATGATATTGACGCGATGATCCCGCCAGAAGCAGGTCGTCGCGGCCGACGTAATCGTTATGCCGCGCTCCTGTTCCTGCTCCATCCAATCCATCGTCGCGGCGCCGTCATGGACCTCGCCGATTTTGTGCGAACGCCCCGTATAGTACAGGATGCGTTCCGTAGTCGTCGTTTTACCCGCATCGATATGCGCCATAATACCGATATTTCGGTAATTGGCGATCGGTGTCTGGCGCTTCAAAGACATTATGCCATTCCCGGTTTGCAGTCGGTTAATCGCCTTACCAGCGGTAATGCGAGAACGCTTTGTTGGCCTCTGCCATCTTATGCGTATCTTCTCGCTTCTTTACCGCGGCGCCGCGTTGGTTGGCGGCATCGAGAAGTTCGTTGCACAGACGGTCAACCATCGTCGTTTCAGAGCGCTTCCGCGCGGCGACTATCAGCCAACGAATGGCCAATGCCTGGCTCCGCTCGGACCGCACTTCCACCGGCACCTGATAGGTCGCACCGCCGACCCGTCGCGAGCGAACTTCGACCTGCGGACGAACATTGCCGAGCGCGTCGTGAAACAGCTGAACCGGATCCGCCTTCGCGCGGCTTTCAAGCCGCTCCAACGCTCCGTATACGATTCCTTCGGCGATGGACTTCTTGCCGTCGCGCATAACATTGCTCATAAACTTGCTTATTACGACGTCCCCGAACTTCGGATCCGGGAGGACATCGCGTTTTTCTGCTCTATGACGCCGTGACATGATCTATCCCTTACTTCGGTCGTTTCGCGCCATACTTTGAACGGCGCTGCTTCCGGTTTTTCACACCCTGCGTGTCCAATGCACCGCGAACCGTGTGGTACCGGACGCCGGGAAGATCCTTTACGCGGCCGCCACGGATCAGCACGACCGAATGCTCCTGAAGGTTATGCCCCTCACCCGGAATATAGCTCGTGACCTCGAAGCCGTTCGTCAGTCGGACACGCGCTACCTTACGAAGTGCCGAGTTCGGCTTCTTCGGGGTGGTCGTATAGACGCGGGTGCATACGCCGCGTTTCTGGGGGCAGGCCTCCAGCGCCGGAACCTTGTTGCGCGCCCGCACCGGCGTACGCGGCTTACGGATCAACTGATTGATCGTTGGCATATCAGCCCTTTTTTAAAACTCGTTAGATTATCAGTCCAATAGCGGAACGAGCTCCGCCACAGACCGCCGAGCCCTGAAAGGAACCGGTGGCGCCCGATTGCTTTTCCTGCTGTGTCGCCGATGCAAGACGATGCGCAAAACAAAAGAAAGCCAGCCAGGCGTTTCCGCGATGCGGACTCCGGCGGCTTTCTTTGGCGGCGTGGATGGATTCGCCACGATCTATCGTCATTTCACCGACGGCGATCAGCGTCTAGACAGCGTTCGTCTACTGCCAGGTCCCGTCAAGGTTCGCGGACTATACGTATGGCCGCACAGCACGTCAAGAAGACTCCTCGCTGCCCTCGTCAATAAACGGTCATGCCTGTCACAAGGCGGCCGGCAGCATGGGCCACGGACGGACCATCGATGTCCGTCCATGAACCACGAAACCGAGCCCTGCTGGCGATCAGAAACGAGTCGAGGCACCTGCATCGAGTCAATTATGCAGCGGAGCTTTCACCGGAGTCCGAATGCCCCTCAAGGAAATCCATATCGCCTGCATATCCTTGCGTAACATTTCGATCCCGCTTTGCCGCAACTTTCTTCACGCGACTGACATAGGCTCCGGTTCCGGCCGGTATCAAAGATCCGACGATCACGTTTTCCTTGAGGCCAACGAGCCCATCGATCTTGCCGGCAACAGCAGCTTCCGTCAGAACACGGGTTGTCTCCTGGAACGATGCTGCCGAGATGAAGGAACGCGTTTGGAGCGATGCCTTGGTAATACCCTGCAGGACAGGCATTCCACTGGCAGTACGATACCCCTCGGTCTCCGTCTTCTGGTTGACCTCGTCAAACTCCTCACGGTCGACCTGTTCACCAACAAGGAATGTCGTCTCGCCAGGATCCGTTATTTCAATCTTCTGCAACATCTGGCGGACGATAACCTCGATATGCTTATCGTTGATCTTGACGCCCTGCAGCCGATACACGTCCTGAACCTCGTTGATGAGGTAATTCGCCAGTGCCTCCACGCCCATGACAGCAAGGATATCATGCGGAACCGGGTTTCCGTCCATAAGCAGATCGCCACGCTCTACGTGGTCACCCTCGTGGACAGACAGATGTTTCCCCTTCGGGATCATGTATTCCCGGGCTTCCAACTCCGAACCGTCATCTGCCGCCGCCTCGGGCCGCACAACCACACGACGTTTTGTCTTGTAGTCCTTGCCAAATTCGACGCGGCCGGCAATCTCCGAGATGATTGCATAATCTTTGGGCTTGCGTGCCTCGAACAATTCAGCGACGCGTGGCAAACCACCGGTAATATCACGGGTCTTCGAGCTTTCGCGAGGAATTCGCGCCAGCACATCACCAGCCTGGACTCGTGCTCCGTTTTCTACCGACAGAATAGCATCGACCGACATGTAGTAGCGCGCCTCCAAACCATTTGGCAAGCTCACCACTTCTCCATCATCGTCACGAAGCGTGATTCGCGGCTTAAGGTCACCACCTTTCGGCTGTTGCCGCCAGTCGACGACGACCTTGGACGCGATGCCCGTCTGTTCGTCCACCACGTCCCGCACCGAGATTCCGTCGACCATATCGACAAATGTTACGACACCCTCGCGCTCAGTTATGATCGGGATCGTGTAAGGATCCCATTCTGCCAGACGAGCGCCACGCTCCACCCTGACGCCTTCATCTGCCGCCAATCGCGAGCCATATGGAATCTTGTGCCGTGCCCTTTCCAGCCCCGCATCGTCGATCAGCTGAACTTCGGTGTTGCGGCTCATGACGATCAATGCGCCCTGAGAATTCTCAACAATATTCCGGTTCTTGATCCGCACAGTCGCGTCGAACGACGCTTCGACGAATGACTGCTCTGCTCCACGTTGAGCGGCACCCCCGATATGGAACGTGCGCATCGTCAACTGTGTTCCGGGCTCGCCGATCGACTGAGCGGCGATGACACCAACCGCTTCACCAATGTTGACCCGGGTCCCACGCGCCAGATCCCTGCCATAGCATGCTGCACAGATGCCGTTGCGTGTTTCGCAAGTCAGCGGGGACCGCATATAGACACTGTCGACAGCTCGGCTTTCAATACGCTCCACTGTCGGTTCATCCAGCAGGTCACCCTTTGCCGCAATGACTTCACCGGTCTGAGGATCCTTGATGTCCTCTTGAACGGTCCGACCCAGGATGCGATCGCCCAGCGAGGCGATGATTTCACCGCCGTCGATGACGGCCTTCGCCCGAACGCCCCTCGTTGTCCCGCAATCGCTCTCTACCACGACGCAATCCTGGGACACGTCGACGAGGCGGCGAGTCAGGTAACCGGAATTGGCCGTTTTCAATGCTGTGTCAGCCAATCCCTTACGGGCGCCGTGGGTTGAGTTGAAGTACTCGAGGACTGTCAGGCCCTCCTTGAAATTGGAGATGATCGGCGTCTCAATGATCTCGCCCGACGGTTTCGCCATCAACCCGCGCATCCCCGCAAGCTGGCGAATCTGGGCAGCCGACCCGCGGGCCCCGGAATGGGCCATCATATAGACGGAATTCACTTCACGCGTCGGGTCCGTCAATGTCGACGAGATTTCCTTCATCATTTCATCGGCGACCCTGTCCGTGCAGTTCGACCACACGTCGACAACCTTGTTGTATTTCTCGCCGCGGGTAATCAGGCCTTCCAGGTACTGATTTTCATACTCTTTGACCAGCTCCGACGCTTCTGCGACCAATTCGGCTTTGGCCGCTGGAATGACCATGTCATCCTTGCCGAAGGATATACCAGCACGGCATGCATAGTTGAAGCCCAGCGACATCATCTGGTCGGCGAATATGACCGATTCCTTCTGACCGCAGTGGCGATAGACCGTATCGAGGACGTTGGTCACTTCTTTTTTCGTCAGCATTTGATTGACGAGGTCAAAAGGTATCGCCGGATGCTTGGGCAGAATCTGCGAAAGCAGCATCCGCCCCGGCGTGGCCGACACCCGTTGAACGATTGGCTGTCCGTCGGCATCGACCGTCTTGAAACGGGATTTAATCCGCGTATGCATACCAATCGCGCCGCTGGCCAGCGCCGCCTCGATCTCGCCAATCGATGAGAAGCGCGGCACCTGATGAGCAACGAAGCTGCCATCCTGCAAACCGGCAAACAGGGTGTCGCGATCGACGGTCGCCGGATCCACCACGCGCTTGTCAGCGTTGCACAACACGACATCGCTATGATCGATAGCGGCGTCCAACGCTTCGCGGCTGTCGATCGACACGACGCGCCCAAGCTTTTCGGCCCGCTCCATCGACAGATAATAGAGCCCGAGGACAATATCCTGCGACGGCACGATGATCGGTTTGCCATTGGCCGGCGACAGGATATTGTTCGTCGACATCATGAGAACGCGGGCTTCAAGCTGCGCCTCGAGCGACAACGGCACATGCACTGCCATTTGGTCGCCATCAAAGTCGGCGTTGAAAGCCGTACAAACCAGAGGGTGGAGCTGTATCGCCTTGCCTTCGATCAGTACGGGCTCGAAGGCCTGAATACCGAGACGGTGCAGCGTCGGCGCCCGATTGAGCATAACCGGATGCTCGCGAATAACTTCATCGAGGATACCCCACACCTCTGGGCGTTCCTTTTCGACCATCCGCTTGGCAGCCTTGATGGTCGAAGCCATCCCGTAAAGTTCAAGCTTGTGGTAGATGAACGGCTTGAAAAGCTCCAGCGCCATCTTTTTCGGCAGGCCGCATTGATGGAGCTTCAACTCTGGACCGACGACAATGACCGAACGGCCAGAGTAGTCCACGCGCTTTCCAAGTAGGTTTTGGCGGAACCGACCCTGTTTGCCTTTCAACATGTCCGACATGGATTTCAGCGGACGTTTGTTCGCGCCGGTTATAACCCGGCCGCGCCGACCGTTGTCAAACAGCGCGTCGACAGCTTCCTGCAGCATTCGCTTTTCATTGCGCACGATGATATCGGGCGCCCGCAGTTCCATAAGCCGCTTCAGGCGATTGTTTCGATTGATGACCCGCCGGTAGAGATCATTCAGATCCGATGTCGCGAAACGCCCGCCGTCCAACGGCACCAGTGGCCGCAATTCCGGCGGGATGACAGGAACGACGTCAAGGATCATGCATTCCGGTCGGGTGCCGCTCTCCATGAACGCCTCGATCAGCTTCAGCCGCTTCACGAGTTTTTTGCGCTTGGCTTCGGAGCCCGTTTCGCGAAGATCTTCCCGTACCGTCTTCCGATCTTCTTCGAGATCGATCGCCTGCAGCATATCTTTCAACGCTTCGGCGCCGATCTTGGCGGTAAAGGAGTCCTCACCGAATTCGTCCTGATAGCGCGCGAATTCGTCCTCACTGAGCAGCTGATTCCGTTTCAACGGCGTGAGACCGGGCTCTATGACGACAAAATTCTCGAAATACAGTACGCGTTCAAGATCCTTGAGGGTCATATCGACCATCAATCCGATCCGACTCGGCAACGATTTCAGGAACCAGATATGCGCAACTGGACAGGCAAGATCGATGTGGCCCATCCGCTCACGGCGGACTTTGGACAGGGTCACTTCGACACCGCATTTTTCGCAAACGATGCCCTTGTACTTCATCCGTTTGTATTTGCCGCACAGGCATTCGTAGTCCTTGATCGGACCGAATATGCGCGCACAAAACAATCCGTCCCGTTCTGGCTTGAACGTACGATAATTGATCGTTTCCGGCTTCTTGATCTCGCCATAAGACCACGAGCGAATTTGCTCTGAACTCGCGATCGAGATTCGAATTTGATCGAAGCTTTGCGGGCTGGTGACCTGGCCGAGGATATTGATCAACTCGTTCATGCACCGACTCCTAAAAATATTCCTCGCGCGGAAAAAGCCACCTGCGGGGCCGCGACCCCCCGCCGGGGCGTAGTCGGGTCAGGAGCCGACACTGCCGGCCCCTGAAAAGGCATCAGTCACTTTGGCCGAGTTCGACGTTCAAGCCGAGGGACCGCAGTTCTTTGACCAGAACATTGAAGCTCTCGGGAATACCGCTTTCGAAATTGTCGTCCCCGCGTACGATCGCCTCATAAACTTTCGTTCGACCGGAAACATCGTCCGACTTGACCGTCAGCATTTCCTGAAGCGTGTACGCAGCGCCATACGCCTGCAGTGCCCAAACTTCCATTTCACCAAATCGCTGACCGCCGAACTGGGCCTTACCGCCCAACGGTTGCTGGGTGACGAGGCTGTAGGGACCAATCGATCGGGCATGGATCTTGTCGTCCACAAGATGGTGCAGCTTCAACATATAGATGTATCCGACGGTCACCATGCGATGGAACTGCTCACCGGTGCGGCCATCGAACAACGTCACCTGTCCGCTCGACTCCAGGCCGGCCTGTAGAAGCATGTCGACAATGTCATCTTCGCGAGCGCCATCAAAGACAGGCGTGGCCATTGGTACGCCATTGCGAAGGTTGCCCGCCATCTCAAGAAGTTCAGCATCATCCAGATCGGACACGTCCTCACGGAACTGTTCGTCTCCGTAGATCTTCTTGAGCTTGTCCAACAGGGTCTGCTTGGCCGGGTCGTTCATCTGACCATTGATCGACTCAAGCATTTCCGCAATCTGCTTCCCAAGATTGGCCGAGGCCCACCCCAGATGCGTCTCGAGAATCTGCCCCACATTCATACGGGACGGCACGCCCAGTGGATTGAGGACGATATCAGCTGGTGTCCCGTCTTCAAGATACGGCATGTCTTCGACGGGCATGATGCGCGAGACGACGCCCTTGTTACCATGGCGACCTGCCATCTTGTCCCCAGGCTGCATCTTGCGTTTGATGGCTATGAACACCTTGACCATCTTCATGACACCAGGAGGTAATTCGTCACCGCGCTGGAGCTTGTCTACCTTGTCTTCAAACCGACGCTGCAAATTCTGCACCGACTGCTCGAACTGCTGCACCACAGCTTCAACGTCGGTCATCACCGTCTCGTCATCGACAGTGATCTGCTTCCATTGCGGAACCGACAAAGCGCTGAGATCGGCCTCCTCGATCGGTCGCCCAGTCGGGAATCCCCTCGGTCCGGAAACCGCCGGCCGGCCTACTAGCTGTTCCCGAAGCCGGGCAACATAGCCGCGCTCCAGAATACCGCGTTCATCATCGCGGTCCTTGGCCAGCCGCTCGATCTCTGCCCGCTCGATGGCCAATGCCCGCTCGTCCTTGTCCACGCCTCGGCGTGAGAAAACACGAACTTCTACAATGGTTCCCGTTACACCTGGTGGTAACCGTAGCGACGTGTCCCGCACGTCTGACGCCTTCTCACCGAATATCGCCCGCAGCAGCTTTTCTTCCGGCGTCATCGGGCTCTCGCCCTTTGGCGTCACCTTGCCAACGAGAATATCGCCAGGATTCACCTCGGCGCCGACATAGACGATGCCCGCCTCGTCAAGCTGACGAAGGCTTTCCTCGCCAACATTGGGAATGTCGCGCGTGATTTCTTCCTGGCCAAGCTTCGTATCGCGGGCCATCACCTCGAACTCTTCGATATGGATCGAGGTGAAAACGTCGTCGCGAACGATCCGTTCAGAAAGAAGGATCGAGTCCTCGAAGTTGTAGCCATTCCAGGGCATGAAAGCGACGAGCACGTTCCGCCCCAAAGCCAGGTCGCCCAGATCCGTCGACGGACCGTCGGCGATAATGTCACCCTTGTTGATCCAGTCGCCCTTGCGCACGACCGGCCGCTGGGTAATGCAGGTGTTCTGATTCGACCGCTGGAACTTCAGAAGGTTATAGATATCGACGTTCGAAGCGCCGTCTGCGATATCCTCCGTCGCCCGAATGACGATACGCGTGCCGTCAACCTGATCGACGACTCCGGTTCGCCGCGCGCTAAGCGCCACGCCGGAGTCCTTGGCCACGGTGCCTTCCATACCGGTGCCCACCAGCGGCGCCTCGGCGCGCAGCAGCGGCACGGCCTGGCGTTGCATGTTCGAGCCCATCAATGCCCGGTTCGCATCATCGTTTTCCAGGAACGGGATCAATGCCGCCGCCACGGAAACAATCTGCTTTGGACTGACGTCGATGAGATCTATCGCCTCCGGCCGCGATAGCATGTAGTCGCCGCCGGACCGCGTGGAGATCAGTTCGGAGACGAACCGGCCCTCACCATCCAATTCCGCATTTGCCTGGGCAATTGTGAACCGGCTCTCTTCCATGGCGGAGAGATAGATGACTTCGTCCGTAACCTGCCCGGACACGACTCGCCGATACGGACTCTCGATGAAGCCGTATTTATTGACACGTGCGTAAGTCGCCAAGCTATTAATCAGACCGATATTGGGTCCTTCAGGCGTCTCGATAGGGCAGATTCGGCCATAGTGAGTCGGATGAACGTCGCGGACCTCGAAGCCAGCGCGCTCGCGGGTCAGACCGCCCGGGCCAAGCGCAGACAGCCGGCGTTTATGCGTAATCTCAGAAAGCGGATTCGTCTGGTCCATAAACTGCGAAAGCTGAGACGAACCAAAAAATTCGCGTACAGCCGCGGCTGCAGGTTTGGCATTGATGAGATCATGGGGCATGACAGTGTCGATATCGACGCTGCTCATCCGTTCCCGGATCGCCCGCTCCATGCGCAGAAGCCCGACCCGGTACTGGTTTTCCATCAACTCACCGACCGACCGCACGCGCCGGTTGGCAAGGTTATCGATGTCATCGATCTCTCCCCGACCGTCCTTGAGGTCCAGCAAAATGCGCAGTATTTCAAGGATATCGGTCTTGCGAAGTACGCGCATCTGATCATCGGTCTCGAGTCCGAGACGCGAGTTCATCTTCACGCGACCGACGGCAGAAAGATCGTACCGCTCCGATTCGAAGAAAAGGTCGTTGAACAGCTTTTCCGCCGATTCCAGCGTCGGGGGTTCGCCCGGCCGCATCACCCGATATATATCGATCAGTGCGTCTTCACGCGTCGCGTTCTTGTCGACTGCCAACGTATTGCGCAGATACGGCCCGACATTCGAATGGTCAATGGCAAGAACCGGCAACTCGTCGATGCCTTTTTCGACAAAAGTCGCCAGCATGGCCTCGTCAACTTCATCGCCGGCTTCGAAGAACACCTCTCCCGTCGACTCGTCGATCACATCCGCTGCCAGATAGCGGCCCGTCAATTCTTCCTGTGCCACGAGCTGGTTCTGAAGTCCCGCCTCGACGAGCTTTTTCGCAGTGCGTGGCGTCATTTTCGTGCCGGCTTCGGCCGCAACCTCTCCGGTGTCGGCGTTAATCAGATCGTTCGTCAGCTTGACCCCGCGCAGCCGCTCCTGATCGAACGGGGTCGTCCAGCCATCATTGGACCGCTTGAACGTGATCGTCTCGTAGAAATACTGAAGTATCTCCTCGCGGCCCATGCCAATCGCTTCGTAAGGCGCGAGTTGGCGGCCTTCCTCTCTGACTTCTGCCCGCCGCCGCTCTGTCTCGGCACTGTCAAGCGCCAGTAGCAGCGTGGAAGACGGAAGTTTACGCCGACGGTCGATCCGGACATAGAGAACGTCCTTGGCGTCGAATTCGAAATCGAGCCACGACCCGCGATACGGGATAACGCGCGCAGCAAACAGGTATTTTCCGGATGCGTGTGTCTTTCCCTTATCGTGGTCAAAGAAAACACCGGGGCTACGGTGCATCTGCGATACGATGACTCGCTCGGTACCGTTGATGACGAACGTGCCGTTCCCGGTCATCAAGGGCATATCGCCCATATAGACGTCCTGCTCCTTGATGTCCCGGATGGACTTCAGACCGGTTTCCTCTTCCACGTCGAAAACCGTCAGACGCAACGTCACCTTCAGCGGGGCGGCATAGGTCAGCCCGCGTTGCTGACATTCTTCAATGTCGTATTTCGGGTGTTCCAGCTCATAATGCACGAAATCGATCTCGGCCCGCTCGGAGAAATCCCTGATCGGGAAGACCGACTTGAATACCTCCTGCAGACCGAGGAACTGCCGATCCTCCGGCCTAATGTGCATCTGCAGAAACTGATCGTAGGAACTACGTTGAACCTCGATCAGATTGGGCATCTGGGCGACCTCGGGAATTCGCCCGAAGCTCTTGCGGACGCGCTTACGACCCGTGAATGACTTGGTCATATATGCCCCTCGATAAAGCAGGGTTGGCCTAGTACCGCGGTGCTACCGTATACTGCGGTTCGATCCGGCGCAGGGCGGTTCGGCGAAGCATGGACGGAAGGCCTGCACCTTTCCGTGCCGCATTCGCCGCACTGCCTTGCTCCGGTTGAGTCCGCCGGCAACTGCCGAGGCGCTTCTTCGGTTTCACAACCGACCGAAAACGACAAAAAGCACCCAGCTACGCCGGGTTCGGTACCTCCGAACCCGACATAGCGGAAGGCGCTGAGTGCAGCTGAGGCTGTCGTCACGCGAAGTTACTTGACTTCGACTGTGGCGCCCGCTTCTTCCAGCTGCTTCTTCATCTTGGCGGCATCGTCTTTCGATACAGCCTCCTTCACTGGCTTCGGTGCGCCCTCGACCAGATCCTTGGCTTCTTTCAGGCCAAGGCCCGTGATGGCGCGAACTTCCTTAATGACGTTGATCTTCTTGTCGCCTGCGCTGGCAAGAATGACATCAAATTCGGTCTGCTCTTCTTCCGGTGCGGCGTCGCCGCCACCACCACCACCGGCCGCAACCGCCACAGGGGCTGCAGCGGATACGCCCCATTTCTCTTCCAGCATCTTCGACAGCTCAGCGGCTTCGATGACGGTAAGGGCGGAAAGCTCGTCTGCGAGCTTGTCCAGATCTGCCATTTTATTGAACTCCTGACTTGAACGTTTTCATCGTCTGCAACGGTGCCTTTATCAGGCCGCCTGGTCCTTGTCGGCATACGCTTTGAGCACCCGGGCCATCTGGCCACCCGGCGCCTGCAGCACACCCGCAATGCGGGTCGCCGGCGTCTGAATCACGCCCACGATCTTGCCCCGCAGCTCGTCGAGTGACGGCAGCTTGGCAAGGGCAATGATTTCATCGGCATTGAGCTTCTGAGATCCCATGGCCCCGCCGAGAACTTTCAGCTTCGTATTCTTCTCCGAATAGCCGACAGCCACACGGGCTGCAGCAACCGGATCGGAAGACACCGCTATTGCGGTGGGACCGTTAAAGAGATCCGCCAAATGCTCAAATGGCGTACCGTCAAGGGCGATCTTGGCGAGCCTGTTCTTGGTCACCGTAAACGAGGCGCCCGCCTCGCGCATCTGGCCTCGGAGAGCCGTAACTTCCGCTACGGTAAGACCCGTCTGATGGGTCACCACCACAAGATGGGCGGCTCCGAAAGCCTCGTGCAACGCGGCGACCTTCTCTTCCTTTTGTGGACGTCTCACGGATCGCCTCCGTTGTTCGACTGCCGACCGAAACGAATCCGGGTCGGCGCCGCACATTACACCTCGGTTTCATCCCGCTGCCTGGGCCCCGAAGCGCCACAAGATCCGGGATCAAACCACACCGTCCTGCCCTAGAAGTTCAAGTCACGTTGTCCAATTCAACCCTGGGGTCAATGCGAACATGGTTCTCAAACTCCCGTCTGTGCAGGATTTGCGGCCAAAATATGACCCACCTGCAGTCTCGGACAGGAAATCGCGCCATTTCATCTCATCGAGACGATTGGACGCGACCCTTTCACCCGCTAAACGCGGGCCAATCGACTCCGACCGTCGCTCTATGCAGCCGCCGAAGTGGATTCCGTTGCCACCGTTCCGACATCGATCCGAATTCCGGGACCCATGGTCGACGCCAGGACGAGCTTCTTCAGATATGTGCCTTTCGCGCCCGACGGCTTGGCGCGAAATATCGCTTCGACGATCGCCTTGACGTTGGCCGCCAGCGCCGCCTCGTCGAAGCTGATCTTGCCGATCCCGGCATGCACAACACCTGCGCGTTCTGCACGAAATTCGACCGCTCCGCCCTTTGCCGCGGCAATAGCACCGGCAACATCGGCTGTTACGGTGCCGAGCTTCGGGTTCGGCATCAGGCCGCGTGGGCCCAAAATCTTACCCAGCCGACCGACGACCGGCATCATGTCAGGTGTGGCGATAACCCGATCGAAATCAAGCCGTCCGCCCTGGATTTCCTGTGCCAATTCTTCCGCACCGACGACTTCTGCTCCGGCCGCGGTCGCTGCCTCTGCCTTCTCGGCCCGTGCGAAGACGGCAACCCGAACTGTCTTGCCGGTACCACTGGGAAGCTGGACCATTCCACGCACCATCTGGTCGGCGTGGCGAGGATCGATGCCCAGATTCATGGCAATCTCGACCGTCTCGTCGAATTTGACGGTCGACCGCTCCTTGAGCATCTTTATCGCCGCATCCAGAGGATATGTCTGGTCGGGATCGACGCCCTTACGAACGCTGCGCAAACGCTTGCTTAGCTTAGCCATTCCTCAGCCCTCCACCACATCAATGCCCATGGAGCGGCATGATCCGCGGACCATCCGTACCGCCGCGTCGAGATCGAAAGCGTTGAGGTCGACCATCTTGGCCTCGGCAATTTCCTGCGCCTGAGACACCGTGATCGTCCCGACCTTCGACTTGTTCGGCGTCGGGCTTCCCTTGGGGATGCCGGCAGCCTTCTTGATCAGGTAACCAGCCGGAGGAGTCTTCGTAACGAACGTAAATGTACGGTCACCGAAAGCCGTGATGACGACCGGGATTGGCATACCTTTTTCAAGATGCTGCGTCGCGGCGTTGAAGGCCTTGCAGAACTCCATAATATTCAGGCCACGCTGACCGAGCGCAGGACCAATAGGCGGCGACGGATTGGCCGCGCCGGCTGGAACTTCCAGCTTGATGTAACCGACAATCTTTTTTGCCATTACTGCTTCCCTTTTTTGTTATCCGGGCGGACGGCCCGGAAGTCGGAAAGATGCGGTACGGCCATGGCAAGCCTTCCGCAGCGAAACTGGTCGAGCGTCAGAGCTTCTCAACCTGCGTGTACTCCAACTCAACCGGGGTCGCCCGGCCAAATATCGAGACAGCGACTTTTAGGCGTGCACGCTCTTCATCGACTTCTTCTACATAGCCTGTAAAGGAGGTAAACGGCCCATCCGTAACGCGTACCTGCTCACCGACTTCGAATGTTATCGATGGCTTCGGCCGCTCAAGACCATCCTTTACCTGCTTGAGAATACGATCGGCCTCGGCGTCGCTGATCGGCGCAGGTTTGCCGCGCGCGCCAAGAATGCCCGCAACCTTGTTCGTATTCTTCACCAAATTCCACGATTCGTCGGTCAAGTCCATGCGGACGAGAACATAGCCGGGGAAAAACTTGCGCTCCGCGTTGACCTTCTGGCCTCGCCGCATTTCGACCACCTCTTCGGTCGGCACCGAGATTTGCTCGAAGAGGTCGGTCATCCCTTTCTTCTCAGCCTGCTCCTGGATCGCTTCGGCCACACGTTTTTCCGAGCCCGAATAGGCCTGCACGACATACCACCGCATCGCCATGGTCAGCCCCCGACGCCAAGTATGAATTGGATCGCCACTGCCGACACCTGGTCAACGACGAGGAAAAATAGCGCCATGATCGTAACGAATACGAAGACCATTGCCGTCGTGATTCCGGTCTCCTTACGCGTCGGCCACGTAACTTTGGAAACCTCTTGCCGGACCTGGCGAACATACTCAGCGGGATTGGTTCTTGCCATGGCGTGGTAAAGGCTTTCAATACAGCACAAAGGCCGGCCCGTCAGTGACGCGCCGACCGCTTGATCAGTTTCCGTCTTAGTCCCGGATGGCAGGAGTGGAGGGACTCGAACCCCCAGCCCCCGGTTTTGGAGACCGGTGCTCTACCAATTGAGCTACACTCCTCCGAGACATCAGCCGGAACGCAAACCATGCATCATCGCGGTGATGGCGGGAACGGCCGGCCCGACAGGTCCCCGTACATTTCGATCCGAACCTGGACAGGGGCGGGTTTTAGCCGAACCGAAACAGCGATGCAACAGGAAACGCTCCACCCGGTTGCACCGTTGTTTCGCTCACCTCTGGTCGCTTATTCGACGATCGAAGCGACGACGCCGGCGCCAACGGTACGGCCACCTTCGCGGATTGCGAACCGAAGGCCTTCATCCATCGCGATCGGCGCGATCAGTGTCACTTCCATCGACACATTGTCCCCCGGCATGACCATCTCCGTGCCTTCCGGAAGGGTCACGCTGCCCGTCACGTCCGTCGTTCGGAAATAGAATTGCGGCCGGTAATTCGAGAAAAACGGCGTGTGGCGACCGCCCTCTTCCTTGGTCAGAATGTACGCTTCGGCCTTGAACTTCGTGTGCGGCGTGATCGAGCCCGGCTTCGCCAGCACCTGGCCACGCTCGACATCTTCACGCTTCGTCCCGCGAAGCAGTGCGCCGATGTTGTCCCCCGCCTCGCCGCTGTCCAGCAGCTTGCGGAACATCTCAACGCCGGTGCAAACCGTCTTGACCGTCTTGTGAAGGCCGACAATCTCGACCTCTTCACCCACCTTGACGATCCCGCGCTCCACACGCCCCGTCACGACCGTGCCACGGCCCGAAATCGAAAACACGTCTTCGATCGGCATCAGGAACGGCAGGTCCTTCGGACGCTCAGGCGTCGGTATATACGCGTCGACCTGCTTCATCAGCTCAAGAATGGCTTCCTTGCCAAGCTTGTCGTCCGTGCCCTCGATCGCCGCCAGCGCCGAACCCTTCACGATCGGAATATCGTCGCCTGGGAAATCATACGAACTCAGCAACTCGCGGATTTCCATCTCCACAAGCTCAAGCAGCTCTTCGTCATCCACCTGGTCGCATTTGTTCATGAACACCACCAGACCGGGAACGCCAACCTGGCGTGCCAGAAGGATGTGCTCACGGGTCTGCGGCATCGGGCCGTCCGCCGCCGAAACCACCAGAATCGCACCGTCCATCTGCGCCGCACCCGTGATCATGTTCTTCACGTAGTCGGCGTGGCCAGGACAGTCCACATGCGCATAGTGACGCGCATCCGTCTCGTATTCCACATGCGCCGTCGAAATCGTGATCCCGCGCGCCTTCTCTTCGGGCGCCTTGTCGATCGCGTCATACGCCAGATAACTGCCGGAACCGGATGACTCGAACAAAACCTTCGTGATCGCCGCCGTCAGCGTCGTCTTGCCGTGGTCAACGTGACCGATCGTTCCTATGTTCGCGTGCGGCTTCGTACGCTCAAACTTTGCCTTGGCCATTTCCGGAGATCCTGTGGTTTATCTGCCCGTTTGGGGGCGTCCGACTGACAATAACGCGGTTCCCGGTGGAGCGGGTGAGGGGAATCGAACCCCCGTATTCAGCTTGGAAGGCTGCTGCTCTACCATTGAGCTACACCCGCATAGCCGGAACGACTTTTTAACCGGTCGGAATAACACGCGAGCAGTAACCGATACCATAGCACGACGTCCGGTACTATGGCGTCGCAAATTGGTGGAGGGGGTAGGATTCGAACCTACGAACACGTACGTGGGCAGATTTACAGTCTGCTGCCTTTGACCGCTCGGCCACCCCTCCGCAGGGCTACATTGTCACGCCCAGTCTTCCCGACCAGCCGGTGGATGCGGGAAGTAAATTTTTTGGCTTCGGCTGTCAACAGGTTATCGTCACCGGACGCAAATTCCGTGCATTCATTGACAAGCCTGCACATCTAGGGGGTCGACGATATTCTCGCCTCTGCCCCAATTCGCCAACAGGAGCCACCCTTGTCCCGTGATCGCAAGCCACAGAGACCGCCGCGGAAGACCGAGCGAGAAGGTCCGGGTCGAACCGCCGGAAAGCCACAGGAGGCATCGGCGGAAAGGAATGCCACCAAACGGGCCGGAAAAAGGCCGCCGAAACCGCTGGGACCGAAAACCGGCAGCAGATCCGGCCCCGCATCGCAGGACAGCTCCCGAAGTGGCCCGCGGCCCGGAGACGGACCGCGCGGCAGCGTTCGCCCGGGAAAGTCAATGTCTGTGGCGCCGGCTCCTGCAAAGGACCCACGGCCCCCGGTAGCGTCTCCGGAGCCCGTCGACGAAACCGCGATCTACGGCCACCACGCGGTAGCGGAGGCATGGACCAACCCGGGACGCAAGATCCGTCACCTGGTGGCGACCAGGGCAGCGCTGGACGCGTTGAACGATCAAATACAGGCGGCCTCGGCTGCCGGTCTCCGCCGCCCGGCGCCAGAGATTGTTCAGCGTGCAACAATCGATGCGCGCCTGCCGGAAGGGACTGTACACCAGGGTGTGCTGGCATCCGTCGATCCGCTGTCCACACCCACATTTGAGGCGATGCTGGAAAGGGCACGTGAACGGTTTACGCTGCTCATTGTTCTGGATCAGGTGACGGACCCGCACAACGTCGGCGCGATTCTCCGTACGGCCGCCGCCTTTGGAGCCGCGGCCTTGATCATGACCGAACGGCATGCCCCGCCGGTCTCTGGGACCCTGGCAAAAATCGCCAGCGGCGCCGTGGAGCATGTCCCGATCATCCGCGTCACGAACATGGCCCGGACACTCACAGATCTGACTGATTCGGGCGTAGCGTCGCTGGGTCTGGCCGAAGAGGCCGAGCAAACGCTGGCAACCGTCGTGTCAGGGCTGCCCCACGGGCTTTCGACCGCACTGGTGTTGGGATCGGAGGGCGCGGGCCTGAGACGGCTGACACGCGAGAACTGCACCCATCTCGTCCGGCTGCCGACATCCGGTCCGATCGCCAGCCTCAACGTTTCGAACGCGGCGGCCGCGGCGCTGTATGAACTCGTCCGGAATATTGGATAGGGTCACTTGCATCGGACGCCGGTTGAATGTATTTCCGTTCGCGTGGACGCCGACTTAGCTCAGCTGGTAGAGCAACCGCCTTGTAAGCGGTAGGTCGTAGGTTCGAGTCCTACAGTCGGCACCACCGAATCCCCGCAAATCCGCCGTTTTTCGCATTGCCTGGCTGTGGCTTTCACAACCGCACATGGGAACAGACCGGCGTCGAAACGCACGTGATTCTCCGGTCCGTTACGAAAAGTTTTGACGCAAACCTCGACCGACCGCACATTCGATGGCCCGCATTGCGGCGAGTCGGGCACGGGTATTCCCGTTTTAAGGGCGGCGGCACCATGCCCCAAACCAATCCTGAGGACACGGGTTCGCCACCTCCCACCCGGTTATTGTTCAACATTTGCTCAGTCGAGCATCGACCAGATCACGAACCCCCGTCTCAATCAGGCCGAGCCGCCCGGCGTCTTGCTCCTGACAGCCGGAAACGACGTACAGCGTGACCGCCCGGAATTCGAAATCCCGGAAACCAACTCTTCGTTCCGCGCAAAACGTCATCTGGGGCAGCCCCCATGTAAATCACACCTGGGCGGAACCGGACGACTTCCCACTGGCATCCTGTCCCTGCCATGTCTGGATCGCATCCCAGACGGTGCGCATGTCCGTTACCCGAGAACGTCCGACCTTGCTCCGCGAGGGGGAAGTGTCGCTGAGTCTGAGGACGATGACGTCGCCAGCGACGTAAGCGCGACGGCGCTGCCCTATGTGGCGAGGCTTGACGGCTGATTGAAGCGCCATGGCATCAGGTCTTCGATGGCAGAGGGAGATGACGGTCGAGGATGGCGCGGAGCGTGGCGGCGATGTAGTCGACCGGGTTCACGTCGGATATCTTGCAGGTGGCTACCAGTGACGCGAGCATGGCCAGTTTTCGGCGCCGATCTCGTTGCCCGCGAAGAGCGCAATTTTCCTTGTAAGGGCTATCGGCCGGATCTGGCTCTCGACCGGGTTGGTATCCAGTTCGAGTGCGCCGTCATCCAGGAACCGGATCAGGCCGGACCAATGCGCCAGCGTGTAGCGGATATCCCCGACCAGCGCGCGATGGCCCGTGTCAGTTGTCTTTCATCCACGCCGGCGCCAACACGGATCACAACGTCGCCCACGACAATTTGAAGATCGGGCTTACCGCATGCCGCGGCCTTACCCGGAACGCCGTCTTCAAGGACCAACTCGGCGAGCATCGGCGAGGACGCCACACCCGGGCATCAGGCATTACGCCGCGATCCGCGCCCGTTCTGCCTTCGTGCGCTGATGCCGTCCGCTCGGCCCCTCGATCACTTCCAGCCGGGAGACCCCAACATCCACGGAGCCGTCCAAATGGACGCCCGTTTTGCCGTCTCGATCCAATTCCAACACTCCCGCAGCACATGTCCGCGCAAAATGGCAGGATCAGTCCGGAAATGGCAGGAGGTGGTCGGCATCGCGCTTACGTTTCTGTTCTAGAACGACATTTCCCAGATCATGTTTCAGAAAGCTGACAAGCCAAATGCCGTCGCCGGCTGCGGTGGTTCCGACAAATTGGTCTGCGAAGATTGGAAGATACCGCTTGAGTAGATTGTGCAGTTGTTCCCGCAACGTCCGAACAACTGGCACAAGATCGACAATCGCCCACTCACCGCTCTATGAGGGAAATTTACTATAGTTATACATCTAGAACGTGCAAATTTCTCCCAAACAACCTATAGTACGGTTCGAAATTTGGAGGAAGCGCATGGCACGGATCGAGATTCGAAGTGAGGATGACCTTTTCGGCGCGATCGAGCGGGTCCGAACTACGCAGACTACCAAAGCACCCGACGTGGAGTTTCTCGGTTGGCCGAAATTCGAGATTACAATTCGCGGTGAGAGCTTTGATGGCGGTGTGCCGACTCGAATCATGCCCGCCCTCATGAATCTACAAAAGCAGATCAATAGAACCTACTCGATAATACAATACGGTGAAGAAAAACCATTAATCAGACACGAAAAAAGGAAGACAGAACTTGTCGTACGTTTTGAAAATGGCTCGACAAAATTTACGGCTGATTTAACGCATGTACTCAACACTATTGTCCAGCAGGCATCTATTAAGATGGACGGAACGCAAACGACCATCACTATTCTTGGATTAGCCGCTATTTTAGGTGGATATTTTTCTTACAAGGCTTTTCTGAATAGCAAACTAAAAGAAAAAGAGCTAGATCAGAGTATAAGTATGTCACAACAAGAAACAGAGCGACATCGTCAAATCGTCGAACTCGCAGGCAATAATGATACGCTTCAGCAACAGATAAATAACATACATGAAATGCAATCTGGATTCTTGAAAAAATTAGAGGTTCACGACCAAATCGTAATGGGTGATCACCCTGTTATAGACGGTGAAACGGCTCAGAGAATCATGCGTAAACCACGGGCAATGCCCATAGAAGACCGGATCGATGGAGAGTTCGTTATTTTGACGGTAGATTCCGGCGCTATTGAGGGAGGCTATCGCATAAAGGTACGCGAGTCAGGAGGAAATCAAGAATTGACTGTAGATGTTCCAGAGGGAACCTTAACTTCCAGCCAAATTGACGCGCTGCAAGATGGAGAATGGGGCAAGACACCCGTCGAAATGAAGATCAACGTGAAGAAGACCCGAAACCGGATCAAGGAGGCGAAGCTAATTCGGGCAGGGTTAATCGGACGCGATCAAGAAAATGATTGATCGGCTAGGATTTGCTGCGCCAGACGCAGCGAGGATCGATGTCAAACTTGCGAACAAGAACACATCTTCTACGGCCCAGTTCCCAAAGCGAATCCCTCCACCCTATTCTTGAACAGCCCGCGAGCCATTCCACTCTCCGATTCTGGCATAGTCGACGAACACGCTAGCCATCACCGCCACCGCCCATTCCCCTTACACTCTCGGCCGCTACATGTGTTCAGGCACGTCAATGCCGAGCAGGGACAGGCCGAGAGCCATCTGATCGCGCGTGATCTTGACCACCGTCAGCCGCGAGGCTTTGACGGCCGGATCCGGTTCGCTGAGGATGTGGCAGGCCGAATAAAAGCGCGAGAAGGCCTGTGCCAGGGCATACAGATGCTCGCAGATGTCATCCGGCGAGCGGCCGTCATGGGCCGCCGCAATCGCATCGGGAAACTGCAGCAGGGTCAGCATGACCTCGCGCTCGACCGCTGTCGGCGGAGCGAGCGGCCCGGGTGCGGCGCCGGTTTCTGCCGCCTTCCGCAGCAACGCCCCCGTCCGCACTACAGCGTATTGAAGATAGGGTCCGGTCTTGCCTTCGAATCGCGTGAACCGGTCCAGATCGAAGATATAGTTTGTCTTGCGGTGGTTGCTGAGATCGGCGTATTTCAGCGCCGCCAATCCGACCTGTCGCGCGACCGTCTCATCGACATCGCCGCCTGTAGCAACCGGGGCTTCTTCGGATGGCGATTCGCGATCCAGTCCCACTTCGACCATGCGCTCGCGCGCCTTGTCGGTCGTCATCCGGATCAGATCCTGCAGCTTCATGACGCCGCCTTCGCGGGTCTTGAAGGGCTTGCCGTCCGGACCATTCATGGTCCCGAACCCGATATGCTCAAGTCCCATTCCGCCATCGATGCCGGCTTTGCGGGCGGCGCGAAAGACCTGCTCGAAATGCAGGTGCTGGCGCTGGTCGACGACATAGAGCGCCAGATCGGGGGCGATGGCATCCTGCCGGTCGGCAATCGTCGCCAGGTCGGTCGAACCGTACATCACGGCACCGTCGGATTTCAGCAGGATCAGCGGGGGGATCTCGGTCGTATCGTCTTCCTCGGCAACGGGAATCACCAGAGCGCCCTGGCTCTCGATCGCGACGCCCTCGGCCTTCAACCGATCGACCAGGCCCGGGATGCGGTCGTTGACGTCGGCTTCGCCCTTCCACAGGTCGAACTGGACGCCAAGACTCGCGAAGTCACGCTCCATGGCAGCTTTGGACACCGTCATGCAGTGCCGCCACAACGCGGTATATCCGGGGTGGCCCGACTGCAGCAGCGCCGTTGCCCTGCGCGCGGCCTCAAGCCTCTCTGGATCGGCTTTGCAGGCCGCTGACGCCTGCGGGTAGAGTTGTTCCAGTTCGTCCAGCCCGATCGGGCTTTCCGTGGGGAACGGCCCCGCGGCCCCCTCGGCGAAATAGGGCAAGTCGGGGTATCGAATGGCGATCTCGCTGATCACCATACCCATCTGCAAGCCCCAGTCGCCCATATGGACGTCACTGACAGTGCGGTAGCCCAGGAACCGGAACAATCGCTGCAGGCTGTCGCCGATGATCGACGAGCGAAGATGACCGACATGCATCGGTTTGGCGACGTTCGGGCCACCGAAATCCAGCACCACTGTCTCACCTGCCGCCGGCGTAACACCGGATCGCGGATCGTCGTCCAACGCGGCAACCCGGCGCGCGATTTCCGCATCCGAAACACTGATGTTGATGAAGCCCGGACCGGCCACTGACAGATCGGATAGCGCCGGCGCATCCTTCAGGCGCGCTACGATGTCGTCGGCAATGTCGCGCGGCTTGCGCCGGGCGGTTTTGGCGGCGGGCAATGCCCCATTGCATTGAAACTGGCCGAGGTCGGGCCGATTGGAAACAGCGACCACGCCAAGTTCGGGCGGGAGGCCGGCAGCCTCGAAGGCGTTCGCGACGAGCAGTGTCAGGTCGGCGGTCAATGAAGGCATTTATTCGTTTCCGCTAAGGGCGGCGGGGTGCCGCGGGAATGGCCCCGGTGATGGCCCCGGTGATGGCTCCCGGCGACGATTTCGGTGGCGGCGCGCGGCGGCGCACTGCCGTCGCCCCGCACATCCGCCGTTTCTAGGAGGTCAAATCCCCGAAGGCAAGAGCGATGCGCACAGAGGCGCGCAGCGGCATTGTATCCATCGGCGCAACAATCTCTTTCTTCGATCAGTGATTACAATCGAAGAGGAAGCAGCCATATACGGTCCATGCGGTGGACATCACCGAATGCCGAACAAACCAAGGAGTTGCCCTGATGGCTAAAGTTCTCGTCCTGTATTACAGCTCGTATGGCCACGTAGAGACCATGGCTTCATCGATCGCCGACGGTGCCCGGGCAGCTGGCGCAAAGGTGGATGTGAAGCGCGTTCCTGAACTCGTGCCCGCCGAAGTCGCCGAGAAATCGGGCTTCAAGCTCGACCAGGCGGCGCCGATCGCGACACCGGAAGAACTTGCCAATTATGACGCCGTGGTGTTCGGCACCCCCACACGGTTCGGCAACATGGCCTCGCAGATGAAGAACTTCATCGACCAGATGGGCGGCCTGTGGTTCTCGGACGCGCTGGTCGGCAAAGTCGGGTCGGTATTTACCTCGACGGCAACCCAGCACGGCGGGCAGGAAAGTACGATCCTGTCGTTCCATACCGTTCTCCTGCATCTCGGTTTCGTCGTCGTGGGCCTGCCCTACTCCGTCAAGGAGCAGACGACTCTGGCTGAAATTTCCGGCGGATCACCTTATGGTGCGACGACGATTTCCGGCGGCGACGGGGCGCGGCTACCCTCCGACAACGAATTGTCGATGGCTTATTCCCAGGGTCACCATGTCGCTGAAGTCGCGGCAAAGCTCGCCGGCTAACCACGGCACTATGCGCATCGGGCCGACCTGGCCGGATGCGCATTCTGATCCCGATCCGAATTCTGATCCCTGAAAGGAGCTTTTCCATGGGCCTGCTGATTGAAGGCGAATGGCACGACAAATGGTATGATACCGACAAGACCGGTGGCCATTTCAAGCGTGAGGAAAGCGCCTTTCGGAGCTGGGTGACGGCGGACGGATTCGCCGGCCCGACCGGCGACGGCGGATTCCAGGCCGAAGCCGGCCGTTATCATCTTTATGTCAGTCTCGCCTGCCCCTGGGCGCACAGAACGCTGATCTTCCGCGCCCTGAAGGGTCTGGAAGACGCTATCGGCGTATCTGTCGTCGACCCCTATATGGGCAGCAACGGTTGGCAGTTCGGAATCGACAACGAGGGCGGCAAGCCGTCCGAAGGGGTGGTGCCCGACAGCGTCAACGGGGTCGAGCGGCTCCGCGACCTGTACGTCAAGGCGAACCCGACCTATACGGGACGGGTGACGGTTCCGACGCTGTGGGACAAAAAGCGCCAGACCATCGTCAGCAACGAATCGGCCGACATCATCCGTATGCTGAACACGGCCTTCGACGCCATCGCCACACGGCGCCAACCGGACATGTACCCCGAGCCGAAACGCGGGGAGATCGACGAAATCAACGCCCTGGTCTATGACCGGATCAACAACGGCGTCTACAAGTCGGGCTTCGCCACCACCAGCGCCGCTTATGAGACCAATGTCACGAAACTGTTCTATGCCCTGGACACGGTTGAACAACGCCTCGCCACACGGCGCTACCTGACCGGCGACACCTATACCGAGGCCGATTGGCGGCTGTTCACGACGCTCGTCCGGTTCGACCCGGTCTATGTCGGCCACTTCAAGTGCAACCTGCGTCGTATTGTCGACTATCCCAACCTGTGGGGCTACACCCGCGATCTGTTTCAGGTGCCGGGCGTTGCCGGAACGGTCGATCTGACTCACATCAAGCGGCATTATTACGAGAGCCACCCGATGATCAACCCGACGCGAATTGTTCCGAAGGGACCGGTGATCGACTTTGCGGCCCCTCACGGGCGCGAGTCGATTCAGCGCTGACAGGTAAAACGGCGGCAAACGGGCTGTCGGAGCTGCCCGAGCCCCGTCGCGACGCTTCGACGGCCCGAAATGGCGCCGTCAGAGAGGAACCATGAGCACAGCAGCACAGACGACAGAGGACACCAACATCGAACGGATCCCGTTCGAATCGCTTGGCGGCGCCGACCACGGCTGGCTGAGGGCGCGCCACCATTTCAGTTTCGCAAACTATCACGACCCGAACCGCACGGGTCACGGTCCGCTGCTGGTCTGGAACGACGACGAAGTGCAGCGCGGCGCGGGATTTCCGATGCACCCGCACCACGACATGGAAATCATTACCTATGTCCGCGAAGGCGCGATCACGCACGGCGACCACCTGGGAAATTCCGGGCGGACGGAAGCCGGGGACGTTCAGGTGATGAGCGCCGGCACCGGCATCAAACACAGTGAAATGAACCGCGAAGACGGGCGCTCGACGCTGTTCCACATCTGGATTCGCCCACACACTCTCGGCGTTACGCCGCGATGGGAGCAACGCCAGTTCCCCAAAGAGGCCCGCGACGGACGGTTCATCGCCCTGGCCTCCGGAAGGCAGGCCGATCTGGACGGGGGCGCGCTGTTGATCCACCAGGACGCGGCAGTCCTTGGCGCCTCACTCATGGCCGGTCAGACGACCGACTATCGAATCGGGGCCGGACGGCAGGGCTATATGGTCGTTTCCAGGGGCAAGGTGACCGTCAATGGCGTTGCGCTTTGCCTGCGCGACGGCGCTGTTATCCGGGACACGCGGTCACTGTCGATCACGGCTGACGAACCGGCGGAACTCGTTCTCGCCGACCTGCCGGTCTGACGGATCAAAGAGGGTTGCCGACGGTCAATTCTCGGCCGCCGGCAACCATTGCCGTCGAGACAATCGATGGCCCTTCTTATCGATGCAAAGCTGCCGGTATGTCTCTTGTGTGAGCAGTTATCGAGCTGCCGCGGTCGACAGATTGCCGTTGACGATCTTGAGCGCCCGGACGAGCGCTTCAACCTGATCGGCATTCAGCCCGTCGACCGCCTTGGCGTTCACGTCGGCCTCAAAGGTCAATAGCTGGTCCTTCAAGCTGCGACCCTTGTCCGACAGGAAGATATTGACCTTCCGGCGGTCGCGCGGATTTCGGACCCGCTGGACCAGGCCTCGCCGCTCCATGCCGTTCAGGGCTGTGACCGTCGTCGGCTCCATCATTCCGACACGGTGGCTCAGTTCTCGCTGGGTGAGGCCGTCTTCCTCCCATAGGGCCCGGAGGAAATACCAATGCCCGATAGACACCTGATGAGACGAAAGACGCAGGGCGAGTGTGCGCGACATCGCGCGCTGTGCGTCGCGCAACAGTTGCGCGATACCGTCAGGCTCCTCCACGGTGGAGGATTCGACCTCTAATTCGTCTTCTGCCTGCATGGACATGGCGGCATCCGTTTTTCTGTCGATGACTTCGGCGTTCAGCATATTGGCCCCCTCCTGCTCTTAAAGGGCGCAACAGCCCTCATTGCTTAGTAGATTAAGATCAAACGGTTCGCCAGACAAGAAAAAATTCGATATATGCCAAATCATACTGCGTGACGTTACAAATATAATTCTCTGTCATAGCCCTATATTTAACCCCCCGCTCCGAGTTTTGATTTAGTAACGGTCGCCATATCATGCTATTCTCCGCATAACGTTCGAAGAAAACTTCCAACGTTTTATTCGGCCATATCAACTCCGTCGATGTCTCATTTTTTCAGAGGCAACGATGTCCTTTCGAAGGCTGATATCCCGCACAGGTTGTTTAATGGAATCGATATGCCTATTTTTCTTGAATTTGTTCCGAAAAATTTTTGGATGATAATGCGAGAAGGTCGAACTTTCGCAGCAGCCGACCCCACCGGCGGTTGACGAAGGCTTGGGGCAGTCGTCATATCCACCGGGATTGTCCCATTCTGTGATGCTTTGAAAAATCGAGGAAAACCGCCCATGGCCCCAGTAACGCTGGCCGCAACCCAGACCGCGTGCGACTGGGATCGCAATGCCAATATCGACCGGGTCGAGGCACTTGTCCGCAAGGCAGCGGCGGCCGGTGCCGGCATCGTACTCCCACAGGAATTGTTCGAAACGCCCTATTTCTGCAAGGATCAGGAGCAGCGGTTTTTCGATCTGGCCCATCCAGCAAAGGGACATCCGGTAATAGAGCGGTTTGCCAGCCTGGCCAGGAGCCTGGGCATCGTCATCCCGGTGTCGTTTTTCGAGCGCGCGAACACGGCCTATTACAATTCCGTTGCCATGATCGACGCCGACGGTTCGGTGCTCGGCGTCTATCGCAAGAGCCACATTCCCGACGGTCCCGGCTATCAGGAGAAATTCTATTTCAATCCCGGCGACACCGGCTTCAAGGTGTTCCGGACACGCTTCGGCGCGATCGGCTGCGCGATCTGCTGGGACCAGTGGTTCCCGGAGTCCGCGCGGGCCATGGCGCTGATGGGCGCGGAGATCCTGATGTATCCCACGGCTATCGGATCGGAGCCTCAGGACCCCGAACTCGACAGCAGCGACCACTGGACCCGGGTGATGCAGGGGCACGCAGGCGCGAACATGATGCCCCTGGTCGCCAGCAACCGGATCGGCCGCGAGACCGGCAACAGTTGCGAGACGACCTTCTACGGATCCTCATTCATCGCAGGCGCGCAAGGTGAACTGCTGGCCCAGGCCAGCCGCGACCGTGAAGAGATCGTGACCGCCACCGTCGATCTGGACGCCATTCGCCGGGCGCGGGCCAGCTGGGGCGTATTCCGCGACCGGCGGCCGGATCTTTACGGTCCACTAACCACGCTCGACGGCCGGCTGCGTCATCCGGCCCATCGATTTGAACAGGACGCATAAGGGGGAGGCGCGGCGTCGGTCACAGCCCCCGATCAATCCAGGGCCCCTTCGAATGCCGTCAGCACGTTGCAGACATTGACCCCCAGCGCGTCCACGGCATAGCCACCTTCCATCACGAAATGGGTCGGCAGCGCCAACCCGGCGATGCGCTCGCCGATCCGGTTGAAATCATCGCTCTCCAGCTTGAATTTCGAGATCGGATCGTCCTTGTAGGTATCGGCGCCCAGCGACAACACCACGACGTCGGGACCGAAATCGGCAACGGCGGCGCAGGCAGTATCGAGGGCCTCGCCAAAACGCGCGTAGTCGGTACCGAATGGCAGCGGCAGATTGAGGTTGGCCCCCTCGCCCGCTCCGACTCCGCGCTCGTCGGCATGGCCGAGAAAATAGGGGTACTCCTCCATCGGATCGGCATGGATGGAAACCACCTGAACATCGCCCCGGTCATAAAATATGGCCTGGGTGCCATTGCCGTGATGATAGTCGACATCCAGGATCGTCACCCGATCCGCGCCGGCGTCACGCCAGGCCTGGGCCGCAATTGCGGCATTGTTCAGAAAACAGTACCCGTTATAGACATCCGCCGAAGCATGATGGCCGGGCGGCCGGCACAGCGAGAAGGCGGTGCGTTCGCCCGCCTGCATGATGTCGACACCCGTCAGCGCAACATTGGCCGAACTCGTTGCAGCCCGCCAGGTGCCGGCTGTGATCGGCGTGCCTGCATCGCCGGCATAGAATGCGATCCGGCCGTCAATGTAGCGCGGCTCCTTCTGACGGAGGCCCCGGACGAGCCAGTTCAGCGGCATGGCGTCGATCTCGCCGTGCAGCTTCGACCATTCGTCCCAGGCTGATTCCAGGAACGACAGATACGGCGCCGAATGGATTCGTCCGAGTGGGGCCGTGCCATGGTCCGTCGGAGCGTCGATCGCGCCCAACCCGACCTCGCGGACGCGGGCCAGGATGGTGTGGGCGCGCCGGGGCATCTCCACGACGGGCATCATGCGCCCCTCGTTCAGTTCGGCCGTGCCGTGCTGGCGTTCGTGATCCTTCGAATAGACAGTGCGCATCTTGCCTCGGTCTCTAATGGGGGGTGTGAGGTCTGGTACAGGTGTCCGTCTTGCAGTCGAATTCGAGGCGTCATTCAGGCGTGTCGGGCGGCGATGGTCAAGCATGACGGGAAACCCGATGCCAGAGACGTGCCGCCGGGTCTTGCCGCCGGGGCACCGGCCGCCCTAGACTGCGATACGGTCGACTGCTTTTCGGGCGACTGCGGCATCTGACACGAGAGCAAACCCCTTGCCCACTGGCGCCAAAACCGGCGAATCGCGCCTGAACGAAGACCAGACCATCGAACTGGCGGACATGTTCCGTCTGATGGCCGACCCGACGCGGCTGCGTATCATACTGGCCTGCCTGCACGAGGCCCAATCGGTCAGCGTTATGGCGGAGGCGCTGGGCCTGTCAGCGTCGCTGACCAGCCATCACCTGCGCCTGCTGCGCGCCGGCCGCCTCATCCAGTCGCAACGCCGGGGAACGCGGGTCTATTACCTCGTTTCCGATGCGCATATCCGCCGGACGCTGATCGACATGGTTGACCATGTCGCGGAATCGGCGCCCGAGGAGGACGCCGAAAACGTGTAATCCCACGGCTCCGCGTCATCCCGGCGGCATCGCTCCCCCAGGTTTCATTTCCCGGCACCCCGCTCGGGCAGCCAATATCCCGGACGACCATCGGCTTCGGCATAGAGACGGTCGACGAGCAGTCGGATAGCGTCGTCGGCACGCCGGGCCGGACGCATGCGATCGAACGTCATGGTACGAGAGACACCATGCTCGCGATGCGCCAGACCGCCGGAGCGGACGTTCTGCCCGAAGGCCTGCAGGCGGTCCAATGCGCGCGCAAATTCCGCTTCGGCGGTATCGCCGGTTTCGAACTCGCGCCACCAGGACCAGACGCGGTCGCGCAGGTCGTCGGGCAGCATGGCGAAAAGCTCTGTCGCGGCCGCCTCTTCCCGTTCAGCCTGACCCTCCCGGCCGACCGCGTCGTATGCGAATGTGTCTCCGGCGTGGATCTCGACCAGGTCGTGGACCAGGATCATCGCCAGCACGCGGGTGATATCGACATCGGCCCCGATCTCGTCCTTGAGCATCAGGGCATAGAGGGCCATGTGCCACGTATGCTCGGCGTCGTTTTCCGGGCGCGAACCATCGGTGAGCGGGTTGCGCCGCTCGATCCGCTTGTAGCGGTCGCAGAACAGCAGGAACTCGTGAATCTGCGTCAGGCGATCGGGCACTACCGGCGTCGGCTCGGGCTCGTCGGGTAGTTCCCGGGACCGGTCGGGACGGGTTCGGGCCGGGGTTCCGGAATTGGGGTCGGTCATCGGCAGCAATCTCCTGGTGCATTCGGCAAGTGTTCGTGTGCAGTTACAGGTCGGCGGCACGGGCTACCAGTCTCTGGCCAGCGGCCGGCGCCCGCGCCATTCCTCGATCCGGCGCAGACTCGACCCGCAGATATCGGGCGGCAGTTCGTCCAGATTGAACATGGCCGCGGCCGCGATTTCCAGCCGCGACGGCGGCCGCACGGGCAAATCGACGTCGGCCGTGATATCGCGGCTGACATAGACGGCAACATGATCCGACCATCCGACACCGAAATTGGCATAGAGGCCGAGCAGCCCGTCGACTGCGCCGACCCTGTGGCCGCTCTCTTCCCATGCTTCCCGGATCGCGCCCTCGTCCGCCCGCTCGCCGGTCTTCAGGCCACCGCCCGGCAGATGCCAGCCGGACACGTAGGTATGCTTGACCAGCAGGACATGCTCATCAGGTGACACGGCGAGCAGCCGGACCCCGATGCGGGGGACCGTCGACAGGGAAAGCAGGCGGCGCCGGGCCACCATCAGGGATCTCGCCAGAAACGACATGGCTTCTTCGTCGGCGCGGACAGCCGGTCTTGTCAAGGACGCTGATCTGGCACCCATTCAGAGCCACTCGCCTTGCGATCCCCCCCGGCCGCAGGTCTATACTGCCGGTCGAGACTGGACGTTCAGGCCGCCGACAGGCCAAAGAGCGCACCCGGCAGCACGACGACAGGCAGGAGGACTACCAGTGACCGACAGCACGCTCCCCACCGATCCGGCTCTCTGGCCGGCAACGGCGATGGTGACCGCCTATCGCGCCGGAACGCTTTCCCCGGTCGAGGTCGTTGCTGCCTGCCTGCGCGCCGTCGAACGCGACAACGGCAGATTGAACGCCTTTAACGCGGTCGACGCCGACGGCGCCTGTGCCGCCGCCCGCAAAAGCGAGGCGCGGTGGGCGGCCGGCCGGCCGATCGGCCCCGCCGACGGCGTTCCGGCCTCGGTCAAGGATATCGTCCTGGCCAAGGGCTGGCCAACGCTCAGGGGGTCGCGGACAACGGACCCGCTTCAGACCTGGGACGAAGACAGCCCCGTGGTGGCTGGCCTTCGCGACGCCGGGTGCATTCTTATCGGTCGCACGACGACACCGGAATTCGGCTGGAAGGGTGTGACGGACTCGCCCCTGACGGGCATCACCCGCAATCCGTGGGATGACTCGAAGACACCGGGCGGTTCGTCCGGCGGTGCCGCCGTCGCGGCCGCCTGCGGCATGGCGGCGCTGAATGTCGGCACCGACGGCGGCGGCTCCGTGCGCATTCCGGCCGCATTCACCGGGATTTTCGGGCTCAAGCCGTCCTTCGCCCGGATTCCCGTCCATCCGCCGAGCGTGTTCGGCTCGATCTCGCATGTCGGGCCTATGACCCGGACGGTTGCCGACGCCGCATTGATGATGCAAATCACGGCGCGATCTGACGACCGCGACTGGACCCGCCCGCCGTTCCCTGAACTGGACTTCACCGCGGCGCTGGATCGGCCGATGGCCAAATCGCGCATCGGCGTCGTCAAGACGTTCAACGGCCACCATGTCGATCCGGAAATCGCGGCCCTGTTCGACGATGCCGTAGAGGTATTCGCCGATCTCGGCGCCGATCTCCGGCCGGTCACGCTGCCGTTCGAGGGGATCGAGGAAATCTTTCGCATTCACTGGCACGGCGCTGCCGCCGTCGCCGTGGGCAACATTCCCGAAGCGCGCCGCAACCTGATCGATCCCGGGCTGCGCGCCATCGCCGAAGACGGCGACCGGATCACAAAGGCCGAGTACATTGCTGCGATGAACGAGCGGGCCCGGATCGGCGCTGCCGTTAATAAGCTATACCGGGATATCGACCTGCTGCTGATGCCGACGATTCCGATACCGGCGTTCGAAGCCGGGCACGACGTGCCGCCGGACAGCGCCTTTGGCGGCTGGCCCGACTGGACGCCATTTACCCCGCCGTTCAACCTGACCCAGCAACCGGCGGCCACAGTGCCCTGCGGTCTGACCGCCAGCGGCCTGCCTGCCGGTCTTCAGATCGTCGGCCCGATGCACGACGATGCCGCCGTGATGGCCGCCAGCCATGCCTTCGAGCAGGCCCGGCCCTTTGCCCTGCCGCCGCGCGTCACCGGCCGTTGACACCATTGGGAGGAATGACGATCTGTCCGGGGAATGTGGCATCAGGGGATGTGGCGCCGGGCCATCCATCCCCGGCCCCGGAATATTGGAGAACAAAGTGATACAAGAAATATTCGCGGCCTTGGTTGCCTTTTTCCTTGTCGAGCCGATGCAAGGACACATTGTAGACTCGTATGTCGCAAATGGCATGGACCGCGAACAGGCAACCGAAATCGCCACCTGTTTCACTGATCAGACACCGGCAATTCTGGCACAGGCCGGACACGATCCGATGCAGGCTTTCACAAACGCCATGAATTACTGGACAGGCCTGTCAGACATCGACGCCATTGTTGCAGATATGGCGCCACAATGTATGCAGAATACCGAAGTGGTCTGAGACAGGAAGGAGCAACAGAACGCTGCGGGTTTATTCCTTGTCGGCGGCTTCAGTCGGGGTTCGCCCCGGCCGAGACCTGTAGCGAGGAAAGGTCCAGCCGAAATACAGCGCACCGCTGCGAATGCCGAGCGCGACCAGAAAACCGGAGCCGGCGGCGAGGATGAGCGGCAAGCCCAGGCCGTAAACCGCCACAAACGTCACCGCCCCGGCCATTGCAGCCGCCACGTAAATCTCCGGCCTCATGAGAACCGACGGCTGACTGGCCAGCACATCACGCAGTATTCCCCCCAACGTGCCGGTGATCATGCCCATGACCACGGCCACGGTCGCGGAATCGGTCACCGCGAGCCCCTTGTAAGCACCGAAGACGCCGTAAGCCGACAAAGCCACGGCATCGAGCCACAGCAGCAATCGGTGCCGCGATTCAATCAGATGGGCTGCAAAATAGACGAGGACAGCTGTTGCGGCGCAAACCGGAATAAAGACCGGCTGCTCGACCCAGAACACCGGCACGCCGAGAATCAGATCCCGCGCCGTTCCCCCGCCAATACCTGTCACGGCGCTGAGAAACAGAAAGCCGACGATGTCGAGTTGCTGGCGCGACGCCGCAAGGGCGCCGGTCGCGGCGAATAGAGCAACGCCAACATAGTCCAGGAAAAAGATCGGACCCATCGGAACTGGCCTCGTCCGTCGGTGCAGGAGATCGGGCGCATGCGTTCGATAATGACATTTGCATACCGGTATGGCTAATCCCGGACCAGCGCCCGCAGCGTTTCCAGCCGATCAGCCTCGGCCGCCGGCTTGTCCCAGCGGATGCGGTGAATACGCGGAAAGCGCATCGCCAGACCGGATTTGTGGCGGGTGGACGGATGGATGCTGTCGAACGCGACTTCGAGCACCAGCCCCGGCGGCACCTCGCGCACCGGACCATAGCGGCGCACCGTATTGGCACGGATCCATTTGTCCAGCGCGGTCAGTTCGGCATCGGTGAAACCGAAATACGCCTTGCCCACCGGGACCAGCGCGTCCTGGCCGGTCTCGGGGTCCGGGCGCCAGGCACCAAAGGTGAAATCGGAATAATAGCTCGACCGCTTGCCATGGCCGCGCTGGGCATACATCAGCACGGTATCCAGCGTCAGCGCACCGCGCTTCCACTTGAACCACGGCCCCTTGGGCCGGCCGGCGACATAGGCGCTCTCGCGGTGCTTCAGCATCAGCCCTTCGTCGCCGGTGTCGCGGGCGCTGTCGCGCAGCACCCGCAGATCGTCCCAGCCGGCGAACGCGATCAGCGGCGAAATATCCATCCGCGCCGGTGCCGTTCGTTCGATCCAGCCCTGGAGCCGCGCGCGCCGCTGGTCGAACGGCAACGCGCGCAAATCAGCGCCCTCGTCCATGAGGATGTCGTAGACGCGCACCCAGGCCGGGTGCTTCTGCAGCAGACCGGCATCGACCGTCTTGCGATTGAGACGCTGCTGGAGGGCGTTGAAGCTCTGCACCGCGCCATCGGTCATGACGAGCAATTCGCCGTCGAGCACGGCATCGAAGGTCATGGCCTCGACGATATCGGGAAAGGCGGCGCCGATCTCATCGCCCGTGCGCGAGAACAGGCGTCGCTGCCCGCCCCGTGCGGCAAGTTGGACGCGGATGCCGTCGAACTTCCATTCGGCCCGATAATCGGCCGGATCGAGACGCAGGATGTCCTCTTCTTCCAGCGGATTGGCCAGCATCATGGGCCGGAAAACGGCGCGGTCGTCGATGCTGGGCCGGTCTGCGGTTCCGTCCAGCCAGGCGAACAGGTCGATATAGGGCGGCTCCATGCCGTGCCAGACTTCCTCGATCGCCGCCAGATCGGCGTCGTGCCAGGCTTCGGTCAGCGCCGTCTTGGCCAGCCGCGCCGACACGCCGACCCGCAGGCCGCCGGTGATCAGCTTGAGCAGGGCAAAGCGCTGCGTCGGCGCCAGCACATCCAGCCATCTCTCGACGACCGACGGCGCCGCACGGCGGCTGGTCGCGCGCAGCGTTTCCACGACTTCTGACAGGCTCAGATCGTGCGGCCCGGTCTCCGGCCCCGCCGCGTCGTCCGACGGGCCATCGGGCCAGACCAGCGACACGGTTTCCGCCAGATCGCCAACATAGTCGCAAGACCACGCGAACAGCTGCGGATGAATGCGCGCCGTCGCCAGACTGCGGATCGCACCCGCCTTGACGCCGGTAAAGTCGAGCGTACCGGCCAGCGCCGCAAGCGCATAACCACGGTCGGGGTCCGGGGTCGAGCGGAAATAGGCCGCCATGTGGCGCAGCTTTCCATTACGCGATGGCGTAAAGACGAGTTTCTCCATCAGGGCGGCGAAGCGCTTCATTCGCCACTCTCCTCATCATAGCCGAGCAGGTTGAGCGCCCGCCCGACCCGCCCCTGCAGTTCGACCGCCAGAATCAGGGCCTCTTCCCGGCCATGGGTGACCCAGACCTCACTGGCTTCGACCTCGTCGATCGTGCGCAGCAACTCATTCCAGTCGGCGTGGTCGGAAATGATCAGGGGCAGTTCGACACCGCCCTGTTTTGCCCGCTGACGAACGCGCATCCAGCCCGACGCCGCCGCCACGACCGGATCGGCAAGCCGTCGCGCCCAGCGGTCGGCAATCGCCGATGGCGGCGCCAGAACCAGTTCCCGCGCCAGATCGGCCTTTTTCATGCCGGTTGCCGGCGCCACGGCCCCCAACGGCACGCCGAACTGTTCATAAAGCGCGCACAGCGCCACCAGCGCCCCGTGCAGATAGATCGTCCGGTCATAGCCCGCACGGCGCAAAAGGGCGATGACACGCTGCGTCTTGCCCAGTCCATAGGTGCCGAGGGCATGGCTGCGTTCGGGAAACAGCGCCATGGACTCCAGCAGGCGTTTAATTTCGCCCGCCGGATCGGGATGGCGGAAGACCGGCAGACCGAATGTCGCCTCGGTCACGAACACGTCGCACGGCACCGGTTCGAACGGGGTGCAGGTCGGGTCGTCGCCGCGCTTGTAGTCGCCGGACACGACGACCCGTGCGCCCGCGTATTCCAGGACGATCTGCGCGCTGCCCAGGACGTGACCCGCCGGAACGAAGCGGACACTGACGCCGCCGATGGTCATGGGGTCGCCATAGACCGCCGGCTGCAGCCGCTCTCCGGCCCTTTCGGCATAGCGCACCCTCATGATGGCAAGCGTCTCCGGCGTTGCCAGCACGTTGCGGTGCCCGGGCCGGGCGTGATCGGCATGCCCGTGCGTGATCAGGGCCCGGTCGACGGCGCGCGACGGATCGATATAGAACGCACCTGGCCGACAATAGAGACCCTCCGGGCGTACCTCCATCCACGGCGCCTGTCGCGGCTGGTGAACGAGGTCGGTTGTTTCGGTGCTGTCGGTCGTCATGTCATCTGCTGTCGTTTCATCTGCCGTCGTTACCGTGCCATGGGTATGAAAATTGGACGGCATCGGGTCGGCGTCCATGGCTCCATTGACAAGCCCGACCGCGAACCCGCAATTCGTACGATCGCCGGACCCGCATCCGGCGGTCCACTGCTTTCGGTGACTCCATGCTGTGCCTCGGCGCCGCCCATATCGATGAAACCATTACGGCGACCGGACCCATTCGGTCCGGAACCTCCAATCCATGCGAAATCGCGACATCCTGCGGCGGCGTGGCATTCAACGTGGCAGTCGGGCTGGGATGCCTCGGCCATCCGGTCGCGCTATGCGCCCCCATCGGCCACGATGGCGACGGCGAGCGCCTTCGCCAGCGCGCGGCCGAAGCCAACGTCGCCGGCGACTGCCTGATAACCCGCACCGAACGGCCGACCGGGCGCTATGTCGCCGCGCTCGACCCCTCCGGCAATCTGACCTATGGCTTTGCCGACACGCGCCTGTGCGAAACCCTGACCCCTGGCGATCTGGAGCCGATTATCGCCAACCGACGCGATGACCGCGTCTGGTTCATCGATACCAATCTGCCGGAACCGGTATTGTCGATGCTGGCGGCCCGGTGTCCGCCACAGACCTGCCTGATCGCCGATTCCGTGTCGGTGGCGAAGGCGCCGCGGGCCGCCTGCCTCGTCGGACGCGTCACCATCCTGCGCACCAACCGTGCCGAAGCCGAGGCCATACTTGAACGCCCGGGCGTTCCCCTGGTTTCGCTGGCCCGCGCGCTGGCCGACCGCATGGCGGCCTCGATCGTTCTGACCGACGGCGCCCACGGTACCGTCGTCGTCGCCGGATCGGGCGAGCGGGCGCCGGCCTGGCTGGTCCCGGCGCCCAGCGTTACGACGGTCGACGTCACCGGGGCAGGAGACGCCGCTACGGTCGGAATGATCCACGGATTGGCCATGGGGCTGCAACTGGCCGACGCTGCGGTCGTCGGGCATGCCGCTGCCGCCGTCGTCCTTTGCCGGTCCGGGGCCGGCTTCGACGCCGTGACACCCGCGCTGCTGGCTGACAATGCGGCGAGGGTTATGCCATATCTTGCGCTCTGACCCGCACTCTCCAGACTTCATGGTGACCTCCTATGCAAACCCGATTCCGCAAGTCTGATACCCGTGCCGACCCCGCACTCGACCTTGTCGACATGACGCCGGAAGTTGCAGAGGCGATCGCCATTGGCGGCCCGGTCGTGGCGCTGGAAAGCACCATCATCGCCCACGGCATGCCCTATCCCGACAATCTCGCCACCGGCCGGATGCTGGAGCAAACCGTCCGCGACAGCGGCGGTGTGCCGGCCACAGTCGCGGTGCTCGACGGGCGCCTCAAGCTGGGCCTGACACCGGACATGCTCGAACGCATCGCCACGGATCCGGCTATCGCGAAAGCCAGCCGGCGCGATCTGCCGATCCTGATGGCGCGGGGCGGCAGCGGCGCAACGACCGTGGCGGCCACGATGATCGTTGCCGGGCTCGCCAGTGTGCGCGTCTTTGCCACCGGCGCCATTGGCGGCGTCCATCGCGGGGCAGAAGCCAGCTTCGACATATCCGCCGATCTTCAGGAACTGGCGTCCACGCCCGTGGCCGTCGTCTGTGCCGGCGCGAAATCGATCCTGGATCTGCCGAAGACGCTCGAATATCTGGAAACTCACGGCGTGCCGGTTCTGGGTTATGGCACAGACGTCTTCCCGGCATTCTATTGCACCGACAGCGGGCTTGGCTGCGACGCCCGATGCGACACGCCAGACGAGATCGCGGCAATTCTGGCCCATCAGGATCATCTGGGCTACCGGCAGGGCACCGTTATCGCGAACCCGATACCGGCGGCCGACGCCATCGACCCGGCGACCGTCGACGCCGCAATCAACAACGCCCTGGCCGAAGCCGAACTGAAGGGGATCAAGGGCAAGGAAACCACGCCCTTTTTGCTGTCCCGTGTCGTCGACGCCACCGGCGGTGCCAGCCTGAAGGCCAATATTGCTTTGGCCCGAAACAATGCCGCCCTCGCCGGACGCATTGCAACCGCCTATGCCGCCCCGTAGCCGGCCACCCCGCTCAATATCCAGTCAGCGATCCGACCAGACCGACAGCTCGTACCCATCCGGATCGGTGAACTGGAACCGCCGGCCACCGGGAAACGAAAAGATCGGCTTGACGATCGTCCCGCCCGCGGCTTCCACCTGCGCCTGCATACCTTCCAGATCGGCGCCGTAGAGGATGACCAGCGGCCCGCCCGGCATGACCCGGCCGTCGGTGGTAAACCCGCCTGTCAGCCGTCCATCAGAAAATTCGCAATAGGTCGGGCCGTAATCGGTGAATGTCCACCCGAATGCCGCTTGATAGAAGGCCTTCGACCGGTCGATGTCGCCGACGACGAACTCGATGTTGTCGATTCGCCGGTCGTTCTCCGTTCTGTCGTGATGTCCGGTATCAGCCACGGCGCCCTCTCTCATTCTACCTGGAATTCCTCAGCCTGCACGCTATCGTCCACCGCCCAAGAATAGAACATATATGGAACACAATGCCGCGGCAATCGGATTCCGCGGCCCAAACACGGGCCTACCACTCGGCAGCGCGAAAAACGCCGTCGATGAATACCGGCGTATAGGGGCTGACATTCAGCGCGGCCGCATCGGTCACGTCCTGGGTATAGCCCGAGCGGCAGAGCGAATATCCCGTCGCCGATCCGGCCAGCGATCGTGGAAGACTGTCCCAGGCCGCCCGAAACGCGGCCCGCGCTGCCAGGGCTTCCGGCGATTGCGAGCCTTCCAGCCGGTGCGCGATAGCGCCCGCGCCAAGCAGATCTTCGACAGCCGGCCGCAATCCGCCGCGTGGCCACCGCTCGCCCGCGCAGATGATCGATATCCGTCGCCCCATCCGGCGTGCCGTATCGGCGACCGCGCCGGCATTGCGAAGACAGCCGGCCAGCACCGTCGGCTGCACCTCCTCGCCCGTGGTCGAGGCCGCCCGGACGATCGCCGCGACGTCGGCGGCCGGCAGCGCCAGACGAACGCCGGGGGCCAGACCGACAAGGGATGACGGCAAGTCGCTGTATGTACCGGTATCGGCGGCCTCTTTCGGCCGGGCAAGGAAGGCGCGCTGGCCCTTGGCGAACACATCCGCGGTGTCGGCGCGGTACAGGAACGGAATCACCGCCGCGCCCTGAGAGACCGCCTGATCGATGGCCGTGGTGGCGAGCAGGACGTCGACAACGATGAAGACGTCCGTATAGGGCGCGAGCGCGGCAACGCCGTCGGCTCCCCAGTCGCACCGGATTTCAAGCGTCGATTTCGCCACTTCAGGGCCTTTTTCCCGTTACCGGCGGACCGGCGTTTGTGCGTCGCCCTTATTGGCCGCCCACATCATAGATGCCCGACGACCTGACGAACGATACCGGCCGCAACCGCCGCCGTCTCGTGCACAAAAGCACCGAAATCGACATGGCTGTCGGCACCGGCAAGATCGCTGAGTGCCCGGATCACAACAACCGGTACGCCAAACCGGTCGGCCGTCTGGGCCACCGCGGCCCCTTCCATTTCAACCGCAAGGCCGCCAAACCGGTTGAACAGCCGTTCCCGGGTCGCGCCGCAATTCATGAACGTGTCGCCGGTCAGCACAGTGCCGAAATGCACAGACGGCGTCCGGGGTTCCCCGCCCGCGGCTTCGGAACTGAGCGTCGGCAGATCAATGCCGTCCAGCACAGGGCGCAGACGGCCCAGCACGGCGGCGTCGATGTCGTAGCCGACCGTTTCGTCGAAGCCCGGAAGCGGCGGCACACCCGGCTGATAGGGCCGGATATCGCCGTCGATCAGGGCGCCGTAATCATGGGCGATCAACCGGGTGGCGATCACCACGTCACCGACGCCCAGAGCCGGATCGAGCCCACCGGCAACACCGGAAAAGACGAGCCCGTCGCAGCCGAACCGCGAGATCAGCAACGTGGCAACGATGGCCGCATTGACCTTGCCGATTCCGGTTTCGACCAGGACGCATCGGCGACCCTCCAGCACGCCGCGCCGGAAGACGAGGCCGGCGACGACCTCGCGCCCTTCTTCGGTGAATGCCGCGCCCAGATCCTCAATTTCTTCGGGAATGGCCGTCATGACGCCAAGGGTGGCGGTTTTCGTCATCGCCGCAGCCTTTTTCCAGCGGTCGTTCAAGGGAGAGGGCCGGCCGTCTTGTCGTGCCCGGCCCGCTGTCGTTGCCGTGTAGACCATCTTCCGTCCGGGTCCGCAACTCCGCCCTCACCCGGCTGAATTATTGGGCACGGCTATTACCCCTCGGCGCTGATCAGGGCCGAAATCAGATCCTGATTGACTTCACCCGTCACGGAAAGATCGTGTGCGCGTTGAAACGACCGGACGGCCGAGCGGGTTCTGGGACCCATCAGCCCGTCCGCAGGGCCAGCGTTGTAGCCAAGGCGGTTCAACAGGGTCTGAGCTTCGCGCACCTGATCGCGATAGCTGGGGGACGGCGAACTCGTGGCCGGCTGTGTGGTGGCCGGGGACGACCTGACGGTGCCCGAGCCATCGACATAGGAGCCGACGATACGGTCTCCGGTATCGGGGCCCAGACGGCCATTATAGACTTCCGTGCCGTCGACCCGCCCGATAATGTTCAGGTGTGTGGCAACGGGGCATACCTCGTCCATCGTCCTGCGAATCGTGCCGCCGATCTCGCGGAAGGCCCAATCGCCATCACGGAACGAAGATCGGTTTGGCGCGTTGATCGTCACCGGCACGTTGGGCGCGCACCAGGCACCGGATGGCACCGTCGCAACCAGGCTCTGTTGCCGGGCGATCTCTACCTGCGCCGCAGCTGTCACCGTTGTCGCAACAACGACAACAGCGGCGGCGGCCAGGCTCTGACCCGTACGAAGAATGGTCGATTTCATGATTTTGATCTCCTTGTTCGTGTATCGATACCTCACGCCGGACCTGTCGTATCCCGGTGTATTGGGACAAATCTTCGTCGGAAACATGGCGTCTTTGGCCGATCATGGCACAGATCGCCCCCGGAGAACGAGCCCCGGAGCACGACTCCTTGCATAACGATGAATTCAGACCGCCCCCGTCCGGTTCCGATTTCGGGACCGACGGCACTTCGGTTCCCCAGCGCAACGGCTCGGCCCTGCTGCCACCGGAGTTGCACGCCTGGTTCCGGCACCGGGGCTGGCACCCCCACCCGCACCAGTTGGCCATGGTCCAGGCGGCGGCCGACGGGGCGAATGCGCTGTTGATCGCACCGACCGGCGGCGGCAAGACGCTCGCCGGATTTCTGGCAACCCTCGCCGCGCTCAAGGACCGCCCGCGCGAAGGACTTCATACGCTTTATATCTCGCCGCTGAAGGCGCTGGCTCAGGACATCCGGCGCAACCTTGACGCCCCGCTCGCCGAAATGCGGCTGCCCATTCGTGCCGAGACCCGAACCGGCGATACGCCTGCGGCGGTGCGCGAGCGTCAGCGCCGCCACCCGCCGCAGATCCTGATGACGACGCCGGAAAGCCTGGCGCTGATGCTGTCTCTGGAAGACGCGCCACGCCTGTTCGGCGGTCTGCGCAGGATCATCATCGACGAATTGCATGCGCTGGCCGGGACCAAGCGCGGCGACCTGCTGGCACTCGGCCTGAGCCGGCTGGCGACGATCGCCCCCACCGCTCGCCGCGCCGGTCTGTCGGCCACCGTCGCGCACCCGGATGCCCTTGTCGCTTATCTTTCGATGGCGGGCCGCTCGGATGCCGGCGATGTCCGTACCGTCATCGGCCGTGCGGGTGCCGCGGCGACGGTGGAAATTTTGGCGACACGGGAACGGCTGCCCTGGGCCGGGCATATGGGCCTGCATGCCGTGCCCGAGATCTACGAGCGTATCCGCCAAGGCGGGACCACGCTGGTGTTCGTCAACACACGCGCCCAGGCAGAGCTGGTCTTTCAGGAATTGTGGCGGATCAACGACGACACTCTGCCGATCGCGCTGCACCACGGCAGTCTGGCGTTCGATCAGCGCCGTCGAGTCGAAGCCGCCATGGCCGCCGGAGACCTGCGCGCGGTCGTGGCGACCTCGTCGCTCGACCTGGGGATCGACTGGGCGTCGGTGGATCTGGTGGTGCAAATCGGCGCGCCCAAGGGCGTCAGCCGCCTGCTGCAGCGCATCGGCCGTGCCAATCACCGACTCGACGAGCCATCGCGCGCCCTGCTCGTTCCGGCAAACCGGTTCGAGGTTCTGGAATGCCGCGCCGCCATGGACAGCATCGCTGCCAACCAGCTCGACGGCGACCCGCCGCCACCTGGCGGTCTGGATGTTCTGGCCCAGCATATTCTGGGCACGGCCTGCAGCACGCCGTTCGATCCCGATACGCTGTATCACGAGATCCGGCGGGCGGCGCCTTATGCCGATCTGGCGCGCAAGGATTTCGACGACGCCGTTTCGTTCGTCGCGACCGGCGGCTATGCGCTTGCCGCCTATGACCGCTTCAAGCGCCTCACCCCGATGCCAGATGGCAGACTGGCGGCCAGCGACCAGTCCGCCCGGCGCGCCTATCGCATGAATGTCGGCACCATCGTCGAGGCCGTGACCCTCAAGGTCCGTCTGGGACGGGGGCGGGTACTGGGCGAGATCGAGGAATATTTCATCTCGACGCTGGAGCCCGGCGATACCTTCATGTTTGCCGGTGAACTGCTGCGCTTTGTCGGCGTCCGGGATACCTTTGCCGAGTGCGCGCGCGGCGGCAAGGGCGACCCGAAGGTGCCCGCCTATGCCGGCGGCCGATTGCCGCTATCCACCCATCTGGCGGATGCCGTGCGCGCGATCCTGCAATCGCCCGACACCTGGATCGATCTGCCCGAAGCGGTGCGGTGGTGGTTGCGCCTTCAGGCCGAAAAGTCGGAACTGCCGCGGCGGGACAACCTGCTCGTCGAGACGTTTCCGCGTGGCGGCAAGAGCTTTCTGGTCGCCTATTGCTTCGAGGGCCGCAACGCCCACCAGTCGCTGGGCATGCTGTTGACGCGCCGAATGGAACGTATGGGCTATGGCCCGCTCGGCTTCGTCGCCACCGATTACGTTCTGGCGGTCTGGTCTGTTCACGAGGTCGATGATATGCGCACGCTGTTCGACGAAGACATGCTGGGTGACGATCTCGAAGCCTGGATGGAGGAAAGCTCGCTGCTGCGGCGAACGTTTCGCAGTGTCGCGGTAATCGCCGGTCTGATCGAGCGGCGATATCCGGGCCAGCAGAAATCCGGCCGGCAGATCACGGTATCGTCGGACCTCATTTACGACGTCCTGCGCCAGCACGAACCCGACCACCTGCTGCTGAGGGCGACCCGCGCCGACGCCGCGCGCGGCCTCACCGACGTCTCGCGGATCGGGAGCCTGCTGAAGCGGGCTGCCGAGCGACTGGCGCATCGCCGGCTGCACCGGGTCTCGCCCCTGGCCATTCCCGTCCTGCTGGAAGTGGGGCGCGAGCAGGTTTACGGATCCGCCGCCGACATGCTGCTGGACGAAACGGCCGACCAGATGCTGGCGGAAGCCGCCGGATCAGGGACAACAGACGCTCCGTCCGGCCCTCCACCGCCCTTCCAGCAGAGCCTTTTCTAACGAGCCGCAGTTCAGGGCCCGTTCAGGAGCGGCCATCGTTCATCCATTTGCGCAGCGTGTTGGCCATCGCCTTGCGGCCATCGTCGTCGTTCATCAGCCCCTTGATCGACTCCGACGCATGCTTGCCCTTGACCGCCCCGGCCGCGCGATCGAGGATTTCGGGGTCGACATGCCCCTCGATTCGGGGGCCACCGTTGTTGCCGGATATCTGCGCCGCCTGTTGTTCTCGATTGGCCCCGGACTTGCCGTGTTCATTGTGTCCGTGGTCCGCCGCGCCCGTCCGTCGTTTCGCCGCCGGCTTCTTGCCGAACCATCCCAGCATTTTGTCCCCCCTCGGGTGAAAATACGGCGCCATCAATGCCAACGCACCTGGGTAGCCGTTGACCTCGCCGCGTCCTATAGTCCGACAGCAATGCTGAAACTCTCTTAACATTGGTGCTGCATTGTGCCAATCGTCGTACTGCAACCATGAGATGCATCGATGCAGCCTATCCGGCCCGCCACCAGTCTGGACACCCTGAAACTCCTGTGCCTCGGCGCTTTATGGGGATCGACGTTCCTGTGGATCGAGGTTGCCCTCAGGGGTATGCCGCCAATGACCATCGTTGCCGGGCGGACGGTCATCGGGGCGGCGCTGTTGCTCATCCTGTCGATCTCGGCGGGCTACCGGGTGCCGATGGATCGCCGCGCGCTGATGCGCATTGCGGTTGCCGGCGCCTTCGGCAGCGCCATTCCGTTTTCGCTGGTCGCCTGGGGCCAACAGCACATCCCCAGCAGCACGGCCGCCGTGCTCATGGGCGCCGGTCCGTTCATGGCGCTGTTCATCTCACATTTCTTCACACCTGACGACCGGTTCACAGTCCCCAAGCTGGCAGGCCTCTGCGTCGGTTTGGCGGGGCTGTTGGTGCTTGTCGGGCCCGAAGCGGTATCGGGCGCATCGCCGTCGCTGGCCGGCCAATTGGCGATCGTCGCGGCCACGTTCTCCTATGCCGTGGGGGGTGTGGTCATCCGGCGCATCGTCGGCGTCCCGGCACCTCTGGCGGCCGGACTGATGCTGGCCGCCACGGCGCTCTATATGCTGCCGATCGCGCTCGTCACCGACCGGCCATGGACCCTGTCGCCCGGCATCGGACCGGTTCTGGCGCTGGTGGCACTGGGGGTGGGGCCCACGGCGCTGGCGCATTTCCTGCGCGTGCAGCTGGTCCGGGACGTTGGGTCGACCTTCCTTTCCCAGGTCAACTATCTGATCCCGGTTTTCGGCATATTATGGGTGTGGGTCGTGCTGTCCGACGTGCCCTCGCTGCGGGCCTGGATCGCGTTGGCGTTCATCCTTTTCGGCATCACCATCGTTCGGGCCGGCGCTCGCCTGGCCCACTCGCGGGCCCAGTCGCGGGCCGAGTCGCGGGCCGAGGCGCGGCCGCGGGCCTGACGGCGCTGATTCCGGGCGATACCGGGGCAGGCGTCATTTCCCTTTCGCAGCGGCCGGACGTGCAGTACCGTCGGCAAAATGACGGCACCATGCCGGACGATGTCAGTGGACTTTGAGACATGATGATCAGGCTCGACCGACTGGACGAAACGCCCCTGGCGACCGACCCGTTCAACTATGTGGTTGTCAAGGATTTCCTGACGCCGGAGGGACTGGACGCGGCGCGCAAGGCCTATCCGGAAGTACCGGGGCCCGGCTCTCACCCGCCCGACGGTCTGGCCATCGACGGCGCCTTCCAGTCCCTGATCGACGAGTTGCAGGGCAGTGCCTTTCGAAGCGCCGTGGAACGCAAATTCGACATCGACCTGACGGATCGGCCGACGATGTATACCGTGCGCGGCTATTGCCGGTCGCGCGACGGCAAGATCCATACCGACTCGAAAACCAAGCTGATCACCGTCCTGCTTTACATGAACGACGACGGCTGGCCCAATGCGTCGGGTCGGCTGCGGCTGCTGCGCAACGGGACCGACCTTGAAGACTATGCAGACGAGGTCGAGCCCGCCGGCGGAACGCTGCTGATCTTCAAGCGCGCCGACAATTCATGGCATGGCCACCACTCATACGAAGGGCCGCGCCGGGCCGTTCAGCTGAACTGGGTCACCGACCAATCCGTCGTCGACCGCGAACAGGGCCGGCACGGATTCTCCTCCAGAATCAAGAAACTGTTCACTTTCGGCGCCCGTGTCTGAGAGAACGGGGCCTGCTGAGGCGCCAGCAACGGTGCCTCGCCTTTTACCGGCGGCCAAGCGGATAGCGGGCCGTCATGGTGAACGGGGTCTCGCGATCCGGCTGCTCGTAAATGGCGATCGCATCGATCCACGCCGGCTCCCATAGAACCGGGGCGGCCAGGTCTTCGAGCGTATCGCGGATCAGGGAATGCTCCGGCTCCTGAAGCCGTGAGGTCAGGGTCATGTGGAACGTGAATTCATCGAAGACGCCGGGGTACCCCCAACGGTCGAGATAGTCGCGCTGACGCTCGGTCAGCGGCGACCGCAGCCGCCGCTCTTGATCCTCTGGCGATAGCGGCGCCCGGAACGGCTCGAACATCTCGACACAATCGTCGCACAGGGCCCGCATTTCCGCGCAAGGTCGACTGAAGACCAGAGCCAGAAACCCGTCCAGCGACTCCAGGACGAGCGGTGGCGACATGAAAGCGGCGCTGTCGGCGGCAAAAGCCAAAACTTCCCCGTGCAACTGTTCCGCCGTCCGGCCGGGCGCCAGCGAAAACGGCGCCTTCAGGGTGCCGTGAAAGCCGTAGAACCGCGGACTGCGCGTCAACGCCGCCATCCGGTCCTCGGTAATGCCGGGGACAGTCGGCTGAGGCCGGGTCCGGCCGGTCACGACATCTCGGCCAAGCCAGACCCGCCCCAGATCGAACAGGGCCGTCTCGGCCGCCGGACCGAAATATATCGCGTATCGGGCATCGCTTGACATGAGTGCCGCCGTTGATCGGTAAGAGGAACGGCGGCGATCATTGCGCGAGTGAGGAGCGCCAGGCAAGGGGTCAGATTAGTGGTGATTGACCCGATTGATCGGTCAACGCCAACTCCGCCCGCCAGGCCAGAAGTGCAAACCACGCCGCGAATGCGAGGATCGCGACGCCGGTCGCACCATAGAGGACGACCGCAAATGCCGCCGGCAAATCCAACAGTCCGATGAAAGCCCAATCCGCGCTGAACAGGCAGACGCCGACGACGGACACGACGTAGAGCGTCGCGCACAGGGCCGTGAAAGACGCGAGCAGATGCCCGGAATATGAAGACTGCATTGTCGTTGGAACCGGCGGACCGCCCGCGTCGGGACCATCCCGCGCACGTGCCGCAGATCAATAAGATGCTGCCGCGCGCTGCCAATCCGACATGCTATTTTTACGGCACGGACGCGAGGGTCATGCGGAAATTGCGGGACGGTCCGCCGCGAGACCCCGGCACGGTTCGCCAGCGGCGGCCCGTCACAGATCGTCTTGAGCGGAAAGTTGTTCCTGCAGAATCTGACACACCTGCGCTACTCGGCCAGTATTCGGACGGATGCCCGACTCGCCCATGACGTCGTCGGCATTCATCCATGTATGGGCCGCGGCGACATCCGATACCGACGCACCGGTCGCCACGATCCTGGCGATAACGAAGTCCTCTTGCGGACCGATGATATCGACGATATCCGCGGCGCGTGCAGGACGATCGGATTGGGTGTCTACCATCGCTGGTCTCCGGCTGCTCGTTCGGGTCCGCGGGATCAGATCCCGTCGTGCTTCCACAGATAAGAGCGCACAGGCTGACCGTCCAGAGAAAACCTGCCCCCGGTTCTGCTAACCGGTTCTGTCGCCCGACCGGCAGGGGCCCGGCAATTCCATGGACGCCTGTCCACGATCTGTGGCAAAGTCTTGCGGTATCCTGAGGTATTTGAATTAATCTTTCGCGTATTGCGGCGTTGCGGCCCCCTGTGGACAGTGACAGATTTCCAGCCGACCTGCCGGAAACGCTTGAGCCGGCAGATGCGAAGCGATAACGACATGCGGCACAGGCCCTACTTCCATAGCGGGCTCGACGCTGAAACAACGGAGGATGGAGATGTCTGGCGCAAAACAATCGGCTTATCTGGCGGTGGCGATCATCCTGACCTATCTGTTCATGCAGGGACTCTTTCAGCTGATTGCCCTTTAGCGCAGTCCCGCAGGCAACGATGGAACAGTTTGCGCCGGTAACCATTTGACCGGCAGTGCAGCGGTCTAAAATGCGCCGAAGCAGCCGGCGCGGGAGGTCTGAATGTCGATGTTCCAGCCCCTCTGCAGTGCCTCCCGCAAGGCGACGACGCGCGCCCTGATCGCTGCCGCGGCCCTGCTTGTTACCGCGTCCGCGTCGGCAGAGAACGGCCCCCTCCTGTCTGAAGACGATTACGCGCTGTTGCGATCCGAGATGGTGGAAAGCATGCGCTATCAGACGCTGGCGCTTGCCCCCGACCTCGGCGGCATTCGTCTGTCCGATAGCGTACTGGAAGCATTTCAGGTCGTGCCGAGGCACGAATTCGTGCCCGAGGACATCCGCATATATTCCTACTTCGACGCGCCGCTTCCAGTGGCCGAGGGCGCGACGGTGTCGCAGCCGTTCATTACGGCCTATATGCTCGAACTGCTCGATGTCGGCCCTGACGATGACGTTCTTCAGGCCGCCGTCGGCGGCGGTTATGAAACCGCGATCCTCTTGCAACTCGCGCGCTCGGTATCGGGGATGGAATTCCATGCGCCCGTCGCCGAGACGGCGGCCGAAACGCTGGCGGCGCTGGGGTATTCAGCCGACATCCGTCAGGGCGACATATACTATGGCTGGCCGGAAAACCGCCGCTTCGACGCCATACTGGTCCGCATGGCCATGCCCTATGTGCCCAGCCCGCTGATCGATCAACTCAAGCCCGGAGGGCGCCTGGTCGCCCCGATCGGTCCCGAGGAAGGCCCCCAGGACATGATGCTGATCACCAAGGAAGAGGATGGCAGGATCCGGCGCCAGCGCGGTCTTGCCGTCCGGTTTCAGCCCCTACCGGGCGGCACGCGGCTATAGCGCGTCAACGCCCCAGTTCGTCAACGATTTCGGCCGTGTTGGCAACCCTGCAATAGCCCTTGAAGGCGGCGAGCGCATTGTCGTGGCGTTCCCTTGAATCCGTTGTGCAGGCATCGGCGGCGCAGATCATCCGAAAGCCGCGGTCGGCGCCGTCGCGTATTGTGTGGTCAACGCACTGATCGGTCAGGAAGCCGGCGACGACGACCGTGTCCAGGCCCATGTTGCGCAGCAGGTACTCGAAAACCGTCGAGTTGAACAGGCTGGAGGATGACTTCGCGAGCACCATCTCGTCGGCCGCAGGCGCCACCTCGTCGCACGCTTCGGCCTCCACACTGCCGGGGGCAAAGTGGAAGCCGGTCTGCTTGTAGTCGATGCTCCGGTCCCGGCCGTCCCGGGTCAGACTCTGGATCACCGTATGGACGACCTCCGCCCGCGCCGCCCGCGCCGCCGACAACAGTCGAGCCATGTTGGGCACGGCGCGTTCCGCCGCCGAGCGGTGAAACCAGGGGCGATCCTCTGCCGCTGCGGGAAAGAAGATCCCCTTCTGCACATCGATCAACAGAAGCGCCGTGCCTTCGGGGTCGATCGGCGCCGTGCGGGCGGGAATGGTTCGTCGGGCCATGTCACGCGCTCCCGTTCCGGCCGTTCTCGTCGCGATCGAAGGTTTCGGCTGCAGCCGTCAGCACGCGTGCGAGCCGATCGGCCCAGCGGGTCTGACCGCCGGGATCCCCGATGAGATCCTGGCGAATCTCCAACTCGGCATAGGGCAGTCCGCGCTTCTCGCCATGTTCCGGGATCGAATAGTCGTTCGTCATATCGACGGTATAGGGCTCGTTCTCACCCAGCACGAAATCGCCCTCCCGGGCCAGGGCCCGCAGGACATGGTGCGAAAACACCCCATGTTCGGCCCAGCACAGGCCGACATGCCACGGGCGATCGGCAGGACGAGCCTTCAGCGAAGGCGTGAAGCTGTGAACGGCCACCAGCAAGGTCGGGATGCCGGCAGCGGCACGGGCATCGAGACGGCGCCGGATGGTATCGTGATAAGGGGTCAGGATGGCATCGACCCGTGCCGCCCGGGCAGCGGCGTCGAGATTCTCGTTGCCCGGCACCGGCGTACCGTCGGCCACGACGGGCATCGATGCACTGGCGTCGGTCCGCCGGTTGCAGTCGATCACGAGACGCGAATAGCGCTGAAAGACAAGCGGCGCGTCGAGCCTTGCCGCGAGGCCCTCTGCCACCGGCAGGGCGCCGATATCGATGCCGATATGGCGGCTGAGTTCGGACGCCGGCAAGCCCAGATCATTCAGCGCCGTCGGCACGGCGTTGCCGGCATGATCGCAGATCAGAAAGATGCGCGAGCGGGAGTCGGCGTTCATTTCGCCGACCGGCTGCGGATCGCCGGGGCCCAGCAGGCCGGGGCCGGCGCCCCCGGCGATCTCGGATTGAAAAGACATTCTACAGGTTCCTCAGTAGGCCTCGGCGTAGACCCGGCACAGTTCGTCAGGGCTGCGATCTTCAAGCATCGATATCTCGCCGCGTTTGTGCATCAGATAAGCCTGGCGCAAGCCTGGGCCGAGCCAGCCACTGGCGACGTCGTCCGTCTCCAGGGCTTCCAGAGCCTCGGCCAGAGTTCGGGGCAATGCCTGGATGCCCATCGTCTCACGCTCGGCATCTGAAAGATCACCGGGATCTCCGTCGTGTATTGCGGGGGTCGGAAGCCCTTCTCGCAGTCCCTGAAGCCCGGCAAAAATCAGCATGCCCAGTTGCAGATAGGGGCTGGCGGCAGCATCGGCGGCGCGGAATTCCATGTTGTAGCGCGGCGCCGGGTCGATGTCGCCGGCTGCCGGCACGGGGCAGATGCGCAAGCCGGCCTCACGGTCACGCAGGCCGAGATTGCCCCAGAAGGCCGACCATGAATGGGGCCGCAGGCGATCATACGACACCAGACTGGGGGCCGTGATCGCACAGAGGGCCCGCACATGGCGCAGGATCCCGGCGGCAAAGGCGCCCGCCTTCGGCGAAAGCCCGCCCACACCCTGTGGATCGTAGGTTACCGACTGTCCGTCGCTGTCCACCAGGCTGCAATGAATATGCACGCCGTTGCCGACACCGCCCCGCGCGACCAGCGGCGAGAAACTGGCGGTCATTTCGTGACGCTCGGCGACGGCGCGGCACAGCTCGCGCAGTTTGACCGCCCTGTCGGCCGCTTCCAGTCCGGTCGTCGGGTCAATCGTGATCTCGTATTGCCGGGTGCCATATTCCGGCAGGAAGGTATCCGGCTCCAGCCCGTTCGCCCTGAGCGCGCCGATGAAGTCGCGGGTGAATCCGGCGATCGATCGCATGGAGCCGAGCCCATAGGAATCCCCGCTTCGGGCGTGAGCCTTGTCGAGATGGAATTCGTGCTCGAAACTGGCCAGCAAGGACAGCCCGGTCTCCGTTTCCAATGCGGCCAGAGCCCGCTTCAGAAACGATCGCGGACAGCAGTCCCACGGGGTCTCGTCCAGTTCCAGAATATCGCCCAGATACCATTGCTCGCGCGGGGTGCCGTCGGCGAAATCGAGCAGGACGCGGCCTTCCCTGGCCGGGACCAGGAACAGGTCGCCGCGTGGGCCGAACGGCGTCGCCGGTATGCCGCCCAGGCAATTGATCATGATATTGGTCGGCGTCCACCCGACGCCGAGACGCCGGCGCTTTTCGAGATCGCGGGCGGGAAAGCCTTTTCCACGAACCTGACCGGCAATATCGCTGCAGCAGACCAGAATCACTTCTTCGGGCGTGGTTTCCACGGTACTGGCTCCTGGAATGAGCTGGGGCGTGAGGCAGGAGGAAAGCCGGGGCGGCACGGGCTTTCCCGTGCCGCCCCGCCATCCGGCGTTATTCCGGACGCCAGATTTCCTCGACGTTGAACTCGGCGCCCTGAACGGAAATGATGGAGACCGGCTTCGGCGGCACCATGGTTTCGCGTGTATAGGAAACGGTGCCCGTTACGGCCGGATAGTCCCGCGTCGCCTCCAGCGCGTCGCGGACTGCAGCCGGGTCGTCGCTCCCCGCCTCTTCGATTGCGGCGGCGATCAGACCGATCGCGTCATAGCCGAGCGGCGCGAACGAATTCTCCGGCGGATGACCGAAATGCTCGGTGTAGTCATCAATGAACGCCTGCACCTCGGGCCGGTCGTCGGCCAGATAGGTGTGGGACGAGAAGAAGACGTCATTGGCCAGTTCCGGCCCCGGTACCGTCGCCACCAGTTCCGTATCGAATCCGTCACCGGAGATGATCGGGAACTCGATGCCGGCTTCGCGGATCTGGCGTACGGTCAGGCCGGCTTCGCTGGGGATGGCCGAAATGAACACGGCATCCGGTGCAGGGTCGACATCTTCCAGGCGGGCGATCTGGGCCGAGAAATCGGTGTCGCCCATCATGAAGAAATCTTCGTCGATGATCTCGCCGCCACGCTCCTGGAACCGTTCGACGAAGAACTGGGTCAGGGCGCGGGTAAAGTCCATCGAGTTATCGGTCCAGACATAGACCCGGCGAAGCCCCATCGTGTCATAGGCATAGTCGGCGATGGCGTAGGACTGATCGTCATCGCCGAAGGCCGCCATGAACATGTGGTCGCCCACCCAGGTCGGCAGCATCGGATGCGTGGCACCCGATGTGACGAACGGGATGCCCGCTTCCTGGAAGGTGGGTGCGGCGGCCATCACGAAGGTCGTGTCCGACTGGCCGAAACCGGCAACGACATCCGACGAGACCGCTTCCTGCGCGGCGGTCGCCGTCACCTGCTGATCGGTGCGCGTGTCGAAGACGACCAGTTCCAGCGGCCGCCCGAGTACGCCACCTTCTTCGTTGATCTGCTCGACATGCAGTTCGGCGCCCTGCAGCGACGGGCCGTCCAGCGACGACAGACCACCGGTCAGCGAATAGAGGGCGGCGACGCGGATCGGCTCACCGTCCTGGGCCTGGGCCTGCGATCCGGTCGATGCGAGACCGGCCACGAGCGCGAGCGCCGTGGCGGTTGTCAGGGTATGCTTGATCATGAAAAGCCTCCTTTTCCGTTTTATTTTTCAGCCGGCCTGGCCGCCGACGGGGCGCCCTGGTCGGGGAGTTCGGACCTTTCGGTCCGGGACGCGACAGGTCCGGGTCTCAATATTCGTGGCTCGGAACTGCCGAAGAATCCCTGCGGCCGCAGCAGCAGCGTTGCGATCAGCAATAGCGCAATGATCACCTGCACAAGTCCATAGGCGCCGACGGCCTGTTCGACCGGCCGCAGCACTTCTCTCAGAACCGTGATCGATACCGCAGCGAGAATCGCGCCGACGAGACTGCCGCTGCCGCCGATCACCACCATGACGACCAGCATGAAGGCCATGGTGAGATTGAACGATCCAGGCGTCAGATTGGTCAGGAGATGCGCCCACAATGCGCCGCTGATGCCGGCGAAGAAGGCGCCGACGGAAAACGCGGTCAGCTTGGCTCCGGCCCGGTTGACCCCCATACAGGCGGCCGCCATCTCGTTCTCGCGGATCGCCAGCAAACTGCGTCCGACCGACGAATGCTTCAGACGCCAGCAAACCAGTAGCGTCACCGCCAGCCAGCCGAGGATCCACCAGAGCGACGTCATCCGGGGGATGCCGTTCAGTCCAAGGGCGCCGCGCGTCAGGCCGTCAGCATTATTGATCAGCACGCGCAGAATGATGATCAGGCCGAGCGTGGCCACTGCCAGATAATGGCCGCGCAGACGCAGCACCGGAAAGCCGACGATCACCGCGGCAAACGCCGCCGCAGCACCGCCGATTACCGTGGCGGGAAACAGCGACAGTTCCGCTGTGGCAAGCCATTCCGGCAGCGCGGGTAACATGAAGCCCTTGCGGTTGGCGGGGAATGTCAGGACCGCTGCGACATAGCCCCCCAGCATCATGAACGCCGGATGGCCAAGTGAGAAAAGCCCCGTCAGGCCATTGGAAAAACTGAGACTGACGACCAGAATGGCATAGATCCCGGCAAAGCCGATCACTGTGCGCTCGTACCCACTGAGGAAGGTTTCCGCGAACGCGACCAGCAGCACGGCAGCGGCGGCCAGCACGGCCCAGGCGATCTGGTGACGCTGCGGCTTCATGCCCGTTCCTCCGAAACCCGGCCCATGATTCCGTTGGGCAGGAACAGCAGGATGACGATCAGCAAACCGAACACGAACGCGTCCCGATAGGATCCGTAGATCGGCGGCAACATGCCGACGAACAGCACTTCGGCAAAGCCGAGGATGAAGCCGCCCAGCACGGCACCGGTCAGACTGCCGACACCGCCAATGACGGCCGCAACGAAGGCTTTCAGTCCCGGAAGGAAGCCCATGAGTGGATCGATCTGTCCGGCGCGTCCGGCCCACATGATGCCCGCAACCCCCGCAAGGGCGCCGCCGACGCCAAAGGCCGTCGCGATCGCCCGGTTGATCCGGATGCCCATCAGGCTGGCCGCCAGCGGATTCTCCGCCGTCGCGCGCATGGCCATACCCAGCCGCGAGCGCTGCACGAACAGCGACAACCCACCCAGAATGACAGCGGTCAGGATGACGATGGTCAGTTCCAGAACCGTCAGCCGCGCGCCGAAGACGTCGATATTGGTCCGCATCCAGTCTGGCAAGTTGAACGGTCGCGGTTGGCCCGACAGCAACAATATGCCGAGATTCTGCATCAGGATCGAAACGCCGAGCGAGGTGATGAACCCGTTGACTTGCGGTGCATCGCGCTGCGGGCGAAAAGCCGCCATATCGATCAACATCGCAATCAGGGCGCCGATGATCAGCACCGCGAGCAGTGCCGTCCAGAGAGGCAGGCCGAACACCGTCAGAATGGCGAAGGCGCTGAACGCGCCGACCATCATCACGTCGCCATGGGCGAAGTTGATCAGCCGAACAATGCCGTAGATCATCGAGAATCCGACCGCGATCAGGGCGTAGAGCGACCCCAGCACCATGCCGTTGATAAGCTGCTGGAGGACATATCCCGCCGTCATGACAGTTTCGCCCCGTCGGTTTCCGGATCGGTTCGGGCTTCGGATTGAGTAGGAGCGGTCGTCAGCCCCAGATAAGCCTCGCGCACACGCGGATCGTCGGCGAGGTCGCCGGCCGGTCCGGATAGCTGAATTTCGCCGGTTTCCAGCACATAGGCCCGATCGGCAACGTCCAGCGCCATACTGGCGTTCTGTTCGACCAGCAATACGGTGGTTCCCTCGTCGCGGATATCGTCGATAACATCGAAGATCGTATCGACCATCTGCGGCGCCAGGCCCAGCGACGGCTCGTCCAGCAGCAACAGCTTCGGCCGCGACATCATGGCCCGCGCCATGGCCAGCATCATCTGCTCGCCGCCGGAAAGCTGGCCAGCCAGGCCGCCTGCGCGTTCGCTCAGCACTGGAAACAGCACCATCATGGCGTCGATATCCGCCGCGATTCGGCTGTCGCTGCGCAAATACGCGCCCAGTTTCAGATTCTCCAATACCGTCATGCCGCCAAAAACCTGACGGCCTTCCGGGCAGTGGGCGATCCCCGCCGCGACGATATCGCTGGGCTGAAGCCGGGCCAGATCCGATCTGCGGTTGTCGACTGTCAGGCCGATCGTCCCGCTTCGAGGACGCAATACACCTGAAATAGCCAGCAGCGTCGATGTCTTGCCGGCGCCGTTCGCGCCCAGCAAGGCGACGATTTCACCCTGATCGACATGCAGGCTGACCTGTCGCAGAACCTGCGAGGCGCCGCGCCAGACATCAAGGCCCTCAAGCGTGAGCATGTCGACGCCCTTTCCGGCTTCGCCGCCCGCTGCCCAGATAGGCGGCGATTACGTCTTCGTGGCGCTGGATGTCCGCGGGTTTGCCGTCGGCGATCAACAAACCGCGGTTGAGAACCTGAACCCGGCTGCAAAGCGACATGACGAGCTTCATGTCATGCTCGACCACGATCAGCGTCGGCGCGTCAGCGGCAGAGGCGATGCCGCGCAGCGTCTCGGTCAGGGCCGCAGTCTCCGACGGGTTCATCCCGGCCGCCGGCTCGTCCAGCAACAGGACAGTGGGCGCCGTGGCCAGAGCCCGGGCAATCTCGACCTTGCGCTGCAAGCCATAGGGCAGATCGCCGGCGCGCCGATCGACGGCGTCGGCCAGTCCGAGATCCGCCAGCAGCGCCGCCGAGCGGTCGCGGATCTCGCCTTCGCGGGCGACGGCGCCGGGCAATCCCAGTATCGTCGCGAGCCATCCGGGGCCCTGGCGCATGTGCAACCCGACCGCGACATTCTCCCAGACTGTCAGATCCCGAAACAGCCGGATATTCTGGAACGTCCGGGCGATACCGGCGCTGGCAAACGCCTCGGGACCGACACCGGCCAGATCGGCTCCGGCGAGCCGGATTCGGCCGCCAGTCGGCGCAAGAACACCGGTCAGCAAGTTGAATGCGGTGGTTTTTCCCGCGCCGTTGGGTCCGATCAGACCCAGGACATCGTTGCGCGCCAGATCGAGGCGATAGTCGCTTAACGCCGCCAGGCCGCCGAAATGCTTCGACAGATCCTCAACTTCCAGGACAATGAGCCCGTCTGTCGACATTCCGGTCTCCGGGAAATGGCAACCGATTGCGCAAAGGCGGGAACTGGCGCCCCTATCCTTCATGATCTAAACGTTACAGAATGCGTTCCAGAAGATCAATCCGGAATAATTCGAACAACCCGGATGGCCGCTCAGAGATCGCCGGAATCGTCGCTGTCCGCACCCGGAAGCAGCGTGTCGCGGTAGGATTCGATGACCTCGATCCGGCCTCTGGCGTTCGACCAGATCCGTTCGTCGAAGGCCTGGGCGATGACCTCGACCAGCGTGATCATGCCGACCAGACTGTCCCAACGGGACGGGCCGTCGACCCGGGCGCGGAACGCCATGTCAGCGGATTCCGCCGCATCCGACATCCATTGATCGGTAAACAGGACGGTTTTCGCCCCTCTTGCCTTTGCCAGCGCGACCGTGGTCACGGTCTCGCGCTGATACCGGCGTATATCGAAGGCGATCAGCACGTCGCGCCGCCGCAGGTCGGTCAGGATATCGGCCCGCCGGACCAGATCGTGGCCGACCAGGCGCACGCGCGGGCGCATCTTTCTGAGATGGAACTCCAGGTGACGGGCCGCCATTTCGGTAAAATCGCCGCCGAGAACATAGATATCCCGGCGTTCGTCGCACAGCAGTTCGAGTAATCGGTCGATTTCCGAACGCTGGCACATGGAAACCGTATCGGTGACGGTCGCGACGAGCCGGTCGCCCAGAGCCGTGAAACCCGAAGCGTGGCTATCGGCTTCCGGCGGCCGGGTCAGGGGGTATTCCGCCTGCGCTTCAACCTCGTCGCGCAGGGCCCGGCGAAAATCGGCATAGCCGTCAAAACCGAGTTTGCCGATGAAGCGCAGCACCGTCGGCCCGCTGACGCCGGCGCGTTCGGCGAACAAACCGACCGTATCCAGGCCGGTTGTCGGATAGCGGGCCAGCAGCGCCCGCGCTGCCCGCCGCTCTGCGTTGGTCAGCGAGGGCATGCTCGCCTTGATACGATCCATCAGTGTGGGTTGGTGTTGGCTTTCCGTGCTCGCCACGCCCGTCCTCCCCCGGTTCCGGCCCCGGCCCCGACCCCAGATCGGGCCGATCGTCGATCGTTACGATATTGCCCTGATTCTTGCATTCTGTAATGCTCATTACGAGGGTCGAATCCCGATCCTGAAAGCCTGGAGCCGAAACCATGTCAGCATTGGACACCCCTGCCGACCTTCCCGCAATTGACGCGCCCAGAGGTGCGTACCGGGAACGACCCATCGACCCGGCACGAACAGCGCTGCTGTCGATCGACATGCAGAACGCCGAATACAGTGCCGAAAGGCTGAAGCGCGCAGAGGCCGGAGACGCTGCCGAAGCGCCATATGCGGAGTTCCTGGACCGAGTCGATCGGGTCGTGCTGCCCAACCAGCGCCGCCTGCAGACAGCCGCGCGGGCCAGGGGCATCGAAGTCATCTATACGGTCATCGAAAGCCTGACCCAGGATGGCCGCGACCGCAGTCTCGACCACAAGATCTCCAGACTGCACCACCCCAAGGGCTCGTGGGAAGCGCAGGTGATCGACGCAGTCGGCCCCACCGGCGACGACATCGTCATTCCGAAAACGTCTTCGGGAATTTTCAATTCCACGAATATCGAGTATGTGCTGCGCAATCTGGGCATCGACTTCCTGATCGTCTATGGCGTGATGACCGACCAATGCGTGGAATCGGCCATACGCGACGCGGCCGATCGCGGCTTTCTCGTCACACAGATCGACGATGCCTGCGCTGCGGAGACCTCGACCGGCCACGACCAGTCTATCAGGGCGATGAAGGGCCATTTCTGCCGCACCAGGACCACGTCCGAAATGATCGCCGAAATCGAGGCGCTGCCGGCAGTGGAAAGGCGACGTCTTTGATGGCAGCCGGTCAGCACAGGCCCATCAGAAAAGGACCGACGGCAGCCATGTGGCCAGCGCCGGGAACGCCGCCACGCCGATCAGCGCCACGATCTGAATGGCAATGAACGGCATGACGCCGCGATAGATGTCGCTGGTCCTGACCGACGCTGGCGCCACGCCCCGCAAATAGAACAGCGCGAATCCGAACGGCGGCGTCAGGAACGATGTCTGCAGATTGAGGGCGATCATGATGCCGAGCCAGATCGGGTCGACTCCCATGATCATCAGAGCCGGCGCTACGAGCGGCACCACGACCAGCGTTATCTCGATGAAATCCAGGAAAAACCCGAGAACGAAGATCGTGGCCATGACGACGATCATGGCACCGGTCACGCCGCCGGGCAGGCCTTCGAGCAGAGCGCGAATGGTTTCGTCCCCGCCCAGTCCGCGAAAAACCACGGCAAAAAGGGCGGCACCGATGAGGATCGCGAACACCATGGCGGTCAGCTCCGCCGTGTTGCGCATCACCGGCTGGAGCACGTCGGAACGGATGGTCGCCCGGATCGCTTCGGCGATGGCGGCCGCCGCCAGAACGGTCAGCAGAACCGCCGCGCCGATCGCGATACCCTCTCCCACCGAAAATTCCGACCGGGTAACCCTCAGGTCGAACAGCACTGTCAGCGCAACGAGGCCGACAAGACTGGTCACGCCGAGCCTCAACAGCCCCCGTCTGGCACCGTCAGACTGCAGCCCCGCGAGAAGGAGCGCACCGACCGCACCGACGCTCGCGGCCTCTGTCGGGGTGGCGATGCCGCCGAGGATCGACCCCAGAACGGCAAAGATAAGGGCGATCGGCGGCACCAGAGCCGAGAATAGATACCGCCAGATGCGTCCGACGGAGGCAGCCGGAATATCGTCCGGGGAAAGCGCGGGCATCGCCGCCGGGCGCAGCCACGCGGTCAGGATCTGATAAACCAGGTAGAGCCCGACGAGACAGAGGCCGGGTATCAGGGCGCCCGCGAACAGGTCGCCCACGGCGATTGTTTCCGGCGAAAAAATGCCCTGATCCAGTTGAGCCTGCTGATAGGACGAGGCCAAAACGTCGCCAAGCAGGATAAGCACGATCGACGGCGGTATGATCTGCCCCAGCGTGCCCGCCGCCGAGATGGTGCCGGCGGCAAGGGCCGGATCATAGCGATGGCGCAGCATCGTGGGCAGCGCCATCAGCCCCATGGTGACGACCGTCGCGCCAACGATGCCCGTCGATGCCGCCATCAACGCACCCACGATACACACCGAGATTCCCAGGCCGCCCCTGAGGCGCCCGAACAACAGTGTCATTGATTCCAGGAGCTGTTCGGCGACCTTCGAGCGTTCCAGCAGCACGCCCATTGCAATGAACAGCGGAACGGCGATCAGGACCTGATTGGTCATCGTCCCGAAGATGCGTTGTGGAAATGCGCCCAGGATCGACAGATTGAATACGCCGAACGCGCTGCCGATCAGCGCGAACAGCAGACTGACCCCGGCCAGAGTGAACGCCACGGGAAAGCCGATCAGGATCGCGGCGCACAGCGTCGCGAACATCAAAAGGTCCAGAATCTCGTTTACGGCCATCGAACGTTACTCATCCGCCGGCGGAATAGGTGTCGTCCATGGGCCGGCCTGTCAGATGGGCGGCCGCGCGCACGGCCATGACGATACCCTGGGCGAACAGGGTAGCGGCAAACACCAGAATGAACGTTTTCAGCAGGAAAATGGCCGGCAGACCGCTGGTTTCCCGCGATCCTTCCAGGACCGCCCAGGACCGCGCGACATAGGGAAACCCCAACCACCAGACAAGCGCGCAGGTCGGCAGCAGCAGGAACAGCGCCCCGAAAAGGTCGATCGCGGCCTTTCGCCGGGGCGGGGCCTCACCGTAGAAGATATCGACGCGAACATGCTTGTCGACCGCCAGGGTGTACGCGGCGGCAGCCATGAACAGAATGCCGTGCATGTAGATCACGGATTCGAACATGTACAGCGATCCGACGCCGAAGACATAACGCAGGACGACGATCGCAAACTGGACGAGCACCATGGCCAGCACCAACCACATGGCGGCAAGGCCCAGATATGTGTTCGCCCGCTCGATGAATCGACAGATTGAAAAGATCACGAAGAACTGTCCGGCATGCGCGTCGGGCTTGTGCGGTAATGGAGGGAGCGTCGTTGCTCAGCAGGATGAAGCCCGGCCCCGCGGCAAAGGCAGCGCGACCGAGCGGCGGGACCCTAGCGCGGGAACGGTATATCGAGCAACCGTGTTGCGGCGAAGGACTGCTCGCCGATGGCGGCCCAGCGTACGGCACTTTCACGGAACGAGGCCAGGGAGTCGACGATCCGGCCCGTCATCTCGTCGTTTTCGGCGACTTCTCCCACAACCTCGGCACTGGCTTCGGCCAGGGCGCGGGTGATGTCGTCGGGCCATTCGCGGAGCTGAACGTCATGTTCGTTGATCAGGACATCGAGCGCCCGGATGTTCTGCTGATTGAACTCTGCCGTCACGATGTTGTTCTCGGCGTCCGCAGCGGCGCGAACAATCATTTGCAGGTCACTCGGCAGTTCCTCGAATTTCGCCTTGTCGACGGTAATTTCCGTCGCGGCACTGGGCTCGATCATGCTCGGCCCATAGTAGAACTTGTTGACGCGGTGCAATCCGAGCGCCAGATCGTTCCATGGCCCCACCCACTCGGCGGCGTCGAGCGTTCCGGCGTCGAGCGCCTGATAGATCTCGCCGCCCGGCAGCGTCTGCACATTCATCCCAACGCGGCGCCACACTTCGCCACCCAGACCGGCAGTACGGAACGACAGCCCCTGGATGTCGTCCAGGCTCGACAATTCGTTCGGGAACCAGCCGCCCATCTGGATCGAGGTATTGCCGCTCATGAAGCCCTTGAGGCCGTAGCCGTCATAGAACTCGTCCCAGAGTTCCTGCCCGCCGCCCCAGCGGATCCAGGCATCGTGTTCGCCTACCGTCAGTGCATAGGGCGCGGAGGTAAAGAAGTTGAATGCCGGTGAGCGCCCCTGCCAGTAATAGGGAGTGCCGTGAAACAGATCTGCCGTACCGCCGGTCACGGCGTCGAACGCCTCGAAGGCCGGGACCAGTTCTCCGGCGCCGTAGACGTTGATCGTCAGCCGGCCGCCGCTCATCTCCGTCACGCGCTGGGCAAACCGCGCGGCGCCCGTCCCCAGGCCGGGGAATCCGGCCGGCCACGTGGTCACCATGGTCCATTCACGGCTCTCCTGGGCGATCGCAGGGGCCGGAAAGCTGCTGGCAGCAGCCGCGCCGCCAATTGCGCCCGTGGTCGCGGAGATGAAGGAACGGCGTTTCATGTTGCGTCTCCCATTCAGGTTTCTGATTTGGCGCCCCGCCCGCTGATGCGCACGGGCCGATGCATTTATCGGCAACGGAGCCCGAGAGTGCCAACATTGGCAAATCCTCGTGCCCCTTTGCGCGCATTATTGTCGCCGTCGCCTGGTTATGCAACCGATCCCGCTCACGATCGACCGACCGCCACCGACGCAGCGGCGGGTGCGGTCGCCGTGTCGATCCAGCCGGCAAGATTCTCCATCGCCAGATCCTTCAGCATTTCGATATGCCCCGCCTCGTCGTTCAAACAGGGCAGCGCCGCGAAATGGGTTCCGCCGTTCTCGATGAACGCCTCGCGGACTTCCTGGTTCAGTTCTTCCAGCGTTTCAACGCAGTCGGAGGCGAACCCCGGGGCGACCACTGCGATCCGCCGGGCGCCCTTGCGCGCCAGATCGGCAACGGTTTCGTCGGTATAGGGTTGGAGCCAGGGTTCATTGCCGAAACGCGACTGAAACGACATGACGATGCGCGTCTCTTTCCAGCCCAGCTTTTCTGACAACAACCGGCCCGTCTTGGCGCAATGGCAGTGGTAGGGATCGCCTTTCCTCAGATACGATTGCGGCAGACCGTGAAACGACATCAGCAGCACTTCCGGAACAAAGTCCAGCGCCGCAACGTGCCGCGTAACGGATGCGGCGAGTGTTTCAATATAGGCCGTATGCTCGAAATATGGCGGAACGACCCGGAGCGTCGGTTGCCAGCGCATGCGCGACAGGACGCTGAAGACTTCGTCGCAGGCTGTCGCCGTCGTGGATGCGCTGTATTGCGGATAGAGCGGCAGGACGACCAGACGCGTGCACCCCTGCTCGGCCAGACGGGAAATCGCCGCTTCGGTCGAGGGATTGCCGTAACGCATTCCCCACTCGACAACGACCTCATCGGTGCCGGCGTCCCGGAACCGTGACTGGACCTTTTCGGCCTGAGACCGGGTAATCGTCTTCAGTGGCGACTCGTTCCTGCTTTCGTTCCAGATCGATTTATAGGCGCGCGCCGTCTTCTGCGGGCGCGTGTTCAAAATGACGCCGTTCAGCAGAACCCACCACAGGACCGGATTGACTTCGATCACCCGACGATCCGAAAGGAACTGTTTCAGATATCGGCGCACGGACCAGAAATCCGTTGCATCGGGCGTACCCAGATTAAGCAACAGCAATCCCGTCCTGCCGAGTGTCACTGCCGGGTGATCGACCGGACACCCCCGCAGGAGAGGGACCACTTCGTTGCCTGTCGCGTCGTTGCCGTCGATATTATGATCCGGTTCCATTAACACTTGCCCCCAGCATTCCAAACTGCCTGCGGTCCGGGCCGCAGATCGTCGCCCTTATTGCCAACGATTCCCGAAGGCATCGAATTGCATCTCCTGGCATCTTCACTAAGCGGATAGTAGGTGCACCGCAATTGCCGCACGACAAGGGCGCATCACGTCGCGCCGCCATGGGTTCGTCACCTAATGATCACAGAACGGCCTCTGGCAACAACATCATCGTTTCACCATTTAATGAATCTTATGAATCGATCGCTGTTTTGCAGAAGGAGAACGCAAAAATGAAAAAGTTCACGATGCATCAGAGAGCCCTGGGGTTGTCCACTGCATTTCTGCTGGCGCTTTCGACTGGCGTTGCGGCGCAGACGCCCGCAGGAACGACAACGGCCGCCGACATAGAACGCGCCGGATATTCGGACGTTACCGAAGTTGCCCCTCAGTATGAAGAGTCAGTCAATGCATTCAGAGCCGTTGCGCCCGATGGTGACACGGTGACGATCGAAATTCAGGAGGGGACTGGCGAGTGGCTGATCCTCAACGCCGAACCCAGCAGCGTCGTGACGACATACCGGGCCGGTGAGGCACCGGCCAATGCCTTGCCGATGCGCGATTCCGGCACGGCAGTGGGAACACCAGGCATGGGAGACCCCGGCATGGAAGCTCCCGGACCGGATTCCACTGAAATGGACTCTCCAGCACGAGTTCAGTCTGCACCGATGGATTGAGCGTTCGAGTCCCGAATTATTTGTGATCGAAGTAATGAAAGGGGTTACCGCTGATAGCGGTGACCCTTTTTCGACTTGAAGTTCGTTTGAACTTAGTTTATTTTTTATATGTAATTTAGATTTCGTTGGCGGGCTGGACGTGATTGGAGTGCGCGCGGTTATCGTTCTTGCATTCCGACGCGGCAATTTCGATGGAATGCCAACTGAGCAATCATCAGCAGAATGACCGCGGTCCAATTTACTCAATAGAATGTAATTTCCGCACCGCATTGCCGGATGCACCGTTCATTCCGGCCAATTGCCAATTTCGGTCATGGATAGTGACGCGATAACGTGGTTCCGCCAAAGCTGACGAGGCCGTCAGGTTAACGTACGACAAAACGAGACAACGTCCCGATAGGATTGGAAACAATCGTATGACTAAATTTCGCGCGTTCATATTTAAACACCTTTGAGGCGAAGGCGTTGACTTCCTGCAACAAGATATCGGGCTTTCTCCCCTTCCATATGAAAAAGATTGACAAAAAGCGGTTTTCTTACGTTGACAGTTGAAAAAAAGATGACAAAAGTCTAACGCACCAGCACCCCCAAGAGGAGAATGAGCATGAACAACGATTCAAAGCAGGATGATGTGGGTGTTTCTTCATCGCCGAACACACTCGTTGCCCAAACGGCAGCGATCGTAACGTCCTATCTCGGCAATACCGCTGTTTCCGTATCTGACGTTCCCGCACTGATTGAAACCGTTCACCGGGCGCTTGCGAATGCCAGCAACCAAACGAGTCCGGTTGAAGAGAAGCCAGTACCTGCGGTTCCGATTCGGAAATCCGTCACACCTGACTATATTGTCTGTCTGGAGGACGGCAAACAGGTCCGCATGCTGAAGCGGTATATCAAAACCCACTTTAATCTGACACCTGAAGAGTATCGACGTCGCTGGGGTCTTCCGGAAGACTATCCTATGACAGCGCCCAACTATTCAAAGCGGCGCTCAGAGCTCGCGAAGGCAATCGGTCTCGGCCGGCCGGTCGAAGTCGAGCCCGCCAGGAAGGAGACCAGGACCCGTCGTCCGAAGAAAGTAAGCGCAGAATAACAATGATACTTAAGACATCATAATTCTCTTGGGGATCTGAGTGCAAAACGAGAAGCAACCTCGGGATCGTCACGGAAACCTGCAGCGTCGTGCGCTCCGTGACGGTCACGAGGCTTTTTGTTGACGTGCGCACCGCAAACTCCGAAAACGCCACCATGATAATGCGTTTCGGGGGCGGGCGTGACGATTATTGCGGTATTGGATATCGGCTCGACATCGACCAAGGGATTGCTGATCGACGGGAACGGTATCGTCATTGCGACCGAATCGGCAGCATACGCAACTTCTTCTCCCCAACCGACGTGGATGGAACAGAACCCCGACGACTGGTGGAAAGCCACCGTCAGGTTGTTGCGGTCGCTGAGCGCCCATGCGCTGCCCGACGCTATCGGTCTGACCGGGAGCATGCAGAACCTGATTGCCCTCGACCGATCCGGCAGGCCGGTTCGGCCGGCGATCCTTTACAGTGATACGCGCGCCGCTCCGGAAGAGGATCCGTCCGACGCCGTGGCCGCCATCGTCGGCAACAGGCTCGACCCGTTCATGCCGATTGCGAAAATATCGTGGTTGCGGCGCCACGAACCGGAGGTCTTTCACCAAACCGGCCTGGTTCTGTCCTGCGCCAAGGATTACATCTCGTTGCGGCTTACCGGCATACCGGCCTGTGACGCCACGGCGGCAACGACGGTGGGGCTCATGGACCTGGCCCGCCGCACCTGGTCGGCGGCGCTACTCGAACGCTTCGATCTCGCAGAATCGCTGTTCCCGCCAATTATCGACGCCGATGCCGTCATCGGCGGTATCACGCCGGCCGCCGCTGCCGAAGTCGGCTTGCCGGTCGGCATCCCGGTCGTCAACGGATGCGGCGATGCGGGATCCACCAGCATAGGTGCCGGTGCGGACACACCCGGCGATGCCGTCGTATATCTCGGCACGTCTGGCTGGATCGCCGTCAACGGCGGCAACTATGATCCCGGACGCCCTTCCGGCGTCTACACACTCGCCCACCCGACCACGAGCGGCGTCATTGACATCGCGTCCTTGTTGACAGCCGGCGATGCGGTCGCCTGGATCCGGGATCTTCTCCGCCGCCGATCGGATGGTGCGGCATGGCCCGACGCCGATATTGCCGCCGAACTGGAACGAACGGCGCCGGACGGGACTGCTGTCCCCCTGTTTCTGCCCTATCTCGGCGGCGAACGCAGCCCCTTCGTCGATACAGCCGTCCGCGGCGCATTTCTGGGCCTGGACCGGCATACGACGCCCCCGGCCCTGATCCAGTCGGTGCTTGAAGGCGTCGCCTTTGCGATCCGGCACAATATGGAATCGCTGCCGGACGGAACGCCCGAGGCGACAGAGATCGGCGTCATGCGGCTCGTCGGCGGCGGGGCTGCAAGCACTGTCTGGCCCCAGATCATTGCCGATACCTGCAATCGTTCGATCGACGTCGTCGACACGCCCGTCGGTGCGACCGCATTCGGCGCCTGCCGATTGGCCGCGGCGGCATTGGGCATCGCGGACCCGTTCCGGTCGAGAGCGCCCATCACCGCCCGATTTGCGCCATCGCCCAAACGACGGGAAGCTGCGAACCGGCGGTACGAGGCCTTTCTGAAGGCCACAAGCTGCGCCCGTGCCATTGCTCCCCTGTTGCGCTGAGGCGGCCCGGCCCTGCCGGTAGTGCCGCAATGCTTGCACCGCCGTGGATTTTCGGCATCATCCCCTGGTATTCGCAACCGGTGCCCGCATCACCGGATATCGTGCCCCCGATCGACCGATCATCGAAAGCATCCCAGGGAGACACCCCCGCATGTCCACTCGCAGCCTGACACCGCCCACCGCCCGGCCCGCCACCATCGCGGCTGCATCCCTGATCGCCGCCGCGACGGCCGGGATTGCTCCTTCCAGCGGCGCAGCAGATGACCAGGCGCAGCAACGGGTGGCCGTTCTCACGCCTTTCCTCAGTTCGGTGGCGACCAATGAAATGGTCGAGACGTTTCAGACGCGTGCTGAAGATCGAGGCTGGGCCGTCAATGTCATCGATACCAGAGGCAGCATGGCCGATCTTGCCAATCGGCTGGCGGATACCGCCGGAACCGGTGTCGATGCCGTGGTGCTCGTCAGCATCGATCCGGCCGAAATCGGCGATCAGGTCCAGGACGTGGCCGATGCGGGAATTCCGGTAGTCCTGATCGACGGCGGATCGGCCGACGGGGTCATGCTGAACGTAACATCGGACAACTTCGCGCTGGGCAGCGCGCTCAGCCAGTATCTGATCGATGAAATCGGAGGATCGGGCAATCTGGTGAAGTTCTTCCATTCAGCCCATCCCGGCGTCCGGCAGCGGGAACTCGCCCTCGACGACGCCCTTGCCGCCAATCCCGACGTGCAGGTCATCGCCGACCACTATGTTCAGGTCCCCGGCCCCATCGATGACAGCCGCGTGGCAATGGAAAACATCATCCGCGCCAACCGCGGCGAGATCGATGCCGTCTGGGCGGCCTGGGACGAACCGGCCATCGGTGCCTGGCTTGCCGCCGAATCCGAAGGCGAAGCAGGCTCCTTTATCATCGCCGGGATCGATGGGAATCCCCAGGCGGTCGAAATGATCGAAAGCTGTACCGCCATCGTCGCGACGGTCGCTCAGGATTTCGCCGCCATGGCCGATATCGCCTCGGAGGAACTGGCGTCGATTTTCGCCGGCGACGGTGTGTCGGCGGCTGAACGCTACGCGCCGGCCAATGTGATTACACGCGAAAGCCTGGGTGTGAGCTGCGACTGACCGGCGGTCACGTACCAGATGGCAGGCAAAAGCGAAGCCTCAGCCGCGGCGATCGGCCCGGCTGAGGCCCGGATCGCTGTGACCGATCTCACCAGGCGGTTCGGCGGTGTCGTGGCACTGAATGAAGTCAACCTGCGGGTGGGGCGCGGATCGGTCCATGCTTTGGTCGGCGAGAACGGCGCTGGCAAATCAACGCTGATCAAATGCCTCGTCGGCGCGATCCGCCCCGACAGCGGGTCCATTCGTATCGACGGCCACGCCGTCACGTTCGCCGGTCCGGCCGAGGCCGAGGCGATAGGCATCCGCGCCATCCATCAGGAACTCAACCTCGTGCCGTCATTTTCGGTCGTGGAGAACGTGTTTCTGGGACGGCGCTATCCCCGCCGGTTCGGCATGATCGACCGTCGGGCGATGCGCGAGACGGTCGCCCACCACGCTCACCGCCTGGCCCCTGGACTGCCGCTCGACAGCGCGGTGGGGTCGCTGTCGCCGGGCCAGCAACAGATGGCCGAGATCGTGCGGGCATTGTCGGCCGACGCGCGTGTCGTGATCATGGACGAACCAACCGCGGCACTGGGGTCCGGGGATACCGAACGGCTGTTCGACGCCGTGCGGACCATGCGATCCGACGGCGTCTCGGTGATTTATGTCTCGCACCGGCTGGAAGAAGTCCTTTCCCTGGCGGACGCGATCACTGTCATGCGCGACGGTGCCGTCGCCGCAAGCCAGCCGAACCGCGATCTGAACAAGGACCGACTGGTCGCGCTGATGTCTCCGGCCGCGCGAACCCGCTCCTCCGCAACCAGATTGACCGTCGCGTCTGAACGGGATAGCGGCGACATTCCCCCAGCCGTGCCGTCGCTGATGACCATTCGGATGCCGGGGACGGAAACATCGGGCCGTCCGGCGTCGACCGGTTCGATCGACCTTGGTCCGGGTCGGATCATCGGCCTCTATGGACTGCTGGGGTCGGGCCGCAGCCATCTGCTCGCCGCCCTTTTCGGTGCGGCGCCAATGCCCGACGGTGTCAGCGTCGAGTACAGGGGAGCGCCGTTCGCCCCGCGGTCAACGTCCGAGGCTATTGGCGCGGGATTGGCATTCGTGCCCGAAGATCGGCGCAGCCAGGGCCTGGTGATGCATCATCCGGTACGGGTCAACCTGACTTTGCCGCTTCTGGACCGTTTTCGGCGGTGGCGCGCGATCCCCTGCCCCGACCGGCGACGGGAAAATGCGTTCGCCCGAAAAACGATCGCGGATCTGTCAATCAAGACAACCGGTCCCGAACAACCCATCGACGCGCTGAGCGGCGGGAACCAACAGAAGGCACTCCTGGGCCGTTGGTTTGCCGCCGAGACATCAGTATTTCTGCTCGACGAACCGACGCGCGGCATCGATGTCGGCGCCAAGGCCGAGCTTCACGGCCAGATACAGCGCCTTGCCGCCGACGGGGCCGGGATCATTTTCGCATCCAGCGATCTGGAGGAAATAATGGAGCTGGCCGACCGGGTCTATGTGCTGGACCGGGGGCGCATCGCTGCGGACCTGAGCGGCGACGCCGCCACGCCCGACGCCATCCTGACCGCCTGCTATGCCCGCAACGTCCCGGATTCAGGCCCGGATTCGGATTCAGACCCCACCGCCGATACCGGATTCCCGACCCGATGACCCGTTTCTTTCAGCGCCTCGGGACACCGATGGCACTTCTCGCCATCATCGCCCTGTTCACGGCATTGAGTCCGTCAGCCTTCGGGACCGCGTCCAATCTCATCAACATCACCCAGCAGATGGCGCTGCTGGCGATGATTGCTGTGGGCGCCACCTTCGTCCTGGTATTGTGGGAGTTCGATCTTTCGGTCGGCGCCCTTGCCTCGTGGTCCGGCATCTGCGTCGTGACGCTGTTGCAAGCCGGAGCGACGCCGATGGTGGCAATCGGTCTCGCCCTGCTTTCCAGCACCGCATTCGGCGTTGTGTCGGGCTTGCTGGTCGCCAGATTCGCCGTACCCAGTTTCATCGCGACGCTGGCGCTGGGCACCGTCGTCGCCGGCTTCACGTTCTGGCTGTCTGGCGGCGCTACCCTGTTCGGCGGCCTGCCCGACGGCTTTCGCACCCTGACCCGCGGTACGGCGTTCGGTCTGCCGCGTCTTACCTGGTGGATCGCCGCCGGGGCGCTCGCGGCAGGACTGATCCTGACCCAGACGGCTTTCGGTCGGCGCCTTTATGCCATTGGCGGCAACGCCGAGGCCGCACGCCTGGCCGGTGTTCCGATGGCACGCGATCGAACCATAGCTTTTGCGATTTCCGCCACCCTCGCCGGTTTGACGGGGATTCTGCTGGCCTCCCGTCTCGGAAGCGCGCATCCGACGGGTGGAGACGGATTCCTGCTGCAGGCCTATGCGGCCGTGTTTCTCGGCACGACGGCCTTTCGCGACGGAGAAGCCAACATCGCCGGATCGATCGTCGGCGCCGCGATCATCGCAACTTTGGCCAACGGCCTCACGATCCTGGGGACGCCGAGCTATGTTCAGGACATGTTGACGGGTGCCATTATCATTCTGGCCGTTCTCGTCAGACGGTTCGCCATACGGTAACGATACTGCTCAAAAGCTCACGCATGGGTGGGCCTTCAGCAGATCTGCGCGGCAACCATCCGTGTTCGGTCGAGCAAGTCGTATGGCAGCAATGCAACGATAGTTCCTAAAAGTTGCTGTATCTCTATAATTTGCAACCTATATGCTATTTCGTTTTCAGTAGAATATTTCCCAATGATGAGGATTGTGTATAATATGCGGCCGAGGGACCGATTGTGATTTGGGGGTTGTGGTGAGAATGGTCTATCCGGCATCGGTCGATTTTACGGCGGACGGTCAGGTGGCAGTGCGGTTCCCGGACTTCCCTTCGGCGGAGGTTATTGCGCCTGACGAAATGGAAGCCATTGCACTGGCGGAGGATGCGCTGATCGCAGCAATCGATGGTCTCATGTGGTCCGAAGATCCGATACCGGATCCCGGGACCACTCAGAACGGCATGCTGGCGGTTGCCTTGCCGATCGAAGCCGCAGCCAAGGTCGCCATCTATCAGACCGCGGCCGAAACGGACCGGAGCGTATCGGGTTTTGCCGAATCACTCGGCATGAGCCGCGACGCTTTTCGCCATCTCACCGATCTGACCGCCCCGGTCAGTCTGCAGGATCTGGAGACCACGCTGGCGTTGGTGGGCAAGAGGCTGATTGCGGACATCGAGCATACCAACTCCGGTGATCTGATGTACGGCGGCGATGACCCGATTGTGGTTCGGCCGTTTGAATAAACGCCTTACCCTGGCGCCGGTCCGGCGTCAGCTTTTCGTTTTTGTCACCTGCACTTCGACCGTCATGGTCACGTCGCCGCCGGCGTCGCCAAAATATGACCCCTGCACGGGCATCGCCTGATCGGGGGTGCGGCCAACGCCGATTCTTATCAGGTTCGTGCCGGTATAGGCGCCGTTCGTCGGGTCGAATTCGGTCCATCCCATTCCCGGCAAATAGACCTGACACCAGGCATGGGTCGCGCCGGCCCCGGTGGTGCCGTCCGAAGGGCCGCCCTCCAGAGCGGGATCGTACAGGTACCCGGTCACGAAACGTGCCGCCAGCCCCAGATAGCGACAAGCTTCCATCATCAGCAGGGCGTAGTCGCGGCACGATCCCCGTGCCGATTGCAGTGTCTCAACCGGCGACTGCACACCGGGCTCGTCGCGGGCGGCATAGGTGAAGTCGTCTCGGATCGATTTCACCATGCGGTCGAGAACGTCCATGGTGGAAGACGCGCCGCCGGAGCCGAGAAACCGGCTCGTCCACTCGGCGAGATGTCCGTCTGGATCGGGAAAATGCTGAACCATGGTCGGCCGCAAATCCTCGATCTCGTCGCTCGGATAATCGAACGGCAGCGACTGCGCAAAATCGGCCAGCGGAAAGTTGAGATCGTTTACACCATAGTGGTCGACGACGATATCGCTTTCAAATCTGAGAACCCGGCTTTCTTCGCTGAACCGGGCTACAGCGATCGAATTGCTGAAGACATCGTGGAGCCATCGCAGATTTCCTGCGGGTTCGATCAACAGCGTCGACGATACCAACCTCAGGTCATGGCTATCCCTGGGCCGGAACAACAGCCGGTGGTCGCCAAACCGGACAGCCTGCGGATAGGTGTAAGTCGTCACATGCCGGATATTCAATCGTGCCATAATGGTTTTGTCCTGGGGTCGAACCGATACCGACTACAAGTCAGCAGCGACACGATGAATATCAAGCTGCAAGAATCAAAGTGTAGGGTCGGGGCTCACGCTTTGGCAGTGAGGTTACTTCTGTGCCACAGGAGATATTAATCCCCAGCCTCGATCGGTTGCGGCGACGCCAGACGAATCACCGCGTCGATGACGTCGTCTCCGACCCGTGCCGGCACGCCGACAATCGGGAACAACCCCGACAGCAAGCGGATATGACCCACCCCCGGATAGGTGATCGTCTGGACCCCGACGCCGCCGTTGCGCAGGGCATCGGCCAGCTCGGCCGTGTTCTCCGGTGCAACCGTTTCGTCGGCTTCGCCGTGAAGCAGAACCATCGGCGGCGCATTTTCGGTGACGTGGCTGACCGGAATCGCGAGCTCCGGTTCGCCGGCCGCCGGTTCGAAGATCGGCCGCGTCGACTCCAGTGTCAGCAGGTCGAAGCCATAGGGACCGGCCATCCCGACGACACCGCGAACCGGGCTGGCAGGCGCCCCGTTCTCGTTCAGGTGTTCGCCGTACAGGTAATTTGGGTCGAGAGCCAGCAGCGCGGCGATGTGGGCCCCGGCCGAGTGGCCGACAAGCACGAGACGATCCGGATCGCCTCCATACAGTGCGATATTGCTGCCGGCCCAGCGCACCGCTTCGGCACCATCCTCGACGAACGCCGGAAAGCGCACTTCGGGGTAAACGCGATAATCCGGTATGACGGTGACGATACCCCGGCGGGCGAGCGTGTCGCCGACGAACCGGTAGTGCGCCCGTTCACCGTTGCGCCAGCTGCCGCCATAGAAAAACACGACCACCGGCGCGTCATGGGCATCGTCCGGTGCATAGACATCGAGCTGCCGTCGCGGTCCCTCGCCATACCGGACGCCTTCAGCCGATACCATGCCGCTGCCAACGAAGACGGTATTGGCGACGGTCAATGGTGAGCAGGCCTGAAGCACGGCCAGCGCCAGCAGTGCGGCAGAAGCCATGAGCGGGCGATATCCCCCGCGAAATCGCAATGTTGAAACCATAACAGCAATACGCCGGCCGGCGATCACCGGATCACGGCTGGCCAGATGACAGCAAGGCCGAAACCGGGGTGGGCCAAATGACAACGGCGGCGTCCCGGACACCGGAACGCCGCCGCAGCAAGCACAGTCAGCCAGGTGGCCCGGACGCTACCGGGGTTCGCTGGCCAGTCCCTTGACGATGGAATAACACGCCCCGAGCAAGATGACCGTGAACGGAAGACCGGTGGAAACGGCCATCGCCTGCAGTGCCGCCAGACCGCCGCCCAGCAGCAGCGCGATCGCCACCACCCCCTCCAGGGTGCACCAGAAGATCCGCTGCGGCAGCGGCGCATTGACCTTGCCGCCGGCTGTGATCGTGTCGATCACCAGCGAGCCGGAGTCCGACGAGGTGACGAAGAACACGATCACCAGGAAGATACCGATGAATGACGCGATCGAGGTCAGCGGGAGTTCCTGCAGCACCATGAAGAGCTGCAGTTCCAGCGCCGCCGTAGAGGCACCCTCATAGCCATCGGCCACGAGCTGGGTGATGGCCGTGCCGCCGAACGCGGTCATCCAGAACACGGAGACGACCGAGGGGATGATCAGCACACAGGTGATGAATTCCCGTACCGTCCGACCGCGCGAGACCCGTGCGATGAACATGCCGACGAACGGTGACCAGGAAATCCACCATGCCCAGTAGAACGACGTCCAGCCCTGGCGGAAGTTGTCATCGGTGCGGCCGACGGGGTTCGAGAGCGGTATGAAGTACTCGGCATAGGCCCACAGATTGCCGAAGAACCCGGTGATGATCTGCAGCGTCGGCCCAACGAAGACGATGAACAGCAGCAATGCCGCCGCCAGAACCATATTGATCTCGGAAAGGCGCTTCACCCCGGCGTCCAGCCCGGCGACGACCGAAATCAGGGCAACGGCCGTGATGGCGATGATCAGGAAGACCTTGGACGGATCGGAGACCGGAAGGCCGAACAGGAACTCAAGCCCCGCATTGGCCTGTTCCGCGCCGATGCCAAGCGACGTGGCCAGACCGAACAGCGTGGCGAAAACGGCCAGGATATCGATGATGTGGCCCCACCAGCCCCAGACGCGCTCACCCAGAATCGGATAGAAGATCGACCGCACGCTCAGCGGCAAACCCTTGTTATAGCTGAAAAGCGCAAGAGCCAACGCGACGATGGCATAGATCGCCCATGGATGGAGACCCCAGTGGTAGATGGTTGCTGCCATGCCGAGACGCCGCGATGTTTCCGCGTCCCCCGCCGCGCCGCCGATCGGCGCCCAGCTCTCCGGCGAACCGGCGGTGTCGGCGACCGAGGCCGCATAGTGGCCGAGCGGCTCGGACACGCCATAAAACATCAGCCCGATGCCCATGCCGGCGGCGAACAGCATCGCGAACCAGCCAGCATAGGAATAGTCGGGCTTGGCGTCCATGCCGCCGAGCCGCACCTTGCCATATGGAGAAACAACGAGACCAAGGCAAACAAGGACGAAAATGTTGCCCGCGGTCAGGAAAAACCAGTCGAAGCGCGCGGTGATGACATCGCGCAGCCAGGTAAACCATTCCGACGCCGGCTCCTGAAGCGCGAGCGTCAGAACCGTGAAGGCAACGATCGTCAGCCCGGAGATGACGAAAACCGGATTGTGAACGTCGAGACCGAACGGTCCCAAACTGGCTTTGATGTTGTCCTGGCCAACTTCGTAGTCGGTTTCGATCGGGTTCACCGGCCCGTCCGGGGGTATTTCGGTTTGGTCGGTCATACTACCTCCGTTTTGCTTTTCTGCGCCGCCGTGCCGGCTACTGCGCGGTTCCTCCCGTGGACGCTGTCGTAATGGTCGATGACGCAATATGCGAATGTCGTGAGCAGTCGCCGTCCGGGTTCATATTTGCGCCCCGGACCGGCGCTGGCTGCGGTCTCGATACCCGAGATTTCAGCACATAACAACCAAAAGCCGTGAATTTTGAAAGTCAGACAACCGAAGCGGTAAAATCCGCTGCTATTCCGTCGTTTCAGGCATCAACGAGGAATGATGGCTGGCGATCGCCCAGCCGCCGTCTTCGAACGCATAGGTATAGCTGTAGCGCGCATGCGCGACATCCCCCGTATCGGCAAAGGCGAAAGTGTAGAGACCGATATCCAGCGCGGTATTGCATCCGATGCGGATCTCGCGCTGGTCGATGCTGCCTTCGGGGCCGTCTTCCAGAAAGTGTACGAAGTAGTCCCGTATTGCCGCCGGCGTCAGCCTGATTTCGTTCGACAGAGTCGGCACCAGCACCGAGTCCGGTCCGTAGAGGGCAACAACGGCGTCCGGATCGCGGGTTTGCAGCGCGGCATTCCAGTCCTCGAACAGATCGGCGACCTCCTCGGCCGTCACCGCCTCGCAGGTCACCGACTGCTGTCCGTCACCCGACGAGGGCGACGATTCCTGCGCCATCGAGGCCGAAAGCGGCAAGCAGAATGTCCCCGCCATAACGCCGACAAAAACCATTTTACGCTTCATTTGGAACCGTTCCCTTGTTTTCTCGTTCTTGTTTGGCCAGGTGCTTTCACTTCGTTGTGCCAGGGACATCGAAGCAAATCCACGCAGACACTATCAGACATCGGGCTCCGGCCCCAGTCACCAATTCACACCGACCTTCCCCTTTTGCTTACGGGCCGGCCATTGGGGTCCCTCGCCCCGACGACCGGACCTTGACTGCCCTCGCGCCGGTCCACTTTAGTAGTGCATGGTAAAAGAGTTCACGATAGACACGGAGGCTACGCTCGGCTGCGCTGGCCGCCGGTTCTAAATGGCCACCGAGCGACAAGGGGTGGCCAGCCATTCAGGATCGTATTATGGCCGACCATTTGAGAACACTGCCCGGAACGTCCTATCCCCTCGGGGCGACATGGGACGGATCGGGAACCAATTTCGCGCTGTTCTCGGCCCATGCCGAGAAAGTCGAGCTCTGTCTTTTCGATCAAAGCGGCAGGCGAGAGGAATATCGCATCACGCTGCCTGAAATGACCCACGAGATCTGGCATGGTTACCTGCCCGATGTCCGACCGGGTCAGCTGTACGGGTATCGCGTTCACGGCCCCTACGCGCCGCACGAAGGCCATCGGTTCAATCCGCACAAATTGCTGATCGACCCGTATGCAAAGGCGCTGGCGGGCGAGTTGAAATGGCACGACGCCGTTTTCGGCTACCGCATCGGCGATCCAGCCGGCGATCTGTCGTTCGACAAGCGCGATTCCGCCCGCTACATGCCCAAGAGTGTGGTCGTCGACAACGCGTTCACCTGGGGGCGGGAACGACCCGAACCGCGCCCCTGGCACGAAACAATTATCTACGAGATGCATGCGCGCGGTTTCACCATGCGCCATCCCCACATTCCGGATTCCATGCGCGGCACCATCGGCGCCCTGTCGCGCGCGCCCATCGTCGACTATCTCCGCGACCTGGGCGTGACGGCGATCGAGTTGCTGCCGATCCACGCTTTCGTCAACGACCGCATGCTGATGGACCGCGGCCTGCGGAACTACTGGGGCTATAACACAATCGGGTTTTTCGCGCCGCACAGCGACTATCTCGGCGCCAACGGCATCGACGATTTCAAGACACTGGTGCAGGTCATGCACGACAACGGCATCGAGGTGTTGCTGGATGTCGTCTACAACCACACCGCAGAAGGCAACCATCTGGGGCCGACGCTCAGCTTTCGGGGGATCGACAACCGTTCGTACTACTATCTGGTCGACGGCGACGAACGCTACTATAACGACTTCACCGGGACCGGCAACGCGCTCGAACTGCGTCACCCGGCCGTGCTCAGGATGGTGACGGATTCGCTAAGATACTGGCACGAAGACATGAAGGTCGACGGCTTCAGGTTCGACCTGGCCACGACCCTGGCCCGGGTCAACGGAGTCTACGACGAACATGCCAGCTTTCTCGATGCCGTTGCCCAGGATCCGTCGCTGGCCCGCGCCCGGCTGATCGCGGAACCCTGGGACACCGGAAATGACGGCTATCAGGTCGGACGCTTTCCGCCCGGCTGGGGGGAGTGGAACGACGTCTATCGCGATACGATGCGCCAGTACTGGAAAGGCGACGAAGGCAAGCTGCCTGATGTTGCCTCTCGCCTGTCCGGTTCGGCCGATATCTACAACCATCGCGGCCGGCGGCCCTGGGCCAGCATCAATTTCATCACCGCCCATGACGGTTTCACGCTGCACGACCTCGTCACCTACAACGAAAAGCACAACGAGGCCAACGGCGAAGGCAACAACGACGGATCGTCAGACAACAACAGCTGGAACCACGGCGCCGAGGGACCGACCGACGATCCCGATATCCTGGTGCTGCGTCACCGGCAGATGAAAAACCTGCTGTCGACACTGATGCTGTCGCAAGGCGTGCCGATGCTGCTGGCGGGTGACGAGTTCGGCCGCACCCAGAACGGCAACAACAATGCCTATTGCCAGGACAACGAACTGAGCTGGATCGACTGGTCGGCGCTGGAGACCGAGACCGGACGATCGCTACACGCCTTCGTCCGCCGGCTTATCGCGCTGCGGCACGACCATATCGTTTTTCACCGCGACCGGTTCTTTCTGGGCGGCACCATTCCGGGCACCGACGTTCAGGACGTCGTCTGGCTCCGCCCCGACGGACACCCCATGACGGCCGACGACTGGGGCGTGTCCCACGCCAAGGCGCTGGGGCTGTTGCTGTCGGGGGAAGCGGGAATGATGCATGTGACCGACCGTGGCATTCCATTGCCCGACGACACCTTCCTCATCCTGATGAATGCGGGCGCCGAGGAGGTCCGCTTTGCGATGCCCAACACCAATGGCGGCCCGTTCTGGATGCTGGTTTTCGACACGGCGCGGGCGGACGACGAAGAACCGGGTCCGGTCGACACATACGATACGGCACCGCAATCCTTCGTGCTGCTCAGACGCGGAGAACCGAAACAATGACAGCGCACCCGCTTCCAACATACGATTTTGGTCCTCTCGTGCTGGAAAAGGGCGTTCGCTTCCGCATATGGGCGCCAGCGCAAGCCGCTGTCGGAGTCGTGCTGCATCCCGAAACGCCGGGCGAAGCGATCCATCCCATGCGCAGTTTGGCGGACGGTTGGTTCGAAGCCACGATCGAAGACGCCGGTCCGGGTACGCGCTATCTGTTCGACATCGGCGACATGCGTGTCCCCGACCCGGCATCGCGATATCAGGGCGACGACGTCATGGGGCCGAGCGAGGTGCCGAATCCGAGGGGCTACGCGTGGCGCAACAACGGGGCACCCGGACGCCCATTCCACGAAGCGGTGATCTACGAGCTTCATGTCGGGGCATTCTCGCCGGAAGGGACCTTCGATGGGGTCCGCCAGCGCCTGGGCCATCTGGCCGAGCTTGGCGTGACGGCGATCGAGCTGATGCCGGTTTCGGACTTTTCCGGCGACCGGGGCTGGGGGTATGACGGCGTACTACCCTTCGCTATCGAAAGCCGCTATGGCCGGCCAGAGGATCTGAAGCGTCTGGTCGACGAAATCCACGGCTACGGAATGCTGGCCTATATCGATGTCGTCTATAATCACTTCGGCCCCGAAGGCAATTTCCTTCATCAATATGCGCCCGACTTCTTCACCGACGCGATCGAGACCCCATGGGGCGCGGCCATCGATTTCAATCGGCCGCAGGTCCGCCGGTTCTTCATCGAGAATGCGCTGTATTATCTGGGCGAATTTCGGTTCGACGGCTTGCGGATGGACGCCGTCCAGGAAATTCCCGACAGCCGCGAGCCCCATTTCCTTACCGAACTGGCCGGCGTCGTTCGGGCGACGCTGGGCGGCGACCGGCACATCCATCTGATCCTGGAGAACGACGACAACGCCGCGCGCTATTTGCAGCGATGCCCTCAAGGCGGTCCGGCGCGGCACGACGCCCAGTGGAACGACGACTATCACCATGTGGTCCATCACATCGCCACCGGCGAAGGCGGCGGCTATTACGGCGACTATACCGACGCGCCGCTCCGGCTGCTGGCGGCGTCGCTGGCCGAGGGCTTTGTCTATCAGGGTCAACCCTCGGCCCATCGCGACGGCCGGCAACGCGGCGAGTCGAGCGGGCATTTGCCACCGTCCGCATTCGTGAACTTCATCCAGAACCATGACCAGATCGGCAATCGCGCACTTGGCGAACGGCTGAGCACCCTGATCGATGATGCGGCTCACCGGGCCGTGCGCGATCTTTTGCTGCTGGCGCCCAATCCGCCCCTGCTGTTCATGGGCGACGAATGGGCCAGCCGACGGCCGTTCCTGTTCTTCTGCGATTTTCACGATGAGCTGGCCGATGCCGTCCGCGAGGGTCGGCGGCGCGAATTCGCCCGGTTCCCGGAATTCGCCGACGCCTCCAAGCGCGAAGCGATCCCCGATCCGAATGCAGCCGAGACTTTTGCGGCATCCTGCCTCGACTGGAGCGAGGCCGATGCGCATGCGCACCGGGCATGGCAGGCGGAATACAAAGGTCTGCTATCCTTGAGGCATAGCCGGATAATGCCCCTGATAGCGGGACTGCGGGCGCGGGAGCACGGTGTCGTCGGCGAGCACGGCATCCGCGTCACATGGAGCAACGATGATGGGGCGCGCCTGACCGTCATCGCCAATCTCGGCCCGGACCGGCTGAACATTCCGATGGAAGTGTCCGGCAGCCTGCTGCACAGCACCAATCCGCTCGACGACGCGCTGTCATCGCTCCCGGCCTGGACGACGACCTGGTGGATCGACGACGGCAACCCCGGATCCGGAGCGTAAACCGATGCCCGAACCCGCCCCCCGCCGTTTGCGCGCGACCTATCGCCTGCAGCTCAATGCCGGCTTCGGTTTCGATGCCGCGCGCGCGATCGTGCCCTATCTGGCGGATCTGGGCATCAGCCATTTGTACCTGTCGCCGATCTGGACCGCCCACGAGGGGTCGACCCATGGCTATGACGTGGTCGACCACACCACGATCAACCCGGCCCTTGGCGGGCGAAAAGGCTTTGACCGCCTGGTCGCTGCGGCACACGACCGGGGCCTGGGGCTGGTTCTGGATTGCGTGCCCAATCATATGGGCATCGGCTACGACAATCCGTGGTGGGTCGATGTCCTGACCTGGGGGCGCAATTCCCCCTACGCGGCCTTTTTCGATATCGACTGGACACCTTCGGAACCGACACTCGCCGATACCGTGCTGCTGCCGATCCTGGGCGATCACTACGGCCGGGTGCTGGAGGACGGCGATCTTGTCCCGGATTTCGACAATGGCCGTCTGGTCGTTCGGTATCACGAGCACACCCTGCCGATTTTTCCGCGCGACACCGCCGATATCCTCGAAGCGGCGGCGGCAAATGCCGCCTCCCAGACCGCAACGAACGCATTGGCGGCTCTGGCACGATTGGCAAAGTCGATCGCCCGGCGGCGGGAACGGGTTTCGCGCCAGCGTCGCCGCGCCGACCGCGTCAAGGCGGAATCGCTGGCCGGTCAACTGGCCGATGCCGCCGGCGATCCGGCACTGCGACCGGCGCTCGACGATGCCCTGACCGGCTGGACGCCAGGCCGCGGCGATGCCCGGGCGGCCGACCGTCTGCACCGGCTGCTCGAACGCCAAGCCTATCGCGTCGCCTTCTGGCGATTGGCGGCGCAGGAGATCAACTATCGGCGCTTCTTCGACATCAACGATCTGGCCGGCCTGCGCATGGAGGAACCGGCTCTGTTCAACGCGGCACACGAGCTGGTGCTGGAGCTTGCCGCCAACGGCGCGGCCGACGGTCTGCGGCTGGACCACATCGACGGCCTGCTGGATCCCCTTCACTACCTGCAACGGCTGTCGCGCGCGGCCCATCGAAGCAACGACACCGCACCGACCATCCATGTTGAAAAGATCCTCGCCCCCGACGAAAAACTGCGCCCGGACTGGCCGATCGACGGCACCACCGGGTACGATGTCATGGCCCAGCTTCACCGGCTCCAGATCGACCCGGCTGGCCAGAAACCCTTGATGGCGCTATACGGCACGCTGACCGGCGACACCGCATCGTTCCGCGATCACGTCGTCCGCGCCAAACGGCTGACCATGGGTTCCAGCCTCGCGGCCGAGCTGAACGTTCTGGCCAACAGCCTGAACCGGCTGGCAAAACGCAGCCGCCTGACCCGGGATTATTCGCTGACGGGGCTGCGCGAGGCCCTCGCCAGCATCGTTGCGCATTTCTCGGTTTATCGTACCTATATCGGACGGAAAGGCGCCAGCGAAACCGACCGCGCGATCATCGCCGCCGCCGTCGAGCGCGCCCGGCGGGTCGCGACGACACCGGACCTGTCCATCTATGACTTCCTGCGCGCCGTCTTGACGACTGATGCCGTCGCCGACCGAACGCCCGGTCTGACCGCCGACGCCATCGTGGCCATTGCCCGCAAGGTTCAGCAATATACCAGCCCGGTCACGGCGAAATCGGTCGAGGATACCGCCTTTTATCGCTGGGTGCCGCTGATCGGCCTGAACGAGGTCGGCAATGAACCCGATCATTTTTCGCTTGGCGTCGACGGCTTTCATGCCGCGCAGGCGGAACGGCGCGCATCCTGGCCGCAATCCATGGTCGCGACCGCCACGCACGACCACAAACGCGGCGAAGATGTCCGCGCCCGCCTTGCCGTGCTGTCGGAAATGCCGACCCAATGGCGGCGACATGTCCAGAAATGGTGGCGGCTGAATGCGCGCAAGGTCACGGATCTCGATGACGGCCCGGCACCATCGCCGACGGATGCCTATCTTTTCTATCAGACGTTGGTGGCGATCTGGCCGCCCGGCCTATCGCCCGACGACGGCGGCGCATTGTCGTCGCTGGCTGAACGGCTGACCGGCGCCATGGAAAAATCCGGCCGCGAGGCCAAACTGCGGACCAGCTGGGCCGTCACAAACGAAGCCTACGAAGATGGCGTCCGGCGCTTCGTGGCGGCCTGCCTCGATCCGAAGCGGGCGTCGGCGTTCCTGCGATCGGTTGCCGAGTTCGCAGCTACGATCTCGCCGGCGGCGGCGATAAACGGTCTGGCTCAAACCGCACTGAAATTCACGATCCCGGGCGTTCCCGACACCTACCAGGGGACGGAAATCTGGGACTTCAGCCTCGTCGATCCCGACAACAGACGCCCTGTCGACTATGACTTCCTCGCGTCGGCCCTGAAGGCCGATGCCGGGTTGTCGTCGTTTGAACCGCTGTGCCGCGCCTGGCCGGACGGGCGGATAAAGCAGGCCCTTGCCGCCCGGCTGCTGGCGGCACGGCGCGACGATCCCGACCTGTTCGCCGAGGGATCCTACGAGCCGCTCACGCTGGCCGACATCCCGGCCGGAGCCGCAGTCGCGTTTGCGCGGGTCATGGACGACCGCGCGCTGGTCATCGCCGTTCCCAGGCTGGCGGCGAAACGCATCGCCAACGCCGACAGCCTCGGCGTCGACTGGGGCGACGCCCGGTTCGACCCGGACGCCGCCCTGCCCGGCGCCCGAAGCGCCCGATGCCTGCTGACCGGCGCCGCCGTCAACCTTCAGGAACCGCTGACCCTTGCCCGGCTGGCGCGCCATCCGCCGATCCTCGCCTTGCGCCTGGAGCGATAGCCGGTCGACAACCTCAGTCGGAAACGACGCGTTGGTGTTGCTCGCCAAGCCCCTCAATGCCGAGGGTCATCGCATCGCCCGGTTTCAGGAATTCCGGGGGTTTGCGGCCCAGCCCCACGCCCGGCGGCGTCCCGGTGGCAATAATGTCGCCGGGATGCAGCGTCATGAACTGCGAGAGATAGGAAACAAGATAAGTCACACCATAGATCATGGTCGCGGTGGAACCGTCCTGACGACGGTCGCCGTTGACCGACAGCCACAAATTCAGTGACTGCGGATCTTCCACCTCGTCACGCGTGACGAGCCATGGCCCGATCGGCCCGAAGGTATCGCAGGACTTTCCCTTGGTCCAACCTCCCTGGCGATTCATCTGATAATCGCGTTCGGAGACATCATTCACCACGCAATATCCGGCCACATGGTCAAGGGCATTGGCTTCATCGACATACTTTGCCGGCTTCCCGATAACGATGCCCAGTTCGACTTCCCAGTCGACCTTTTCGGCGCCGCGCGGAATCCGAACCTCGTCATTCGGACCTGTGATCGCCGATGTGGCCTTCATGAAGATGATCGGCTCCGGAGGCACGGATGCACCGGTTTCAGCTGCATGGTCAGAATAGTTCAGGCCGATACAGATGAATTTTCGTGTCCCGCTGACGCAGGGACCCAGTCTTGTTTCGTTGGGGACGACGGGCAGCTGAGAGACGTCGATCGAGTCAAGTGCGGCCGTATTCGCCAACACTGAAGCATCGATATCGCCAATACGGCTGGACAAATCGCGAATCGTGCCGTCGGAATGCAGAATACCCGGCTTTTCGGCCCCGGCGTTGCCGAATCGTAGAAGTTTCATGGTTCGTCCTTATTGTAACAGTGTGTGCAAGACAGAAATCGGCCCGAATGATCGCCGGACTCAATCAGATCTGGTCTTCAAGCGCCTTCAGCGTCCGGCGATAATGGGCTCTCAATCTTTCCGTCGCGCTGTCGATATCGCCGTCCAGCGCTGCGTCCATGATCTCGCGATGCTCTTCGATCGTGTTGCGGTGCGGATATGTCTGGGAAACCGAGATGTTTCGATATCGCACCGCCTGATCCATCATTTCCTTGCAGAATTCGATCAGCCGTTCCGACCCGCACCCCGAGATAAGGGCAAGATGAAAGGCGTAGTGATACCGCTCCCACTCGGGATTGGTCGTAATCGACCCTTTCTCGGGCAGGCTCCACGGTGTCCGGGACAAACGATGGAATGACAGAACGATCCGCTCTTCCCATACCGACGTTCGATGCTCGATCGATTCCTGAAGTGCCTTGCCTTCCAGCCAGCACCGCGTCTTCACGAGTTCGCGCAGATTTTCGATGCTGAGCGGCGGGACAAAGAACCCTCGCCGCTCCTTTCGATCGACCAGTCCTTCAGACGAAAGCCGATTGAGGGCCTCCCGAACCGGATTCAGGCCGGTCGCGTAACGGGAGGAAATCGCCTCGATCCCCAGTTTCTCGCCTGGCTTCAGATCGCCGGCCAGAATATCGTGGCGCAGCTTCTCGTAGACGGTGGTCGCCGCCGTAGCCTTATCTACAGATTGATCCATTTTCCCGCATACAGTGGAAGCCGGCTACCGGTCAATCCCGGCGGCTCGATATCGCCCGGTCGGGCGCTTCATGCCCCCTTCTTCTGGAGGGCCCCCTCATCAATCGTTCCCTTGTGCCAGAAGACCAGCCGACGTTGCAGCCATGAGATACACCAGAACACCGCAAAACCAAGGAGGCTGAGATAGATGATCAATGCGAACACCCGCGGGGTGTTGAGCATTGACGCCCCGACCCGGATCAGCTCGCCGAAGCCGTTGCCGCCGCCCAGGAATTCCGCCGTAATCGCACCGGCCATAACCGCCACGGACGCGATCTTCAACCCCGTGAACAGATGGGGCAAACCCATTGGCAGCTTCATCTTGACGAGCGTCTGCCAGCGGCTGGCCCCCATGGTCTTGAACAACATCTTCGAATTCTGATCGGCCGCATGCAATCCGGCCGCCGTGGCGACGACGATGGGGAATGTGGCCATGAATGCCGCCAGCGCCACCTTCGATGCAATCCCGAAACCGAGCCACGCAACGAACAGCGGCGCGAACGCGATCTTGGGCATGGTGTCGATCGCCACCAGATAAGGCATGACGGATTTTTCACCGAACTTGGTCTCGCCGACCAGCACGCCCAGTGAAAATCCGATGACGAAGGCGATCGCGAACCCGACCAGCACTTCCTGGGTGGTGACCCAGAAGGCCACCAGCATGTAGTCGCCGGTTATCAGGTTCCTGCCGACGAAAATCAGTTCGTCCAGAGTCGCCGCCGGTGATGGCAGTATGATCGGCGATACGATGCCGATGGCGATGACGAATTGCCAGATCGCCACGAAGACGACGAACAGCCCGAGCATCGCCACCCAGCGCGGGATACGGTCCATCACGGAGATATGTTCGGACCAGACCGTGTCCTTGGGCTCCTCGGCCTGTCTGGCTGTCGACTCGGCCTGTGTCATATGAAGGCTCCCTTGTCGAGACGGCTGCGAATGTGCTTCACCGTGTCACCGAAAACCTGTTCGGACATCATCTCCAGCGTACGCGGACGCGGCAAATCGACGGTGACGGCCTCGACGAACCGCCCGGGTCGCGGCGACATGACGTAAACGACGTCGGAAAGTATAACCGCCTCCTGGATCGAGTGCGTCACCAGAAACGCGGTGGCGGCTCGTTCCATGCAGATGCGCTGCAATTCCATATTCATAAAATCGCGGGCCAGTTCATCCAGCGCACTGAACGGTTCATCGAGCAGCAGCACTTCCGGTTCGGTGATCAGCATCCGGCAGATCGCCGCGCGCTGGGCCATGCCGCCGGACAGTTCGCCCGGATAAACCTGTTCGAAACCGCTCAGCCCGACCAGGTCCAGCAAGGCGCGGGCGTCATCCTGCTTGTCGCGAGCCGCCCGCTTGCCGTCGCGGATCTCGATCGGCAGAAGGATGTTCTCCACCGTCGTCAGCCACGGAAACAACGTTGCCTGCTGGAACATCATGCCGATATCCCGCCGCGGTCCGACAACCGGCTTGCCGGCCAGCACGACACGCCCCTTCGACGGTGGCATCAGACCCGCCATGATCTTCAGCAACGTCGATTTACCGCAACCGCTGGGACCGATGACCGACGAGAAGCTACCCTCGACCAGCGTCAGATCGACGGTCTCGAGCGCCTGAACGTCGCGCTCATGGAATGTTTTGCTGACGCCATTGAGGGTGTAAAGCGGCCGACCCGTAAGGTCGGCCGCCGCAGGCGCCATTACGGCGTCACTCATTCTGCAAGGCCCTCGTTCCATACCTCGACATAGTCGTTGGTGTAGACGGATTGCAGATCGTCCAGCGGTGCATCAAGTGCCCCCGCCGCGACCTGGCTGTCCTGCCACAGTTCCCAATGCTCCGGAGGCATATAACCCCAACCCTCATCTGCATAGGCGTCGGTGGGCGTCATGCGTTCGCTAACGGCATCGAGCAGAGCACCAGCGAATTCACGATCCTCACCTTCCTGTGGATTGCCGGCCGTGGTGTGGTCGAGCACCGTCTCGCGGTTGGCGTCGTCCAGCATGAACTCTGTGCCACGCGCCAATGCCCGGCCGAACCCTTCGATAACGTCCGGATTAGAGTCCAGATAGTCTTCGGTCGTGGCGAACCCGTTGCCGAAATACGCCAGATATTCTTCCGGCGTGATCTCGCGGACGCTCATCCCGCGGGCATTGAGAATAGCCGCGTCACTCACTGCAGCCGCATAAGCCTCGATGTCAGCGCGAGTAAATGCTGCCGTTGCCATGCCGCCGTCGCCAACGGGCAGGAATTCGAAGTCATCGCCTTCCTCCATACCGGCATCGTCCAGAATCGTCCGGACGAAGGCGACTTCCGCGCCATCGGCCGTCCCGACGCCGATGGTTTCGCCGATCAGGTCCGCAGGCTGCTGATAGTCGGACTCTTCCGTTACCACCAGACCAAACAGGCTCTTGGGGTACAGATTGTAAATGAAGACGAACGGCTCGCCGCGCGACTTGGCAGCAAGAACCGGACCCGGTCCCGGCGCGCCGATCTGGGCTTGTCCCGCCGCCATTGACTGAAGCGTGGCAGCTGAACCGTCGACGGCTTCGACGGAAATTTCGAGGCCTTCTTCTTCGAAATACCCCTCGCCGATGGCGACCCACAAGGGCGCCCATGTCAGCGCTGAGGGGTTCGGAACCGCAACCGTAATGTCTTCTTGCGCGTTGGCAACGCCGAAGCTGGCCGGCGCCATCAAAGCGACAGCCGCCACGCCCAGCGTAACCCGCCGGTACAAATTGTTCATCCTGAGCATCCTCCAGTTTCGTGATTCTTCATTTCTGGACTCATTTGAGGCCAAATCTATTATGTACGACCATACGCCGGAGGTCAAAAAAATATATAAATTTCCGTTTTGCCTCCAGTTATATGATAAATTCCGTTAACCGCCGCCCGGTCAACCAGCCGGAGCAGACAGCCAGGGAGAAACGTCATGAGTAAAATCGGAATAGCCGGCGCCGGCCGTATGGGCACCGCGATGGCACAGCGATTGATGGACCAGGGCTATGAGGTCGCCGTTTGGAACCGAACGCGCGACAAGCTCGACCCGTTGGTCGACGCTGGCGCCGAAGCCGTGGACACGCCCGCCCAACTGGCCGCGAAGGCCGACATCGTCCTCTCATGCCTGACAAATGCCGGCGCCGTGGATATCGTCTATCGCGGCACCGACGGCCTTCTGGCCGGTGCCGCCGGCGGCACGGTCTTTGTCGAGATGAGCACGGTGCAGCCCGACATTCAGCGGACACTGGCAAACGACGTCCGAACGTCCGGCGGCATCTTCGTGGAATGTCCGGTCGGCGGCACGACCGGCCCCGCCAGGCAAGGCAAGCTGCTGGGCTTCGTCGGCGGCGACGAGGCGGATATCGCCCGCGCCAAGCCGGTGCTCGAAGCCCTGTGCCGGCGGATCGAGCATGTTGGGCCGGTGGGCAACGGCGCCAGCGTCAAACTGGCGATCAATCTGCCGCTGATCGTCTTCTGGCAGGCCTTCGGCGAGGCGCTTTCGCTGTGCCGCGATGTCGGCCTCGCACCGGACAGGACAGCCGACCTATTTGCCGATAGTTCCGGCGGCCCCAATGTGCTCAAAAACAGGGCCGCGGCCGTCGCTTCGGCGCTCGGTGGCGATCGGGTGCCCGGCACCTTCGATATTGATTCAATGCGCAAGGATCTCCGCACCATGCTCGCCGAGGCAGGCGATATGGGCGTCGACCTGCCGATCACGGCGCAAACCCTCGCCTGCTACGACGAGACGGCAGCAGCGGGTCTGGGCACCTGCGACGGCGCCAACGAGGCAGCATACTGGCGGACACGTCCGAAACGCGGTTGAGCCCGAAGGCAGCCTGGCGGCATCAGCCGGTAGCGCCACCGTTCGGCGCCCGGCTGAGAGCCGTGCGCAACCGCCGCGCCAGCTCGGCGCGCCGGTAGGGTTTATGCAGTAGCTCTACGCCCGGCTCCAGGCTTCCATTCAACGACATCGCCGTATCCGTGTAGCCCGAGGTATAGAGGACCTTCAGTTCGGGACGCAGCACCGCCGCCCGTTTGGCAAGCTCCGGACCGTTCATGCCGCCCGGCATGACGACATCGGTAAACAGCAGGTCGACCGGTGCATCGCCATTCAGGATATCCAGCGCCGCCGGACCGCTCGGTGCCGCAACCACCCGGTAGCCCAGCGATTCCAGCTGAATATGGACGTGGTCGCGGACCAGGTCATCGTCCTCGACCAGCAGCACGGTCTCACTGCCACCGGGTTTCTCTTCTGCCGCCACCCCAGACGCCGGTTCGGCGCTCACGCAATCGTCCGCGCGCGGGAGATACAGCGTCACGGTGGTGCCTTGCCCGACCTCGGAATAAACACGGATATGGCCGCGTGACTGCTTGACGAAGCCATAGACCATGCTCAGCCCAAGCCCGCTTCCGCGTCCGACTTCCTTGGTCGTAAAGAACGGATCGAAGACTTTTTCAAGGACCGCATCGGGAATGCCCACACCGGTATCGGACACCGAGACGGCAACGTAATGCCCGGCATCGATATCGCCATGACGGCTGGCATAGGCTTCATCGAGTTCCGCATCCCGCGTTTCGATGATCAGATGCCCGCCGCCGGGCATGGCGTCGCGCGCATTGAGGCACAGGTTGAGGACCGCCGCCTCAAGCCGTGCCTCGTCGATCAGCGCGCGGCCGATGTCCCTGGCAAACCGGAAATCGATGGCGATATCTTCACTGAGCGTTCGGCCCAGCAGCGTTTCCATGCCCGAAAGCAGCGCATTCACGTCGATGATCGCCGGCTCCAATGCCTGACGCCGCGAGAAAGCCAGCAACCGCTGCGTCAACGCAGCGCCGCGTTCCGCCGCCGACCGCGTCGCGTCGACAACCCGCCAGAGACGCGCATCTTCCGTCGCACGATCTGCCAGAATCTCGATATTGCCGAGGATGACGGTAAGGAGATTGTTGAAGTCATGCGCCACACCCCCCGTGAGTTGTCCCACGGCTTCCAGTCGCTGGGACTGGCGGAGTTGCTCCTCCATCGCGTGTCGATCGGTGACGTCGGTACTTATAAGAAGAATGGACTCAGGCTCGCCGTCGCCGTCCCGCACCAGACTGGCATGCCCTTCGACCACCCGGTCGTGCCCACCCGGGCCGCCGTCCAGCACAAAGGTGCCCCGCCACTCTCCATCAGCCAGCAAGGCCGCCGTCGACTGCTCCAGCATCGCTTCGACGCCGCCGACGAGACCGTCGAACGGCTGACCGAGCGCCGCCTGCCTGTCAATCCCGTACAGGCGCTCGGCCCCCTTGTTCCAATAGGTCACAACCCGGTCAAGGTCACGGACGACGATGGCGTCCTGCGCCTTGTCCAGAAGCGACGCCTGTTCGCGAATTCGGGCATCGGCCTCCCGGCGCTCCAGTTCCGCCGCCGCGCGGGCGGCGAAGATGCGCATGGTCGAAGCCACCAGATCCGGCTGAGCGATCGGCTCGCGGAACACCGCGAAAAGAATGCCCAGCGGCTGGCCCGCCGCGCTGTCGAGCCGATAGCCGGCATAGCCATCGGCCCCGAACACCGGCAGCAGGTCCGCTTCCGGAAAGCGCGACAGAACACCACTGCGGATCAGGGTGACATGGTCAGCCGTGACCGCGTCGCAAGGCGAGCCGACGACAGAATACGTGAACGCCTCGGCCGGCGCCCCGTCAATCATCGCGCCAAGCACTTCCGCCATGCCCTCGTCGCCCGGCAGAAGCCGCGCGACGAAACCGCTCGCCGCACCCAAGGCCTCGGCAAGGCTGCCAGCCATCCTCTGGAAGAAGGTGCGATCGGCACTGGACGATACGCTGGCCGCCATGGTCTCGACGGCCGACTGAATGCGCGCCCGCTCCAGCCGGGCGCGTTGCGAGACGATACCGAACGACAGATTGTCTGCGAGGGTGCGCAACAGCCGTATCTCGTCGGCTATGAATTCCTGCGCCTGACCGTTTATAACGATCAGGACGCCGATTGGCCGCTGACCGTCGCTCAGTGGCAGAATGATGCCGCTGCGCAATCCGAGCGCGGTCGCCAGCGCCGCCGTCGGCACCGTGGAATCGGTCGTGACATCGCTCACGACCTGCACCTCGCCGAAGCGGATGGCGCGTCCGACCGGGCCGTCCCCTGACGGCGTCCCGGCTGCATGGCTGAGCGACAACCGCCGCAGATATCCGGCATCGGCACCGGCGATCACCGCCGGCACGACCGAACTGGCCGCATCCTCGCGTGCGAACGCCACGCACACGGTACGATAGCCGCCAGCTTCCACGGCGGTCTCGCAGACCCGTTGCAACAAGGCAGATTCGGTCTCCGCCCGGATCAGGGCCTCGCTGCATACCGTCAGCATCCTGAGCGCACGGTTCGAACGGGCCAGCGCCAGTTCGGCTTCCTTGCGCCTCGTCAGGTCGGTCATGCCGCCGACGATCCGAACGACCGTGCCAGCGGTGTCCTTCATGACGAAGCCGCGATCCATTACATAGGCATAACTGCCGTCGCTACGGCGGAGCCTGTATTCATCCCCCCAGTGCTCGCGGCCCTGTGTAACGGTTTCGCGGAAGCCGTCCTGCACCCGGAACAGATCTTCGGGATGAATCATCGACCGCCAGCCATCGACAGATGCCGGCATCTCGTTCTGGCGGTATCCCAGCAGTGACGACGATCCATCGCTCCACCACACCGAATGGTTCACGATGTCCCATTCCCAGACCAGGTCGGCGGTCGCCCGGGCGATATTGCGCAGCCGGTCGCGGCTTTCGCGCACCGCACGCTCGCCGGCCTTGATCTCGGTGATATCCTGAACGGCGCCTTCAACAGCCGTGATCGACCCGTCGGCATCATAGCGCGCCTGCCCGATGCAACGCACCGTAAGTGCCCCACCCGTGGCGGTTGCAACGTCCAGTTCGCGGTCGAAAGCGACGCCCCGGGCGGCGCAACGGCGCAGGTCCTCGTCAAAGACCGTCTGCTGTTCGGGCGACAAGAGGGTCAGACAATCACCCCGGGTCGGCCTCAACGCTGGCGGAAAACCGAGCAGCCGGCAGGTCTCGCCAGACCAGGCGATGGTGTCGGTTTCGATGTCGTGCGCCCAGCCGCCGATCCGCGCCACCTGCCCCGCGATCGACGCCAGGGCCGAACTCTGCCGCAGGGCATCGTCGGCGTGGCGGCGGCCAACCGTCTCCTGGTAATCGGGGTCGGCGAGATACTGCTCCGTCACGTCCGTGACCAGCACGATGCGCGCTGCCCGGCCTTCTGCCGTGATCGCATGAGAGGTTATCTCGACGACCCGTATCCGCCCGTCGCGCCCGCAATGGCGCCAAAGCCCCGACTTTTCCGTCTGATCCGGGGCCCCCGCAACGCTGCGCAACAGCGCCTCGTGGTCTTCGGGCAACCGAATATCCAACAATGTCATATCCAGGAATTCTTCCCGGCTATAGCCATAGCGTGACACTGCTGCCGGATTGACGTCGAGAAAGCGTAGCGTTTCGACGTCATAGATCCACATCGGCTCGGCATAGCGCATGAAAAGGCGCCGGAACGGCCGATCATCCTCGCCTTCTTTCCGCACCGGAGGAGCATTGTTTCCACCGACCGGACCGCCGGTCGGACGATCTGTCATGAAGTATTATCCACAGCACCGCCGGAAAGGGCGACGCCTGCCCGCGCCAGCAGGGCTTCGCTGATCTTTGCGAGCAGGGCGGGACCGGTGAACGGCTTTCTGATCGTCTCCGTCGCGCCAAGTTGCGCGACCATGCGCAGATAATCCGGACGCTGTCGACGCAATGGTTCCGATCCGGTGCGGGGCTGTTCGCGGAATGACGAAATGGGGCCGCCGGTCATGGCGACGATGACGACGGCCGGATCCATCTGACGCAAGCGGCGAATTGTTTCCACGCCCTCGATTCCCGGCATGATGATATCGGTGACCACCGCATCATAAGTGCCGCTGTCGAAGGCCTTGAGCCCGGCGCCGCCATCGGCGACGGCAGCCACCGTGTGACCGCCCAGTTCAAGTTGCATGGCCACGGTCGCGCGCACCAGCGCGTCATCATCGATCAATAGCACAGAAGCCATCGCTGAGCGCCTTTCCGCGGTTCGAACTGATGATGCTGCCGACAGGATGAGCCGCCGGCCCAAGCTTGTTTTCCTTTTGCACTATATGAGTATTCCCCACAACCGGAGCCTCATGCAAGCCGGCCGCATGGCTAAGCCCGCCCGGTGGAGACCGATTCCGCCGGCCGCGTTTCGGGCAGCATCTGCGCGATCAGGACGATGACCACTGCCATGGCTGCCATGATGAGAAACAGACCCGCGAAGCCGCCCCACTGGTACTGGATTGCGATCAGCGGTACCGCCAGGGCGCCGACCCCGAACACGAGCAGGTACTGAAAGCCGTAGACCCGCGCCCTGATCACGTCGGGCGTATAACGGGCAATCAGGATCGAGCCCACCGGCACCTGACCAAACACCATGATCATCAGGACAAGGACGGCTGCGAGCAGCGACCAGTTCATCGCGAAGGCGGCGGCGGCGAACGCCACGACCTGCCCCAATGCCAGAAAGGTCAGCAGTCCGCGGACGGCGTACCGGTCCAGCGCGCGGCCGACGGCGATCTGGGTGAAGGCGGCAATGGCGTAGACAGCAGAGGCAGCAAAGCCGATACCGGTGGCCGTAATCGTTATGCCGACCAGCCGCTCCTCCAGCACCTTGGGCATGGCAATCGTCACGGCATTGAAGATGATTGCGCTTACGACCGTGATGGCGGCGACGACCGCCAGCACCCGCTGCCATCCGTCGCGCATGCGGGCACCATCCCGGTGCGGACCGGGGCCGGTCGGTGTTGACGTCCGGCCGGCGCCCACTGTCCAGAGAAACGCAAGGCCGGTCGCTGCCGCCAGCAAGCCGGGAAGGACGAACGCGCTACGCCAGCCGAAGCTGTCGACAAACAGCCCCGTCACCACTGCGGCGCCGGCAACGCCCATATTGCCCCATACGCCGTTCACGCCGATGCGCCGCCCCAACGAGCCCGACGCGCCTTCGGCGATCATGGCGATACCCACGGGGTGATAAATTGCAGCAAAACAGCCGAGAAGAGTCAGAGCGACCCCCAGTTCCACTGGCGTGCGCGCCAGGCCGACAAGGACGCTGGCCGCCCCAAGGCCGACGAAGAAGACCGTGATCATCCCTTCGCGGCTCCATCGATCGCCCAGCCAGCCCGCCGGAATCGCTCCCAGGCCAAACGCGATGAAACCCGGCGTCGATAGTGCCATCAGGCCGCCGTATCCAAGATCGAACTCGCGTTCCATGGCGATGACGGCTGTGGCGTAGATCAGCATGAACCAGTGATCGTAGGCATGCCCGACATTCAGAAACAGAATGCGCCGCCGTTCGATATTGCCGTTCGCCATTCAAGGCTCCCCTATCCCGTCCAGCCTGTGTGGGCCGTTCGTGCTGCCATCAGATCGTTCGCCGGGGGATGGTCCAGGCCAGCACGCAGGCGACGGCCGACATCGCGGCTATGGTCATGTAAACCGCCGAAAAGCCGGTCGCGACATCCGCCCGGATCGCGGCGATGTCGCCCGCGTTCAGCTGATCCACGATTGCCGCATCGCCCTGCAGAATCGCCTGCAGGGGACCGCCCATATCAGCCCCCGTCATCGCCACCACGGCGAACAGGACCGCGCTGACCAGCGCCGTCCCGAAGGCGGCACCGAGCGAGCGGGACAACTGGACCGTGGCCGATACGGTGCCCAGCAGCTTACCCCCGACCTCCGTCGTGACGGTAACATGGACGACGCCCATGACCGTGCCGAGAAAGAGCGCAGCCGCCCCGATGTAAATCGAGAACTGCAGCGTGGTCAAAGAACCGGCGATCAGCGCCAGTAACGCCAGCATGACGCTGAAGACCGAGAGCCCGACCGATGGAAAGATCGTCAGCCGGCCGGTCCGGGATACGATCTGGCCGGTGATCAGTGCCCCAACGCCGATGGCCCACACCATCGGCAGCATATAGAGTCCTGTTTCGGCGGCCGAGGCGCCCCGGACGACGCGAAAATACAGCGGCAGAAAGGTGATGAGCGAGACGATGATGCCGCCGTGACAGATCACCAGCAAATCGCTGCGCCATATGGTCGGGTTGCGCATGATCGGGATCGGAAACAGCGGGCTCAGCGCCCGTTTCTCGCGCCAATAGAGCAGCAACAGGGTAACGACGACCGTCACGGCCAGCGCAGCGATCAGATAGGGGTCCATATCCTCACGCCGGCGCGATTGCTCCACGAGTACGAGCAGCGCCCAGACGAAGCCGGTAAAAAAGATGAGCCCTCCCCAATCGAAGCGAAACGCCTCTCGGGGGCCGCGCCGGCCGGGCAGTTTCATAACCAGGAAGATGGCCAGCAGGCCCAGCGGTATGTTGACCAGAAAGATCGAGCGCCAGCCCAGGAATTCGGTCAGCACGCCGCCCAGCACGGGGCCGAGCGTGCTTGCCACCATGGCGACCGCCGATACGTATCCCTGATACTGGGCCCGTTCCCGCGGCTGCACGGATTGTCCGATGAGCGCCTGTGACAGGCTCATCAGCCCGCCGCCGCCCAGCCCCTGCAGGACGCGCGCGGCAATCAGCATTTCAAGCGAGACAGAAACCGCGCAAAGCAGGCTGCCCGCAATGGAAACGATCAATGCCACGATCATCAGCCGCCGGCGGCCGAACGCATCTCCCAGCCGGCCGTACACCGGTGCGGCGATCGCCATCGAAATCAGATACGCGACGACGACCCAGGCGATCTGCTCGACATTGCCCAGTGACGCCGCCATGGCCGGCAATGCTGTCGCTACGATCGTCTGATCGACCATGGCGAGGAACATCGGCACCATGATCGACGGAAACAGCGTCATGAACGATACCGCCGGTATCGCCGAAGCGCTGCCGACGCTCCCGGCAGCAACCGGATTTTCGGTCTTTTCGGTTTCGTTCGACACCAGGCGTTCCGACCTTCGGGTTGTTCTTGCGTAAACCGCATCGGCCCGGGCGCATCGGCTCGGGCGACGTGAATTCCGGAAGATTCGTTTCGACAGCATACTCTTTATCTGGCGGGCGTCCATAGACCCCGGCCTGACGGCCTGGGCACAGGATCGAGCCTTCGCCAGGCCCTTTTTCGTTGCACGCCCGGCGAGGCTCGACGCATCATCCCGGCTGGCGTTGCGGCACATTTCCACCGGCGGAGGCGGCGAGAGCAGTTGAGGTCCCAGTCATCCTTCGTCATCGCCATGATGGCCGGCATCGCGGCGCTGATCAGCGCCTGCACCGGACCCTCAGTCGATGCATTGCGCGAGCAGGACGACGCCGTCGGTTTTTTCGGCCGCGAATCCGCCGAAGAAGTTGCGTCCTGCCTGTCGGAGCAACTGGAGGCGGTCAAAGCGTTCGGGTCGGTGATCGTGGTCGAGCGTCACTATGACGACCGGATCACGATTTACGAGACGCTGCCCAATACTGCCATGTCAGTCTTCGACATCCATGGCGGGCAATGGCGCACCAGAGTCGACGTCGCCGTCCGCCGACACCTCTATCGCGGAAACATGAAACCTTTGTACCAGGAAATCACCCGTGATTGCCTGAGCCCCGCCTGACACAGCATCGACGATGCCGGAAAATGCCGTTCCATAACCAATTTTCTTAAACATTTGTCGGCCACTCTTATAGGGTGCTGATGATCCTGATTGCCGAGTGGCGCCAATGACCGACGGGCTCACCTTGACCCTGAAGAACTCGCTGGACGAGATTCCAAAGCTGGCCGACGCGATCGAGGTCTTCGCGGAGGAAAACGACGTGCCCATGGCAACCTGCCTGCACGTCACACTCGCGCTGGACGAACTCGTCACCAACGTCATCTCCTATGGCTATGACGGCGGCGCAAAGGGCGACCGGGATATCGTCGTCGAACTTGGGGTGAAGGATGGCGAACTGACGGTGGCACTGGAAGACGATGGATGTGCTTTCGACCCCACGTCGATGCCGCCACCCGATATTGACGCCGATCTCGAAGACCGGGCAATCGGCGGTCTCGGCATACACTTCGTCAGGAACTTCATGGACTCGGTCGATTACAATCGGACGAACGGATACAATCGGTTGATGATGCGCAAATCACTGAACAACCAGCAGGATTCGGCATGAACAGCACGCCGGTTTCCATCGCGGCGAGACGAACTCCCACGAGGCACCGATTTACTTCCCATACACCCGCCAACCATGCCCTCCTCCCAACCAGGCCCGCAAGGTAAGCTAATTATGGACATCACCGAACATCAGCTCGGCACCGGCGTCGTATTGGAGCCGCAAGGCCGGATCGACAGCAGCACCTCAAAATCTTTCGAGGAGCGCCTGATGCAAGCGCTCGACCGTGGGCCGACGGCGGTCATCGTCGATCTGTCCAATGTCGAGTACGTCAGCAGCGCCGGCCTGAGGGTGCTTCTTGTCGCCGCAAAGAAGATAAAATCCGCTGGAAACCAATTGATCTTGTGCGGCTTGTCGTCCCATATTCGCGAAGTCTTCGACATAAGCGGCTTTTCCGCAATTTTCGTTATCGTTGGCGGACTTGACGATGCGAAGCAGAAAGCCGGCCTCTGACGGCCCTTGCTTCCCGCCACCGACCCCGCGGCTGCCGGTCCACCGACCTGGCTGGACCCAACGATAATGGCCGAAGGATAATCCGATGTTCCAGTCACTCCGGCTGCAGCTTTTTCTCGGCATTCTAGTAATATTGGTTGGCGCTGGCGGTGTCGTCATGATCTCCACACAGCAGGAGGTCGAACAGGCGCTGATCGCCGCCGAAAATCGCTCTGCCCGGAATGTTCTCAATCTGATCGAGATCAATGTATCCAGCCGGTATCGCGAACTGCTGATGGAGAAAGTGCGTATCGTCGAAGAACGGCGAGACAATCTGCAGCAGCTGGGCCAGGTCATATCCGAGATGATGGAGGACTACCACGCCATGTACGAAACGGGCGCGCTGACGGAGCAGCAGGCGCGCTCGCGGGCATTGGGATGGTTGTCTGAACTGCAACTCGAAGACGGACTGACAGCATTCGCGGCCAATTCGGTCGGCGCGATCGTCGCTCACCCGGAAACCGCGATGATCGGCGTCAATCTGGGCGACTTTCACGATCTGAAGGGACGCACGCTGATCGACGCCGTACAGGGTGAAATCGAGAATTGGGGTACGGCATTCGTCACATACGAGGAAGACGGCCTTGATCCCGAAGACGATGGCCGCCGCTTCGCACATTTCGCACCGGTCGATGCCTTCGGCCTCTATCTTGGCATCTCCGACAATATCGATGAAGTAGAACAGTATGTCCAGGCGGGCGTCGAGGCCACCATCGACGTCCTTGCCGATACCGTCGGACGCGTGCAGGTCGTCGACACCGGCTTCGTTTTCATCTTCGACGGCGACCTCGAATCGGTCGTCGCACCGCCGGGTCGGGCCGATGCGATCATGACAGCCGAAACGGCGGCGGACGGACGGCCATTGCTGGACCGGCTGCGGGCAGCGGGGGGCGCCGACGACGGACAGGCCGTGCGCTATACGCTGGAAATTGACGGACAGTCTCGGGAAATGGAAGCCTATGTCAGCTATTTCCGCCCGCTGGGCTGGTATATCGTCAGTACCGTGCCGATGGCGGAGATCGCGCGACCGGCGATGATGCTGGTCCAGCGGCAGGTGATCATATTCGGCATCGTGCTGGCGGTCGCGCTGATGCTCGCCTGGATGTTCGCCTACAAACTTACCAGTCCGCTGCAACGCCTGACCGCCTACGCCAGAGAACTGCCCGACCATGACTTCACCAAGGCCGGAAAAACGGATTCTGCCTTGCAACAGCTTGCACGCCGGTCAAAATCCGATGTTGGCGGACTGGCACGGGCTTTCATGTTCATGGAAGGCTCGCTCAGGGAAAACATCCGCGCGCTTCTGGACACCACCAAGGCAAAGGAACGGATCGAGAGCGAACTGAACATCGCCCAGGAAATCCAGCGTGGATTGCTGCCGAAGATATTCCCGCCCTTCCCGGAATGCCCGCAGATCGACCTTCATGCCACGCTGCATCCGGCACGCCATGTCGGCGGCGATCTGTTCGATTTCTACTTCATCGACGAGCACCATCTGTGCTTCACCGTCGGGGATGTTGCCGACAAGGGTGTGCCCTCCGCCCTGTTCATGGCCATCACCAAGACCCTGGTAAAATCCGCCAGCAGCCAGGACTCCGATCCGGGCGCCATGATGGAGCGGGTCAACAACGATCTCAGCGTCGACAACCCCAACGCCATGTTCGTTACCCTGCTGATCGCCGTACTGGATATTCGCACCGGCGTCGTGGAATACGCCAATGCGGGTCATAATCCGCCGATTGTCGTGTCGACCCGTACCGGCAACGCCTATTTCGAGAACGGAATCTGTGGCCCCGCTGCCGGCGCGATGGAAGAAATGACCTATCCGAAAAAGACGATGCAGCTGCAGCCCGGAGACATGCTGATCCTCTATACCGACGGAATTACCGAGGCGATGGATATTGCCAACAACGAATACGGATCGGATCGGCTCTTCGACCTCTGTGTTTCGGTCGGCGACCGGTCGGCGGCAGAAATCGTGAGCACCGTCGTAGGCGATGTCAGCACGCATACTGGCGATGCCATGCAATCCGACGATATAACCATTTTGTGTCTGAGGTGGGAAGAGGCACAGTCCGAAGCATCGGCGGCCGTGGCTTGATCCGCACCGTCGCGCGGAAACGGGAGGACTTTAGAATGCGTGAACTCCAGGTATGCAGAACCGTCACGGCGGCGGCGCTGCTCGCAGGCTTCAGTGCCGCGATACTGGCGGTGGCGACGCCGGCCGATGCCCGGGCCGACGACAGTCAGTATCCGACGGCGCCTACGACCCGCGAAGACGGCGAACCCTGGCGTTTGGGCTATCTTGAGGGCGGGCAGTACCAGGACTACGAGATCATTACGGAAGCGACGGTAAGATCGCTTATGGATCTGGGCTGGATTGAGCCGGAGCCTCTGCCCGACGGGCTCAGCGAAACGCCGGGTGAGTTCTGGTACTGGATGGGCGAAAATCTCGAAAGCGAGTATATCGAGTTTGTCGAGGACGCCTATTACGCGCCGGGCGATTTCAATTCCGATCAGCGCCAGGAAGTCCGCGACGAGGTCGTTTCGCGCCTCACCGAAACCGGCGACATCGATCTGATGATCGCAATGGGAACCTGGGCGGGACAGGATCTGCGCGTCGAGGGATTGGGGGTGCCGGTCGTCGTCGGCTCGACCAGCGATCCGATCGGGGCCGGAATCACTGACAGCGCCACCGACAGTGGCATGGACCATATTCACGCCAAGGTCGAGCCGGACCGCTACCAGCTTCAGGTGGGCCTGTTCCACGACATCATCGGCTTCCAGCGTCTCGGCATCGTCTATGACGACAGCGCCGAAGGCCGTACCTTTGGCGGTGTCAATGCGGTCGAGCAGGTCGCGACTGAACGAGGCTTTGAGATCGTTTCGTGTAACGCCCCCTATACCGGACTGCCGCAGCAGGAAATCGAGGCCGGCGTCATCGACTGCTACTCCGAAATCGCCGACGACGTCGACGCGATCTATATCACCGTGCATCGCGGGGTGACGGAGACATCGCTCCCGCAGATCATGGATGTGATCACCGAGAACCTTGTGCCAACCTTCTCCATGTTGGGATCGGGCGAGGTTCAGCGCGGCGTCCTCATGAGCATTGCTCAGGCCGATTTCACGTATGTCGGTGAGTTCCATGCACAGACGATCGCGCGCATATTGAACGGTGCCTCACCCCGGGCGCTCGATCAGCGCTGGAGCGCGCCGCCCAAGATCGCGCTGAACCTTGCGGCAGCCGAGCGCATTGGCTTCGATCCGCCTGTGGACCTTCTTCTTGCCAGCGACGAGATCTACGAGACGATCATCGGCCCCGGTTCCGACTAAGTGGGTCTGCCGACGCCCGACCGGTGGTCGTCAGTTGCGGCATCGCGCAGAGGACACGCCCGATGCCGCAACGCGCTTCAGGAACGCGCCGACACCGCCGCCCACCCGGAGCGCGAAAGGCCGGTAAAGTCGCGCCAGGTGGCGATCTTGCGGGCCAGGAAGTCCGCACTCTGCGGCTGCCAGATCTCACGGCCCCACATATAGCTTCGGCGGCGGATTTCGTCGGTATCGCCCGCCAGGACCGAACCGGGAAAAACCGCCGCCATCAGGTCCGCTTCGTCGCCGGACATTGCCTTCAGGCAGTCGCGCCCGTCGCGGATGATTGCCCGCAGCCACAATGCGTTGAGCGCAATGCGCGGCTCTGCCTCAGCCCGCGGCCCGGCAAAAAGAAAACAGCTATCGCCGTCCGGCGAGAAATCCGGATGCACAGCGCGGATGCCATCGATCAGGCGCCGCAGATGCCACCGACGATACCCCTGAACCCGATGGGTACCGTCCATGGCATCGCTGATTTCGTACAATGACGTGTTGCGGATGTCATAGAGGCACAGGCAGGCCATAACCCGCTGCTCCAGCGAGAACCCGCCAATTACCGGTAGCCCGTCTCGCCGCAGGACGCGCCCGTCGGCATCCTTGGCGAATTTCCTGACAAAGGCGCCGCCAAACGCCAGATATCCCAGGACGCGCGATTCCGGCAGCGGGCCATAGCTGCGCGGGGCGACGTGACGCCCGGCCTCGGCCGACCAATAGCAATCGGTGAGATCGAGCGGTTCCGGCGCAACGGTCAGCGTTCGGTATCGATCGCGAAACCCGTCCAGCAACGATTCAAGCGGTATACCGTCGGTCATTGGCGGTCCAGGCGGCGAGTTGACGTTGGCGGATCGGGGGGCACACGGGCTACGCGTAGCGATGCCAGACGCTCCAGCCCGTCGGGTCCCTCCAACCTCAGTCGGTCGGCCTGGGCAATCGCCCTGTCGGCGCCCGTCAAGCCGGTGTCCAGGACCCAGTTCGGATAGGCCAGGGCCCACTGATCGCGTGTCGGCACATGATCGCCGGCAATCCTGAGAACATCAGCAACGAAACGTCGAAGGATCGCGGCCTGATCGCCGCTCAGTGCGTCCCGAATGGCAACCTCCCTTAGCTCGCGAATTGTCTGCCACGGCCACTTTTCAAGGAACAACCGACAGGACGCTGGCGCGGCAGCGACAAGACCCGCCTGCAACGCGGCAACGGAAACCATAGCCGACGCCGCGACATCTCCCGGAGCCTGCTCAGACAGATCGTCATCCACGAAAGTCGCCCCCGCGCAACGGTTCTCGACATACAGATTATTAGCCCACGAAGCGAAGATTTCGTTAAAGGCATCAGGCGTCTGGAAAGCTCGGCGCAAACTTTCTGTCGTTGGCCGATCTGGTTCAAAATTGAACCGAAGTCTGAAGTCAAGAAAGTTGGACCATTGCAGAAATGTGAAATGGCCGGGCCGCGGCGTGATCATTATTTCGGCACCGCCGCCGACGGGGCTTGCCGGCCAGGGGCCGCCTCCGAAGAACCGGCCGACGGTAAGCCGATCGCTCCCTGCCACGTACAATGCTCCATTGTCCTTGTATCCGCCATTGTGGGCCGGAATGGCCTGCATCACCGTTCCCTCGGCGAACATCCACTGGACATAGTCGCCGATCGAATTGAAGGGACGCGGCGGCAGGCCGACGCGGTCGCGGTCGGCCGCGACGCGGCTGGTCGCCACCATCCTTGGCCACAAGGTCATGCGGGTTTCCTTGGTCGCGGCTCGCCGTCCACTTTCGAACGGGCTGTTGGCGAAAAGGGCGATAAAGGCCGGCGAGGCCGCAAGCAGCATGTTCAACGCATCCACCGCCGTATCGGCCGTAAGCCCGGTTGTCGGCCCGTTCTGGGCCTTTGCGTCCACGCCGATGGCATGGGTCCAGCCACGTTGCTCGACCAGATAGCGATAAATCGATTTCGGCGCGCGCGCCTTTCGATACCACTCTTCACCAATCCCGACTGTCGGGTGCTGAGCCAGTGACGTCACCGTCAGGTCGCCGGACTCTTGCAAGGCCTTCAACACCGAGGCCAGATCGCGGTTCATCCTGTCTGATAGATTTCTAAGGGTTTCCGGGCCGGCGGTTTCCGGCGCAAGGGCGGATTCCAGGAGATTGAAAGCGTTGTCGATGCCATTGACGCCGTCAGCGGTGGTGACGCCAACCGCGCGGCCATCGCCATATTGCGTGGAAACCGGCCCGACCATCCGCTTGAGAGCGGCCAATTCGTCGAAGTAATGGCCGTCGACACAGGCCGAGCGGCCCGCACGGTCGATGACCGCCATTTCCAGTTCGATGCCAAGCGTTGGATAGCAGCGCGCCGGATCGGCAAATTCCCCGAAGTTGCTGACTGTCATCGGTCAGCCGTCGCGCGCCGGTGTCGAGACCGGTGTCGAGACTGGCGCCGTGGCCGGAGGCTCCGGGCGGGCATCATCATCGGCTGTCACCGGGCTTCGTTGAGATCGGAGCACCGCAACGACAGCGAAAAGGATGCTGGCGGCTGCAAACGCAAAGCCGATCAGGGCCACCCGGCGTTCCATGCCAAAGGACGTGAAGGTGGCAGCGATAAGCAGTGGGCCCAGCATCTGGCCGAGTTTGTCGGCCGCCCGTTGCAGCCCGATCGCCGACGAGACGCCGAACTCCTTGACCACCTTCAGGTTCAGGATGAACGAGGACCGGGCCGGCTCGGCCATGCTGCTCGACAGGCCGAGAAATGAGACCGCCACCAGCATGCTGAGCATGCTGCCATCCAGGAACAGCACACCGAGCCCGGCGCCGCCGATCAGGCCGCCCAAAACGATGAACGGCACCTTGTTCTCGCGCCGGTCGATATAGGTACTGATCATCGGCCCGAACAGGATGATCACGATGCCGTAGACCATCAGGATCCGCCCGATATCGGCCTGCGATGACCCGATTTCCGACAGATAAAGCGGAACGGCGAAGTAGAGCAGACCGACCTGGGCAATGGAGAACGGCACGACAGAAAGAATAAGCGCACCCAGATATTGTGGACTCAGCAGCAGCCGATTCCAGCCGGCGAAAGCGGACCCACCCCCGCTGGCAGTCCTTGTATATTCGGCCAGATCCCATTTCTGCGGCCCAATGATGAATTCGCGCAGGACGCCCCAGCCCAGCGCCAGGGGCACGACAACCATCAGACCCGAAGCGAGCAGCACGAATTCATAGCCGAACTGCTCGGCCAGCACACCGCCGACGGCCGTTCCGCAGATGAACCCCGCGAAGATACCGGCCATCAGATTCGCCAGCGCTCTGCCACGGCTTTCGGACGGGCAATAGCGAATGACGAAAGCCTGAATGCCCATCCAGGATAGTCCATATCCAAGGCCCGTCAGACCGCGCGCCAGGATGAAGACGAGGCTGTCGGTCGCCAGCGCGGCCGTGATGCCGCCCAGTGCCGAAATGAGGAGTCCGACCAGGAACGGGCGGAACCAACCGACGCGGTCGGCGATCCGGCCGGCGACCACCGCAGTCAACAAGGCGCAACCCATTTCCGCTGAAATCGGCAGTGCCAGCACGATGTCCGGAGGAAGGCCAAACAGGCTCTCGCCCAATGTCCGCATCTTCAGCGGCACGAAGGACAGCGGCAATGCCCAGGTAAAGATGAAGCCGAACATGACGGGCCGCGCAATTATGTGCCGGGGTCCGACCCGCTCCAGGGCCGGAACCGATGGCGCCGAACGCCTCAGCAGGATATCGAGCAAGATGAACAGCTCGATCATGAAGAAGGCGGACGTCACGACAACGGTGACGATGTTGATGACCTGGTTGGCCATCTGATCGACCACCACCGTCTCATCGACGGTGACGCGGACTTCGCCGACAATCTCGCCGTCCGCGCCGGTCAACGGCCGTATGATGTCATCGACCGGGTGGCCGAGGATGGATGCCGCCAACGGCGAAACGGAATCCGGCTGTCGCTCGGCCGCATGGCGCACCGTGCCGTCGGGATCAACGATGCTGATGCCTCGAACGGCATCGCTGACCGAAATCACGCGCTGCAGACGCTCATCCAGCCCCGGCAGCCGCTCCAGCGACAATCCGAGGCCCAGGAGCTGCGCCAGATCGTCGTGCACGCTGTCGCCGAGCCGTTCGGCCGCGGCGCTCGTCGCGCTGGCGTAGTTGTTCTGAAAGATCCTGAGAACGTCGAACGAATAGGCAGCCTGCGCGCCAAGCAGCACGATCAGCGGCACCAGAAGCGTGCGCCAGCGGGAAGTCTGCGGCTGGTCGGCGCGGGCTCGGAGCCGTCCGGCGACGATGGCGAGCAGCACGGCGGCAATGGCCGTAACCGCAATCATGAACGCGATGCTGCCTTGAATGGAGGAATCCAGACGTTCCTCAAGGACCGATTCCGCCACACCCACGACGATTGCACCGGCCACGGCGCCGTTGCGGTCGAGCACAGGGGTCAGAAAATAGCGCGTGGCATCGATCGACAGTGCGGCCGTCGACTCCGCCGACATTTCGCCAGAGGCAAAACGCGTGGCGATACTGTCGGACAATGCCGCCGGCCAGTCATCCTGCAGCGATCCGACAATGGTCCCGTCGGGCAGTGCGGCCAGCACGTCGTCGATGCCGGTCGCGTCGCCACGGATCTCCTGAAGGATTTCCTCCAGCCCCAGGAACTGAGCCAGAGGGCGGCCGAAGCGCAGTCCTGACTCGACCTGTTCGGCGCCTTCACGCCCCGCCAACTCGAAGGTGCCGGAAAGGATATCCCGTTGCGCCCGCTCAAGCGCCGAGAAGGTGAGAATGCCGCTCGTCGCCAGGGCAAGAAGTAGAAGAAAAAGACTGCCGGCAACGATCTTCAGGGAATTGGCGAACTGCCTTTGCATCAGGTGGCACCCGTAATTGGCATCATGGATTCGGACAGCCGATGGCAGGTTGCCGATACGATCGTTAATTTTTCGCGCAGCCTATGCTGCGGCAGATACCGCAACAAGAGCATAATTTAGTGAAATCACCGTGAAGAGACGCGCGTGGACCGGACGGATCGCACAGTTGCACCGCAGCACCTCACATGTCACTGGCGCCGGCCCAGCCAATGCGAAATGATCGAATATCTGCCGGATGCCGGTATCGAGGACGGGATCGGCCGGCCGACGCGGAAGCACAGCAACGACGAACAGCGCGACTCCAGGAGATTTGATGCCCAGCCAGACCCAGTCCGCTCCGTTTGCTGCGATTCGATATGGGGTCGTGCTGACGGCATTGGCGGCAATATCGATCTTCGTGTTCTGGACCGCAAGCAAGGCTTTCCTGCTCGTTTTCGCCGGGATCCTGTTCGCCGCATTCCTTGACGCTCTGACACGATTGCTGGGCGGCGCCGTACCCTCCTGGGGGCGCGGCATTCGCCTGGCCATCGTCTGTATCGTCCTTGCAGCCCTGTTCCTGGCGGGCCTCGCCTGGGGCAGCGCGGCCATCGCGATGCAGATCGCCGATCTCATTGCCACCCTGCGGGAGCAATCGAACGAGATTCTGAGTCTGATCGAGGAATACGGTCCGGGCATATTCGGCGACTCGGACACCGATGGCGGCGGCACCATTGACCGCCGATCCGGCAGCGATATCGGCCCGTCGGCTCTCCAGTCCCTGATGCCCAATCTTCAGGGGCTTTTCGGACCGGCCTGGACGGCGATCGCGGTCGCGGGTGGCGTCATTGGCGATGCCGCCATCATCATTTTCCTCGGCATCTTTTTTGCGGCTCAACCGTGGATCTATCGTGACGCGATGCTGCTGCTGGTTCCGCTGAGCCGCCGATCCCATGTTCGCGACGTCCTCGATGAGACCGGACGAACCCTGCGGCACTGGCTCCTGGGTCAATCGATCACAATGTCGGTGATCTTCCTTTTCACCTGGGGCGGGCTCTGGCTTGTGGGCGTCGGACCCGCATTTGCCCTGGGGCTACAGGCGGGCCTGTTGGCCTTCGTGCCGACCCTCGGCCCACTGATCGCGGGCTTCGCCATCATGCTGGCGAGCATCTCTGCCGGGTGGCCGGGCATCGTGGGCGCATTGGTCGTCTATATCGGCGTCCAGACCCTGGAAAGCTATCTCCTGACACCGATGATCCAGCGCCGGGCCGTTCATATGCCGCCCGCATTCATCTTCATTGCCCAGATCGTGCTGGGCCTGCTCTTCGGGCTCTACGGACTGGCCCTCGCCACACCCCTCGGCGCGGTCGCAAGAGTGTTCATTCTGCATTTTTACGTCGAGGATACGCTCGGCGACGACATTGAAAACTAGCGAAACCAGACGATCGCACCGGCGCCGATAGAACGAAGGACCGTCGGACGCGAAGCTGTGTCTACTTGAATGGATCGTCGCCGAAGGGATCGCCCCCATCCGCAGCGCCGGATGTTCCGCCGGCTTCGAGCGTCTGGGCTATGGCTTCGGCCTGGGCGACGACGGCGCGGCCGAGTCCCCGCGCCATTGCGGTTCCCTCATCGCCCGGCAATTGAAGAAGATGAGCGACAAGCGATTCGCCGGAGACGGCCGGCAGATCGCCGCCCTCCGCGCCCAGTCGAACGCCGAGCCGCCCGGCAATCGCTTCGTGATGCCGCCCGGTCATCAGCAGCGCGTCGATCAGGATCGCCGCGAGAGCCGAACTGCGGCCGGCAGCGCCCATATCCTGATCCACCGCACCGCCGCCCCAGGGTGCGTCTCCGCCGGAGTCCCCTGCCAACTCAGGGCCTGGACCGAATGGCACCGACCCGGTTTCGGAACCGATCGGGTCGGAGGCGGAGAAAGCATCGAAGCCGCCGCCGTCAGGGCCGGACTTGTCAAAGAAGCCGCCATCGGATCCCGACGCGAATTCGTCGCCGGTGCTATCGGTCGACCAGTCGTCTCCCCACCCGCTGGCGAATTCGGAAGTGGTGTCGTCGGCGCCGGCAGCCCAGCCATCGGTTTTCGCGTTCGTCAGGAAGCCGTCGTCGCCGCCATCGTCGAGCGATCCGGCAAATGCGTCGAAGGGGTCCGCTGCGTTGCTTGAAAAGGCATTGCTGTCCAGTGGCGACCCGGGGTCAACGAAACTGCGGTCGCCCCGTGCGGGCCTGGCGACGCCGGCCGGAGCGGCTATCGGTTCCGGCGTGGCGAACGGATCGATCTCGTCGCCGATCAAATCTGCGCGGAACACGAAGTCGGCAGCCCGAAAGGTATCGCCGTTCTTGAGCACGGCGGACTTTCCCCGACCGAGCGGCTCGGCGCCGTCGTTCATGAATACACCGTTGGTGCTGGTATCCTTCAGGACGAAAACCGTCCCCTGAAACAGCACCTCGCAGTGGTGCTTGGACAGGGCGCGATCGGGATCGGGAAGGCTCCAGCTGCAGTCATCGCCACGGCCGATAGTGACCCTGCCGGTATCGACGACGCGTATGGTCCCGTCATCGGCCTGCGGCGTTCCTTCGATCATGGTGATCTTGAGCTTCATTTCGATTTCCACTCTGCCGCGGCAACCAGTGACGCGTATTATACCCGGCCGCTGCCGCCCTTTGCGATGTCGATCGCCTGCTCCAACGCACGACGATACCATGCTTCGATGGTTTTCGGCTCCCGCGCCGCCGCGAGCAGCACGGCCGCTGCAGCCGCCGTTCCGGTCAACGCATCGCCCGGCGGGACGGCAACGGCCGATTCAGGCGGCGCCATGCTGCCGCCGGACCAGAATGCCGCTATTGCCGCGTAGGATTCCGGACAATCGAACCTGGCAATATCAGCAAGCTCGTATGTCTTGTTACGTTCCGCCTCGGTGGGCTTGAACACCCACCGTTCGGCTGATTCCAGCGCCTTCAGGCGAACGGCCGGATCGTCGTCGCGCCGCGCCGCGCGCGCGTTCAGGCATGCCCACCACACCGCTTCGCGGCGCGGCAGGGCAATGGCCATGACGCGGACGGCATCGGCCAGCAATCCCTGCTCGACACAGGCGCCGAGAAAATCAGGCGTCGTCGGATTGGCCTTGAGCATGGCCATCGCTTCATCCGACAGCTCCAGATCGCCCACCGCGTCCCGAGCGAATTCGAATCGCAGCTTCTTGAGGTCACCGAAGTCCATTATGCCGGGTCCGCCTAGTTGATCTTTGTGAGGCTGCCCTTGAGGGTCAGCATACCGCTTGCATTGACATCCGCCAGCGCGCCCTTCGCCTCGAATTTCGCCTGCGCGTTGACCTTGACCATGGTTCCCTTGATCTCGACGCCCGTCTGGGAAATCTTGATACTGTTGCCGCCGACCTTCAATTCGATGTTCTGGGCGGCCTGTACGGTCACTGATCCGGCATTGGCTTTGAGAGTATAGCTGCCGGACGACAGGGTGACCTTGCCGTCGCCTGAAGCAAGATCGAGGGTATAATTGCCGCTGCCGTCCAGTTTTACCGCGCGGTTGCCCTTGGAGATGGTCAGATTGTCGTTACCCTTGGCGATCTCGGTGACCCGGTTTCCTTCGCTGACCTTCAGCGTGTCGTTACCCTTGGCCAGCGTCGTCGTTCTGTTGCCCTTGGTGATATCGACCTTTTCGTTGCCTTCCGCGATGGTCTTCGTGCGGTCGTTCTTGATGTCGATCTTCTGGTCGTGGCCGACATCCAGCGTGTCGTCGTTCTCGACCACGCGCTCGAAATCCTTCTCGGCGTGAAAGTATACTTTTTCTTCTTCTTTCTTGTCCTCGAACCGGAGTTCGTTGAACGTCGTCCCGTCGCCTTTCAAGGATGAGCGCGACTTGAAGCCGCTCTGGGTCTTGTTGTCCGGCAGGGTATAAGGCGGCATGTTGTCGCCGTTATAGACAGTGCCGGTCACAAGGGGTCTGTCCGGGTCGCCATTGAGGAATTGCACCACGACTTCCATGCCGATACGGGGCGTGAATATTGTTCCCCAGGTCTTGCCGGCCATCATTTGCGCCACACGGATCCAGCAGGAACTGTTCTCGTCCTTTTTCCCGTCACGGTCCCAGTGAAACTGTACCCGGATGCGGCCGTATTTGTCGCAGTAGATTTCCTCGCCACTCGGCCCGACAACCAGTGCGGTCAACGGGCCGCGAACGCGCTCCCGCTCCGCGCGGCGCGGTGGACGGTAGAGCGTCTTGTCGGGAATGCCTCTGAACACATTGCCGTAAGTCGGCGCACCCGAGCCCTGGGCCAGATGCGTATGGTCGGTGGCTTCGTGGTCCACTTCGATACACAGGAAGCCGGTTCCGGACTCGCCGTCGAAGGGGTGCGACTTCAGGGTGGTCTTGCCGCCGGCAAACAGTCCGGCAGTCGACCCTGCACCTTCAACCGTCTCCTGAACCGCTTCATGCGCTTCTATACGGGCATCGGTCAGCGATGTTCCGGCGGATTTCTCGGTATAGCGGCCCGGATAGTGATAGATCTCCTGCGATTTATGGATCGCCGGATCGGCTGTCGTCGTGGAGTCGGTCTTCAGATCCTTTGACGGATCCTCGAAATCGTAATCCGTTTGCGTCACCTTGCCAGTGATGACATCGGCCGCCGATGCCCAGGACCTGAGTGCCGAGCCGTGAAAATCGCCGCCCGTCCGCAGTTCGACCTCGGCTTCCGCGCAATCTTCGTAATGCGACGTCGCATCGCCGATGATCATCTGATGAGCGCCGTCGCTGTGCTTGAAGAAATAGAACAAGCCCTCTTCTTCAAGCAGCCGGCTAATGAAATTGAATTCCGTTTCGTCGTACTGGACGCAATAGTCGCGCTTGGTCGTTCCGCCTGACGCCTTGACGGAAAAATCCAGACCGCTCACTTCGCCAAGCAATTCCTTGACGATGTCGATCGCGCTCTTCTCCTGAAAGATCCTGAAATTTCGTTTGAGTGTCGCCAGCCAAAGCGTCGGGACAACGGTCGCCCTATAGGATCGGAGACTGACGCCGTATGGCATCCCACGGCTGAAATGCCGGACAATTCCTGAAAAGACACGCTCGTCGCCGCCGGTGTGGCGCACTTTCAGCGTTATGTCCGCTCCGAGAATCTTTTTCGGATCGAGTGCCGGATCTTCGGAAACCATGTCGATCTGAAATTCGAACAGATCGGACATCGCTTCCCTGCCCTGGAATCCTATCGCCAGAACCTCGTCGGTCCCGAACGGCGTGTCCAGAGATAAGAGGCGCTTTTCCTGGGTAATGGGCATTCACGAACCTTCGATCGGCGGGAACCGAGTTATGACCGCATCCTGCAGCACTCCACCGAAGGCGAATGAAAGGGCCGAGACATCCCCGTCGAAAATCGACGACAGGAAAGCACCCGGCCCCAGGAACGGAAAAATATCCGTGCCGCGGTGTTCGGCGGACGGTGAAGAATTAGCCGCTCTTGGTCGTGGACAGATCATAGCTGACAACCGTCTGGTTGCCGGCAGCGTTCTCGGTCTTCGATGGAATGTACTTATATTCGATCTTCGAGAAATTGATGCTGATATTTTCCGAAGGGCGATCGCCGCCGGAACTCATGCTGTAACCGGACACCAGCGCGTTGGTCAGCGTGTAGGTCGCATAGGTCCGGCCGGGACTTCCGGTCGAGACCAGATCGATCTTGACTTCGACACCCTTGTTGCCCGTGACGGCCTCGGTGAAGAAGGACGGCGAGGACGCGTCCATCATCTTGGTGATCGTCACTTCACTTACCGACGGCTCCGACGCTTCGCGGTTCTTCGTTGACCCGGACGGGGTCATGATCGCACGCCCGACACCCCATTGCAGCGATCCCACGTCAAGCCAATCCTTGTGCTCTTCGTGTGTGGCGTCGCCCTTGAGTGCGCCGTATTTAACGTAAATTGCCATTTCTTGCTTCCTCTCCTTATGAACCTAGACTTAGCGCCTGGGGATTTTCGTGCCGACGTTCCGGGCCGTCGGACCCAGCGTTCCGACGGCCTGCAGGAAAGCCGATCTTGATCCTGCGATCAACCACACACCGGGCCCCCACCTACCCGATCGACCAATGCCCATGCAGTCTCAAGTGAACTGATAGGCAAATTCCCCGTTACTATCCAGAGAAACATGTATACCGGAGAAAGTTGTGCCATCCGCAATGCGACGCAGAACCTCCGAGGAGAGTTCCGGGAGCAATCCGCGCGTCAAAACCTGCTCGATGTTACGAGCACCGCTTTCAACTTCGTTGCAACGGTCGGCAACATTCTGGACCAAATCGTCACTGTAAGTGAAGGACGCTTTGTAGTTCTCGTGCACACGCTTTTCGATGCGGCTGAGTTGCAGCACGATGATCTTGCGAATGATGTCGTCGGAAAGCGGGAAGTAGGGAACCAGTGTCGTCCGACCCAGGAATGCCGGCTTGAAGATCTTGAGAAGTTCCGGACGCAACGCTTCGGTCAGCCCGGCAGCATCCGGAATGGTTTCGGGGTCGGCGCACAGGCTGTGGATCACATCGGTGCCGGCGTTGGAGGTCATGATGATGACGGTGTTCTTGAAGTCGATATCCCGTCCTTCGCCGTCGCGCAGCATACCCTTGTCAAATACCTGATAGAAGATATCCTGAACGCCGGGATGCGCCTTCTCGACTTCATCGAGCAGGATGACACTATAGGGTCGGCGCCGAACCGCCTCGGTCAGCACACCGCCCTCGCCGTAGCCGACATAGCCGGGCGGCGATCCGACGAGCATTGAGACCTTATGCTCTTCCTTGAACTCGGACATGTTGATGGTGGTGATGTTCTGCTCACCGCCATACATGAGTTCAGCCAGTGCGAGCGCCGTTTCCGTCTTTCCGACGCCGCTGGTGCCGACCATCATGAAGACGCCGATCGGCTTGCGCGGGTCGGTCAGTTTCGCCCGGGCCGTCCAGAGCGTCTCGGTGATGGCTTCCAGCGCATGCGGCTGACCGATGACCCGCTCTTCCATCCGCTCCTTGAGCGACAGAACCGTACGTATCTCGTTCGACGCCATGCGCCCGACGGGGATACCGGTCCAGTTGGCAACGACTTCGGCAATCGCCTGCGCGTCGACCCGTCCCTTCAGCAGTGGCGTATCGCCCTGAAGGTCTTCGAGTTCGGCTTCGATGGTCGCCAATTGCGTGCGCAAATCGTCGGCGTCGTCCGGGCCGCCATTCGCGGATTCGACTTTTTCCTCGATCTGGCCCATCAGATCGCGAATCCGGTCGATCAGGTCGCGTTCCCTGGCCCAGCGCTCGTTAAGATCGGTGAGTTCGGTTTCGATCGCCTGCTGCCGGTCGGTCAGTTCAGCCAGACGCTCGGCATGGTTGGAACCGGTGGCGCTTTCGCGGCGCAGGACCGTAGCCTCGGAAGCCAATGTCTCCAGCTCGCGCTGGCGGCTTTCGATCGGCTCGGGCGTTGTCGCCAGACTCATGGAAACGCGCGCGCAAGCCGTGTCGAGCAGGCTGACGGACTTGTCCGGCAACTGACGCGCCGGAATATACCGGCTCGACAGACGCACAGCCTCGACCACGGCCTCGGTCATGATGCGCACGCCATGGTGCTTTTCCAGCACCGGGGCGAGACCGCGCATCATGTCCACGGCCACCTTTTCCGACGGCTCATCGACCTTGACCACCTGGAAGCGCCGGGTTAGCGCCGCATCCCGCTCGAAGTATTTCTTGTACTCGGCCCAGGTCGTGGCGGCGATGGTACGGAGCTGGCCGCGTGCCAATGCCGGCTTGAGGATGTTGGCCGCATCCCCCTGACCGGCCTGCCCGCCGGCGCCGACGAGGCTATGCGCCTCGTCGATGAACAGGATGATCGGCTTTGCCGACGACTCGACCTCGTTGATGACGTTCTTCAGCCGGTTCTCGAACTCGCCCTTCATGCCGGCACCGGCCTGAAGCAGGGTCATATCCAGCGACTTGACGGCGACGTCCTTGAGCACGTCGGGCACATCGCCCTCTGCGATGCGAAGAGCGAAGCCCTCCACCACGGCAGTCTTGCCGACCCCGGCCTCGCCGGCCAGCAACGGATTGTTCTGGCGGCGCCGGGTCAGGATGTCGATGACCTGCCGGACCTCCATGTCGCGTCCGAGAATCGGGTCGATCTTGCCGGCCCGCGCTTCTTCGGTAACGTCGATGGTGAACTGGTCCAGATTGGGCGTCTTGCCGCCGCCCGCGGCACGCGGAGCACCGCCGCCCGGTGCCGCAGAAGCCGCCGCGTTCTCGGCTTCGGATGCCGACGCCTCGGCGGTCGATCCGGTGATGGAGGGGAAATGCTTGCGCAGCGTGTCCGCCGGTATGGCATCGAACTGGCGCGAGGCGTCACGCGCCAGCGGCGCCAGCGTCTCATCGGCCAGAAGCGCCACCAGAAGATGTCCGGACCGGATTTTGCGCTCACCATATTGCAGGGAGCCCAGCAGCCAGGCCTCTTTCATCAGCTTGACCATGTTCGGCGACAAGGCCGGCGGGCGGCTGTTTCCGGTCTTCAGCTTGTCGAGGACGCGATTCAAATCGCTGACGACCTGGTCCCGGTCGATTTCAAAGTGGCGAAGGATGGCATCCGCGTCCGTATCCTTCTCCTCAAGAATCCGCAGCAGCCAGTGCTCAAGCTCGGCATTGAAATGGGTTCGCGACATCGTCAGCCCTACAGCCGACTCCAATGTCTTTTTGCAGAGCGGGTTCAGCCACCCGACCATGGATTGAAGATCAACGGCTACCACTGCCCCTCGCCTCCTCAGACGTTGAAATGTATTGATTTTTCCGGGTGTAACGCGACTTTATGCTGTCGAGGCTTTGCGCTAATCAGGTATGTTGCGGAGAATGCCTTAACCAGAAGAACAAATCTACCCCAACGAGGTGTCGGGCGTACACTTTCGTGCGTTAATCCTATGGCGTTGGGGTTACCACATCGTTACCATTGACAGTCCGAAATGCTAGCACCCTGATCAGGACGGGTCACGTTGCGCACGAATGTGATGCGCCGGGGCAACGTGTATAGCCGACGAAGGAAACGCAGATGCCGCCAGCCGCCCGTATCGGCGATATGGTCAAACAGGACGCGCCGCACTGCCACGCACCGATTCACCCGCCCGCGCCGGTCCCGGCGCCAAGCGCCCATCCGGGCCTCCCGCTCGCGATCGTCAAGGGCCAGCCGAACTGTCTGATCGGCAACATGCCGGCCGCCCGCGCGACCGACATAACGATGCCTTGCGTTCTGCCCGGCTGCGTTCCGGCGGGGCCCGGCATGATCGCCATGGGATCGGCAACGGTGCTGATCGGGAACATGCCGGCGGCGCGGATCAACGACCTCACCAGCCACACCAGTTGCGTCGCTCCGATACCGGGCCCGGTCGGAAAGGTCTTGCCCCCCGGCTGTCCGACCGTGATCATCGGAGGCTGACGCCGGATCGGCCGCAGGATCGAGAGTTCTATTGAAGAAACGCCATTTCGACGCTTTGAAGCCGATCTGCCCCCGTTGCAGCCGGACGATCAACGCTGACTATCCGTTGGTGGCCGATCGAATCGAGGCGTCGACGGACGACGAGATCATCGAAGGGAGTCTGGTCTGCTCCAGTGCAGCCTGTCGGCAGGAGTATCCGATCATCGATGGCATCCCGGTGCTGGTCCCGGATGTCCGTTCCTGGGTTCAGGGCCATCAATGGGACATGATGGCGCGGCGGGATCTGGCGATGGGCTCGGAAAGCCTGATCGGCGACTGCCTCGACCCTGGGTCTCCGTTCAACATCAGCCGGCAGCACACCTCCATCTATGCCGCCGACCATTACGGCGGCGACACCGACCGAAACGGGGCCAAGAGCGTCATGGCGCTGGTCGACGTCGGACTGGGACAACTGACCGGCCCGTCGCCCCCGGCACCCGGACCGATACTCGATCTCGGCTGCTCGGTCGGCGGAACATCGCTCCACCTGGCCAAGCACGCCGGCGGCCATCCGGTTCTGGGCGTGGACCTTTCCTGGGGCATGCTGCGTATCGGGCGCGACGCCCTGACCGATGGCCGGATCACCTATAGCCTGCGCGAGATTGGCCTGGTCTATCGCCGCATCACGCGATCCGTCGATACGACCGACGCCGCGCTGGTCGATTTCTGGATCGCCGATGCACTGGCGCTGCCGTTTCAGCCGGAGACGTTTTCGCTGGTCGTGGCGATGAACGTTCTCGACTGCGTGGCATCGCCGATTCAGGCTCTGGGTGCCATCGACGGCGTTCTGACGCGGGACGGGCACTGCATACTGGCCACGCCGTTCGACTGGTCGGCCTCGGCGACACCGATCGAAGGATGGATCGGCGGCCATTCCCAGCGCGGCCCGGACGGCGGCGCACCCGAGAAACGGCTGCAGGCGCTGCTTGCAGACGGCGCCTCGCCGCTGCCCGGCCTGCGGCTGGCGCGGCAGTCGGTTGAAACCCGGCCCTGGCAGGTTCGCCTTCACGATCGCTGCACAATGGAATATGCAACAGACGTCTACGTGCTGAAGCGGATTTAGCGAACGATCCGAGACCGTGAGGATGAGGCAAAATGACCCGAAGGCTATCCGTGACGGCCCTGACCAATCGCGGAGTCGTGCGCGCCGGCAATGAGGATGCGATCGGTATCGGCAGCTGGGCCAGCCACGCGGACCTGGAAACGCCGGTCCAGAGACTGCTCGATCCGCGCGCCAGCCTCGCCTGTGCCGTCGCCGACGGTATGGGTGGCCACGAGGGGGGATCGCTGGCCAGCCGGTTCGTGATTTCCCGCCTCGGCCGCGAAGCTCGCGATCTCGTCGATGCCCGCAACGTGTTCGACTTCGTCCGCCGTCTGGACGCCGATCTCGTTCGTCTGGGGGCGGAACACGGCTTCACGTCGCCGCCAGGATCGACCATTGCGGCCGTGGTCTATCGACCGGACGCAAAGGCGCTGATCTTCAATGTTGGCGACAGCCGCGTTTACCGGCTGCGCGACCGGTCGGTGGAAACCCTGTCAACCGACGACAGCCCCGGTGCCGCCGGCCCGGACGGGCGAACCGGCAGCCGGGGGCATATGCTGACCCAGGCCATCGGGGGGAAATTCGCCCCGGAACCCATCGACGCGCATATCATTGAAGGCGTGGATGTCGACGCCGCCTATCTGCTTTGCACCGACGGCGTCACCGACGTGATCGGCAACAGTGAACTGGGCGGCCTCGCCGGGTCTAACGCAGGTGACGACATCGGCTTCGTCACGGGCGTGTTCGATCTTGCCATGCAGCGCGGCGGACCTGACAATATCTCACTTTGCGTCGTGCGGCCGGTCGATTGAGCCCCTGTTCCGCATAGCGGTGAATGCATGCGCAGATGCCGGCCCCGTGCACCGGGGCGCATTCCTGATCGCGTCCTCACTTTGGTATACCCTTCTCACTTTCGTAAGCGAAGTGAGGCCGGAAGGGAGTGACAAAACGCATCGGGACACTCGCGGGCCCGAGACTTTTCTTTCGGAGCCGGTTGCCGCAGAATTCAGCTGGTTGGTGGGAACTGCGCATTGGCCAAGCGGGCGGAGAGAAGACAATGACCAAACGGAACCAGAGCCGGAACCCGATGCTTCCATGGTGGATCGGGCTTATCGTTATTCTGGCCGCGATAGTCTTTGTCGCCTATCGATTCGCTTGCCTCGAATGCGAGCCCGCAGGCTTTCTGGAGTTCATGATACTTGGGATTATTCCGGCGATATATCTGGCGTTGATGTATCTGACACTGAAAAGCGAGTCCGACAGCGAGCGGGAATAGAATTGCTCGTCCGGCTCAATGATCCATTCCAATGCAAGCCGCATCCCGGCAACCGCCTGCCGTCACTCAGGCGCTCGTCTATCGCGGCGGAGGAGCGAGGCCAAGCTTGCGCCAGAACGGAAGCGCCTCGTCCAGACACCAGCCAACACTGCGGGCCACGCGCTCGCCCAGTGGCCGGCTTGCGTCGTCACTCTTGTCTGACTCCGCTCCGTATTTCGCTTCGCGTTTTGCCTTGTCGCCGCCGGGCGTCTCGGTGTCCAGCTTGTCACCAGCCTGTTCGGCAACCGCCGCCTCGCCACTGACCAGCGCCGCGTCGTGGCGAATTTCGGCCGGATCGGCTTCGGCCCGGTCGCAGACATGAGCTGTCAGGGCTTCGACCGTCTCGGGCACGCCCTGAAACAGTCCATCCAGGACCAGCGCCTCGACCGACGCCACGTTCAGACCGGAATGGCCGACCGGCGTCGCCAGCGCATAGCTCAGGCGGCGATCGGCGCGAAATGCGTCGCCCAACGTTACCCGGTTAAGCCGGGCACATGCCTCGACCCCTTCGGTCGTGACGTCGCACAGAACCGGCAATGCCTGACGCAGCCCGACCAGAAAGCCGACAACCTCGGTCGCCGTGACCGAGGCGCCCTTGTCGTGGGCCAGCCCAACCAGATCGCCGACCGGCTGGGGCCCTTCGGACAAGGCGTCGAAAACCGCCTGGTACGGTTCGCGGGCAAGATCGATCCTGGTGGTCAGAACATCGCCTTGAAACTTGAAATCTTCCGGCGCGACCGCCGGCGCCAGCATCGCCTCTGCCAGACGGCGTTCGCGCTCATCGGCGGCAACGGCGCGTCGCCCGCGAACGAAGACATCGCGGCGGAACCCCCGGCCGTTGAAGTAATCCTTGGCGGTTTCCCGGAACGGTCCGTCGGGAAGCCCGTTGACGACGGTTTTGGCCTCGTCCGACAAGCCAATTCCGGCGAAATTCTCCGGGAGTGTGGCCATGCCGACGAAGGACAGTTTGGCGTCGACCATATCGCGGGCGACATCCATATGATAGAGCGGCTGCCAACTGCCGTTCAGGAATTCGTGGGCGAGATAGATCACCCGTTCCGGTGCCGATCGTGTCGCTTTCTTCAGGTCGAAAAGCTGATCGACGGCATTGCCGCTGATCGCCGGCGACCCCGCCGCCATCATCTTCTTTACGAACTCGATCCCCGACCGCGCCCGCTCGTCGCTGGACGCCTGGACCGTGGCAGCGAACTCGTACAGCATGCGTTGGGTCGGCGCGATGGCGGACCATGCAGGCTGGGCGTTATAGCTGACATAGACGACACCACCCGGCTTCAGAAACCGGTTCAGAAACCGGACCACACCTGCCCTTACCGCCGGGGACACCCAACTGTAGACACCATGCAGCGTGATGTAGTCGAAGGCCGGAAGCCCCGCACCATCGCCATCGGCTAATGCAACGACATCGGCCTCCATGAACGAGACATTGCCGAGCCCGGCGCGTTGGCGCGTTTCCTCCGCCCGCGCGATATGGGCGGGCATGAAGTCGATCGCGTGAAAGTCGCCCTCGGGGCTGGCGGCGGCCAGGGCCATCACGGTCGTCCCCTGCCCGCATCCGATCTCGCAATAGGTAAACGACTCGCCCGCGCCCAGCCTGCGCGGAGGTTCCACCCCGCACAGCAGGCAGGCCAGGTCGAGCTGACCGGGGCTTTGCTCTCTGTAGAATCCCGGCACATACTCAATGTCCGAGACGTATCCCCCAGTCCAGTCCGTCATGATTCTTCGCTCACTAAAGTTTCTGTTCGGGCGTCCGATTGGTCCCCGTCTCCCGGCGTGCCCGGGTCAACGTCGCCCGGCTCGATATCCGGTGCGATATCGGGATCGGGATCAGGATCGGGCGGCAGGATCTGATGAAAATCGGCCATGGTGAATACGGCATCGTCACGATCGCTGCTGGCGGCGCCGGAACCGGTTTCCCCGAGAATCCACGTATTCCAGCCCAGGCGCGGGCCCGTTTCCTTGTTCGATATCAGCCGGCACATCGGCACGGCATCCGCCTTGAGCACCGGCTGGATCGAAAACGCCTGCGACGGCCCGACCGCAAATCGGACGAGGTCGGCCAGTTTGCGCAGCATCGGCTGGCCGGGCATCAGGTCGCGGAACCCGTCCAGTCCCAGCGGGCCGACGCGAATGGTAAATCCGGCCTGCACGTCCCAGGCGCGCGCACCGATGATGGCGTCCACGCCCAGGCGGGCGTGTTGACCCATCGGCGCCATCACGCTCGGCAGCCGAGTTCGGGAGTCTTCCTCCATTTCCAGCCAGGCGCCGCGAAACTGGCGGATCTCGACGGGACGGCCGAGCAGATCGGCCACCATCGCCTGCAGCCCGACCGCCGAGCGGCGACGGTTCGACAAATGGCCGCTGTAGTGCAGCGCCAGGTCGTCCCCGAAGGCGAGCCGGCCGGCATGACCGGGAGTGGACAGGCCCACCAGGCTCGACAGCGCCAGACCAAACAGGTCGCCCGTCGCGGCGATCGATCGATCTTCGGCGGCATACCGCCGTTCATGAGCGATCGGCAGGCGGTGTTTGGCCCATGAGCGATAGAACAGCGATACTGTCCGGTGATGAAGCATATCGAGGAAATCGCGGAAGGCGGTATTCTTTGCCCGGATCGCCTCGATCAGTTGCTCGGTGTAGTGTTCCGGCATAGCGCCAACCGGGCCCACCAACCCCATGAACGATACCGTCAGTTCCGGCGGTTTGCCGTCCTTGGCCGGAACGACAGACGTCACTTCGGCCGCCGGGTGGATCAGGGAAACGGTCGACCGAAAACGGACAGCCTCGCTGGCGGGATCGGCATCGCCGCCGACCGGATGGCGCGCGGCATTGCGCGCAGCCGCGCTGTCCCGTGCTGCCGCCCACTCCAGAACCCTGACGGCCTGGAAGAAACTGAACCTGTCGGGATCGCGTTCTAATTGCGCGATCAGAGAAGTGGCTGTTCGCCGGCTCTCGGTGGCCATCGCTTCAGAATTCCACTTTGTCCGCGCACACGCGCCGTAAGCCGCGTAAAGGAGTTGATCGTACAGTAGAGCCCGAAAAACACGTCGAGCAGCGTTGCCATCAGGAAGGTGCCGTTGCCGGAAAACTTGGCCGGATCGAAGACGACCTCGACATCCACGCCCCGGCAGACGGCCGCTGCCCAGGGCGGCGCACCGGCATCGACGGGATAGCGCGCCGTCCCCGGCGAGGCCCGCACGCTGTCGATGCCGTCGATCAGCGACCGCGTTTCCGGACTGTCGGCCACGTCGTAGAGCTTCAGGATCTCGCGCAGGGCGTCGGTGCCGTCGGCGGTTGAGGTCAGCGAAAGATGATTGAGCGTCAGATGCGATATCAGGCGCCAGCGCGAGCCATGCCCCCAGTCGGGCCGCCGCGTCGACGTCAGCGGGGTGATGCAGGCCACCCGGTCGACGCCGGCCGCGCCGGACACGAAGCCCAGACGCGGGTTGCCGCCGCCATAGGGAATCTGAGCCGGAAGATCGCCGTTCGTGCACAGCGTCTTGATGTGAAGCACGCTGTCAGCCGGCACCTGCGGGTCGAAACCCAGATCGACGAGGCTGATGCGCATCTCGCGGCTCGTCGTTTCCACGGAATCCGCATGGCGGCTGGCGAACCAATAGCCGGCCACGTCCTGCCTTGTGTGCTTGATCGAATAAAAGGGCAGAAACTCCCGCTTCGAGCCGTCCCGGTCGAGGGCATGGACGCCATTGATCGCATAGACTTCCATGGCGTTCGACCGGCGCGCATCGGGAATCACGCGATAATCATGGGTCGTCTGGGACAACCGAATCGGTTCTGCGGATTGCTCGAACAGATTGATGATCGGCACGCAGCCCAGCGCAAAGGTTTCCGTGGTCAAGCTGCGCTGGATGTCGGGCTGGGCGCGGTCGAGATAAACATACAGTTCCAGACGCTTGCCGGCCTCCGGCGGAATGGCGTCGGCAAGCCCCTCGATGTCGACGAACAGAAACTTCTCCGGAAAGGCGAAATACTCCGAAAGCAGCCGGTATCCTTTCTGCGCCGCCGGCGTTGCCGGCAAGGCGGCCTCGTCGGCCGTCATGCCGCCCGGCCGGATCGAACCCGGCTCCAGAAAGCGCGCGGCCTTCGACGCCCCGTCGCCGCCGCCCGCGACCCCGACCAGCATCGCGTTGTTCAGCAGCAGTTCGTATAGCGAGAATGCGATTTGCGGCGCGCCCCGCAAATAGAGCCGCAGCTTGCCCGGGCGCGCTTCGGTGAACGAGAACTCGTCGCCCATCGCTTCGAAAACCAGCTTCAACACCGACGAAGCGCGGTCGATCCGGGGATTGGCCGGTGCGACGAACGGTGCCGGCTGCAGCGACGCCGCCGTCAGCCTGATCGGCCACAGATCGGCGTCGGCGGTGGTGCGATAGCGGCATTTTTCGCCGGTGGCGGCGTCGATGTCGATCTCGGTCCCGCGCCGGACCTTGTAGACACCGCCAAGATCGGGCTTGGGCTGCATTTCCACGATGCCCATGGAGGGCCAGGGCGCCAGGAAATGCGGATAGAGAATTTCGAGCAGCGCCTCGGCGACCTCGGTGAATTCGTCGTCGAGCTTGTGACGGACACGGGCGTTCAACAGCGCGACGGCTTCGATCAGCCGCGCCACATGCGGATCGTCCACGCTGTCGCCGCTGATCCGAAGATTGGCGGCAATCTTCGGATGAGCCTTCGCGAACTCGCCGCTCAGCTTCCTCAGGAAAAGCAGTTCCCGATTGTAGTATGGGAGGAGTTCGTCGACCATGCCTACCTGCGTTTACCCATCTGCTCGTGCCTATCGGCTCTTTATCGTAATGCTCTTGGTCGCCGGGTCGACGGTGGTGTCGAAGACGATCTGTTCTGCCGCCGGATCGACCTGAACGATCGCCTCGATGCGAAAGCGCAGCGTTCGATCCAGTTCGTCGCTGTTTTCCAGCAGATGGATCGTCACCTCGCGGAACCGCGTATCGCTGCGCCTGATGACCTCTTCCACCGTCTTGACGAACGCCAGCCGGTCTTCCTCGGCCGCCATATCCATGGCCAGCAGATCCGGCAGGCCATAGTTGAACACCGAATTCTCCAGTTCCTTGAGATCCGCCGGCCAACCGACGCATCGGTACCGCGTGTTCAGCAGCATTTCCAGGTCGCGACGGATTGCGGCGCGCAGATCGCCAAGGCGCAGGGCATGCGCCCGGGGCGTCTCCTCGTCGTCGATAAGGCGATCGAGGAGCGATCCGCGCGTGGCAACATTCTTGGTCGACGGTTTCAGGGCCATAGTATCAGGGAGTCATCCACGGCCGGAAAGGAGGCGCGGGTCAGTTCGCGCCCGTGAATTCGATATTGGTCAGGCTCATGACCGGGACCGCTTCCTCGCCGATCAGGAAGCATCGCTGCCCCCGTCCGCGAACAGGCGCCTGTTCGGCCTCTTGCCAGTCGGTTGCCCGGCCGAGCTTCAGACCGTCTTCCACCGTTTCGTCGCCGGTGGCAAAGGGATAGATCGCCGGAATATAGACCTCGCCATCGGTTTCGCCGACGACCATGCGGGCCTGACGCCAGACCAGGTCGCGCGGGCGTTCGGGTGCGTGGAATTCAATAAGTTCGATCGATTCGATCGGCACCCAGAAATATTTCCCCGTGCTTGTCAGCAGTTCGACCACAGGACCGAACACGTCGTCCATATCGCGCATGTCGCTGAAGGGAACATCGTCCATGCGGCCGGCCACCGGCGGGCGGGTTTCTTCGGCCTGGTTGATCAGGGCCAGCGCCTCTTCGGGCTTGCCTTCGCGCAGCGCGACGACCGCCTTGACGTGGTTCTGTACGTGCTCGGGCGGCGATTCCAGGAATTCCGGCAACCGGCCTTCGCCGAACAGTTGCTCGCGGGCGACGGCGGCGCGCACCAGCTGGCGGTACAGCGCAACGGGCACACCCTTTTCCGGGTCCTGATTGCTGATGGCGTTCAGATGCACGTCGACCCGGTCCAATTGCCCGTCGAAGCACAGCAGATCGGCCAGAAGCCCCCGGACGCTCGCGTCCGTCGGGTGCTTCTTGACCTCACCGATCAGGTTCTGGATCGCTTCGGAAAGTTTGCCTTCTTTGTAGAGATTGGCTGCTGTGCCGGTGGTCATGTCGCCCCCCAAAAAGTTGTCTGATACGCGATAGCGAAAATTCATGCGCCGGCTTCTAGCTGCCCGCGCCAATGGCGTTCAATTCCGTCACCAGACGGAAAGACGAGACCACCTGGTCGAGCTGAAAATGCGGCTGCACATTGATGACGCAGCGATAGGCGCCGGGTTTGCCCGGTACATCGCGCACCTGCACCACCCCGTCGCGCAGCGGATAGCGCGCTTTCATTTCCTCGCTGGCCCGGTCGTTGGCCGTCGTGTAGTTCATCAGCCAGCGGCTGAGATGGTCCTCGATCGTCTCCGGTGTTTCGAATCGGCCGACCCGGTCGCGAACCATGATCTTCACGTAATGTGCAAATCGCGAGATGCACAGGACATAGCGGATCATCGACGAGAGCCTCTCGTTCGCGGTCGCAGCGGCGTCGGACATATCCTTCGGCATATGCACCGACTGATTGCCGTAAAAGATCGCATAGGGCGTGTCCTTGGCATTGGCCAGCGCAATAAAGCCGAGGCTGTTGAGATCGTTCTCGACCTTGTCGGTGATCGATACGTCGGTACAGTATTTCGAGGCAATGCCTTGCCGATCGGTCGCAAACGATATGTTGGGCAGGCAATCGACGATGCCGCCGCCCATCTCGTCGCGCCGCGCGCCGCGGATATCGGCAAACCATCCATACTGGCCGAATGCCCGCAGCACCACAGTGGCATAGGCGTAGCCGGCATTGCCCCAAAGCATGGTGCGAAGGTTGGCGCCGTACCAGTCTTCGCGGTACGGAAAACCGATCTCCCCGTCATGGGTCGGCGAATAAGGCCGCCGCAACAGAATATGCGGCACCACAAGGGCCAGAAACCGGGATTCCTCGGTCTCGCGCAGCCGATTGAAGCGGCGGTATTCCTGTTGGTCGAGCACCGCCCTGACATCGATCGGCAACCCGAATTCCCGGAAGGTCTCCAGGCCGAACAGTTCCGGCGCGCAGCCGATCACGATCGGCGCGAAGGCCGCCATGGCAATCTGCGACAGGCCGGTCAGCACCGAGACGTCGTCGACGGTTGTGCCCGGCCTCGGCTTGTGGGCAACCTCGAAGTCGGCAATCAGCAACCCGTAGGGCGTCCCGCCGGGCATGTCGAATTCTTCACTGTATATCTTCGAGAAGAGCTGGCTCTGGTCGAATTCGACAGCCCTGTCCAGATCGCGGGCGATTTCCGGCCACCGCACGTTCAAAACGCGGATGACCGCGTTCTCGATCCCGTCGGATTCCGAAACGATCAGCGCAACGCCGCGCCAGGTCGCTTCGAGGCGCTGAAAGCGGCGGTGGTGAAGGATAGCATTGAGCTGCCTTGTGATCGCCTCGTCGATTTCAGCGATATCGCGGACGAGCATGGCCATCAGCCGGTCCGGCGCGTCCCGGAGATCCTCAAGGCGCGCACCGAACCACTGCGCCAGCACGTCTTCCGGCGCGCGCGCATCCAGGAATGCGTCGATCGCCGGCGTCGGCCTGTGTGCTTCGGCAAACAGGACCGACCGTAGCCCGCCCTTGGGAAGGGCAGCAGAACGTTCCGTCGGGCCATCGCCAGCACCGGCCCCATCGTCGGGCGGGCCGCCGGCATCCCGGGGCTCAAGCGTTTCCGCTGGGCCGGTATGCCGCCCGTCGCTCATGTCCGCCCCCTGATCTGCAGCGCCAAAGCCACGCTACGGGTGCATCCGATCGGTGCCGGAAACGCGCCGAAAGCCCGCGCCGGCACCCATCGATCCACCATCAACCGGTCTGCGGAATGCGCGCAACCATGCGCATGGAGGTGGTCAGTTCCTCCATCTGCAGCCAGGGACGCATCCAGGCAACGGCATGATAGGAGCCGGGCGAGCCCGGGACTTCTTTCACGCTCACCGTTGCTTCGGCCAGCGGGTACTTGGCCTTCATGTCCTGGCCGGCCGCCGGATTGCCGTTGACATAGTTGTTGATCCAGCGGTTCAGCCATTCCTCGCAGTCGCCCACTTCCATGAACGAGCCGATCTTGTCCCGTGCCATGATCTTGAGGTAGTGGGCGAAACGGGACGAGGCCATGATGTAGGGCAACCGGGCCGAGATCGCGGCGTTCGCGGTCGCTTCCGGCCGGTCGTAGACCTTGGGCTTCTGGGCCGTCTGCGCACCGAAAAACACCGCATAGTCGGTATTCTTGTAGTGGCACAGCGGCAGGAAGCCCAGTTTGCTCAGTTCGGCTTCGCGCCGATCGGTGATGCCGATTTCAGTCGGGCATTGCTGATCGGGGTCGCCATCATCGCTGACGAAAGTGTGGCTGGGCAGGTCGGACACCTTGCCGCCACCCTCGGCACCACGGATCGCCGTGCACCAGCCGTGCTGGGCAAAGGCGTCGGTGAACCGGCCGGCCAGAACATAGGCCGCATTCATCCAGCAATAGTCGTCATGGCCCATGGGCTTGGGCGCACCCGTCGCCGGATCGGCGGGCGCCTCTTCATAGGCGAACTCGTCGATCGGCTTGGTGGCCTCGCCGTAGGGTAGCCGCGACAGAACCCGGGGCATCGCCAGTGTGACAAAACGGGAGTCGTCGCTTTCGCGGAAGCTCTTCCACTTGGAGTACTCGACCGACTCGAAGATCTTCTCCATGTCGCGCGGCTTGGACAGCTCGGTGAAGCTTTCGAATCCGAACAGATTCGGCGAAGCCGCCGAAACGAACGGTGCGAAAGCAGCCGCGGCGACGTTCGAGACGCTGGACAGCATTTCGACGTCTTCGGGATGGTTCGTGAACTCGTAGTCGCCGACCAGAGCGCCGTATGGTTCACCGCCCGGCGTGCCGAACTCGTTCTCGTAGATCTTCTTGAACAGTTGGCTCTGGTCGAATTCCACCGCCTTGGAAAGATCCTTTTGCAGATCTTTCTTGGGCAGGTTGATGACACGGATCTTCAGGGTCGATCCGGTTTCGGAGTTCATGACCAGATACTTCAGCCCGCGCCAGGTGCCTTCCAGCTTCTGGAACTTGGGATGATGCATGATGGCGTTGAGCTGCCGTGATATCTTGGCGTCGATGGCCGCGATCGCCTTGTTGAAGGTCTGGGTCATGTTCTTGTCGAACGTAACCGTTCCCGACAACGCTTCTTCGGTCAGCGTCTTCAGCAGTTCCTTGGCCCGGTCGGGCTCGGTCTGCCGGGTCGCACCGATTGCCTGATCAAGAAGGCTGGCAACACCTTCTTCGGTGGCGGTGGCGCCGCCTTCGCCCTGGGCTTCGGCTTCCGTGCTCATTCCTTGGTCTCCCCGTCACCGGACGCCTCGACACCGAGAGAGTCCGAAAGCTCCTTCAATTGGTCGTTATCCTGAAGAACCTTTTCCAGCAATCCTTCAAGATCCTCCGAGCGATCGACCTTGGACATCAGATCGCGCAACTGGTCACGCGCGTCTTTCAACTTGCGCAGTGGCTCCACCTGCTCGACGACTTTGGCCGGCTCGAAGTCTTCCATCGACTTGAATTTCAGGTCGACCGCCATTTCGCTGCCATCGTCTGCCAGCGTGTTATCGACCTTCATGCTCACGCCCGGCGTCATCCGAGCGAAAACATCGTTGAAATTGTCGCGGTCGATCTGAATGAATTTCCGGTCACGCAATGGCTTCAACGGCGAAGTCGGGTCACCGGAAAAATCGCCCATGACACCGACAACGAAGGGAAGTTCCTTGGAAACGACTGCACCTTCGGTTTCGACGTCATACGTTATATGGACACGCGGCTTGCGCACGCGGTTAAGTTTCTGATGAATACTACTCATAGACCACCACTCCCCTGCTTCAAGTCTTCGACAATTCTGTCAGCCGATCCCGACGATCTGGAACGACATTCATACCGCGACCCGGTGATGCCGCCGAACGCCACCCGAACCGGTTCGCGCTGGCACCATTGACCGGCATCAGTAACCTTCTTCATCCTGTGGCGGCTTGATTCCGGCCGACGTCAACAACCGCCGCCTGGCATCGGCATCATCCATCAGTTCCGCCAGCAAGTCGGGGAACGACATGCGCCCGCGGCGAACAAGGTCGTCCAGCGAGTACGAAATCGGCGAATGCGGCTCATTCGTGCGGAAATAATCGGCGATCTTCGCCAGTACCTGAAACGCCTGCTCCCGAGACTGGACCGCGCCCGTCGGCACGGCCGTTCCACCGCCCTGCGCGACCCCGGCGCCGGCAGATCCGCCGCTGGCGGCTGCGCCGTCGCCAGCGGCCGCGTCGGCCGCCGCTTCACCGGCCCCGGAGTCGGCTGCAGGCAGTCGATCGCGCGATACCGAAGCAGCAATCCCCTGAACGGACTGCATCAGATTGCGGATATTGCTCGTCGGTGGGGCATCGGGTCCGGCAGCGGCGTCGAAAGCATCGGCCAGCGCCTTGAACGCATCGATTGCGGCCTGAATATCGTCGAGAAGGTCGCGGAAGAAGGTCGGCGGGGTCTCGCGGACGCTGGCCTCGATTCCGTCCATGGTCATGGCACCACCTTCGACGCGGCGCGTGCGCTTTTCCTCGTCGACGATCTTGGAGATTTCCAGTGCCTGTTCATACTGCCAGGCCGCAAACGGAACCTCGCCGTCGGACAGCAGAATCTTGCGAATCGGCTGGATGAGCGTACCGTCACCACCCTCGCCGTTCAGGCCCGAGAACGGCGCCACCTTGGTTTCGATGCCGTCTTCGTCCGGCTCCGGATAGAGACCGTCCCAGAATTCTTCGACCAGTCGGCGCGACAGCTCGAATCCGTCCCGCAGCCCGGCAAACCCGTAGCCGCGCGCCAGCGCTTCGATGTACCACGCCGCGACTTCGAGGTCCTTGGCCTGCGTCGTCAGCACATTGGGCGCCAATTCCAGAATCGCGCGCCACTCGGGCAGCAGGCCGCCTTCTTCGCTGTCGGCGTCTGCTGAACGCTCTGCCGCCCTGGCGGCGCTGCGAGCGTCCTTCAGCTGGTAATAGACTGACTGCGGCGACACGTCCTGGCGGATATCGCTTCCGGTCGGCGAATCGCCGTCAATTGGCAGAACAAGGCTCTCAATATCGATTACCGGCTCAGTCGCCATAGTCACCCACGCTCGCACTCTATTGTGTTATCAAAAAGTTAATGTGATGCAGCAGACCTTGACCGAAGAGGACGCAATATCCGACTTCTGGATAATTGACCTTTGGTCACAATACAACCGCCTAGGTTCAGAATACATTAAGATCATTCGTTATCCCGGACATGCCCGGCGGCCGACGCCCATCGATCCCTGGGAAGCGAACAGGAGTCGAGGCTCAACAATCCTGAAGCGTCGCGAATTGTCGATTTGTGAACCACCCCGGGCCGACAGCCAGGCGCCTCACCCAAAAGGCTTAGTCCCAACCATCCGAACGAAAGATATGCCGAATGACAGCTCGACGCAACGACTGCGGCGCAAATGTCCGACGGTAGGCAATAGTCTTCCATACCTGCCTTCTCAGCGATTCTTCAGATGGCGCAGAATCGTCTGCGCCAGTTCATTCCAGCCCAGATCGTGGGCCATATCATACAGTGTCGACAAAACATCATCCGTACCGCTCGTTGTCATCAGGTGAGTGGCCAGTGCCTCGATCTGCGAATGAACGGCCTCGGCGAAACGTCCCATCAATGCGCGATGGCTTTCGCCCGGCAATCGGACGGCGAAATGGTAAAGAGCCTGCACCTGGCGCAGCTTGGCGCCGAACACCCGCGCATCAACGGCCGCATCGGCTTCCCTCAGTTCTTCCACCGTCATGGCGGCCAGCCGGTCGGCATTGGCGATGAAATCGCGGATCACCGTCTCGGCCTTTTCGCGCAGTTGCCGCCCGGCCTGAATCGCCGCATCGTCGGTAAGCCGCGACGCGATCGCGATCAATTCCTCGACCTCGCTCATGATCAGCGCGACATCGAAACGGGCCAGCATATCGCCCGTCTCGGTATAGCCGGACACGGTTTCGTTGACCTTGCGCATCGCCTGAATCGCGACCAGGGCGCGGGTCTTGCGCACGATCCGCAACTCCGCCGAGGCCGACAGCGTCTCCAGCGCCATCTCCAGAACGTCCAGGCGCAACAGATCCATGGAAAGCCGGGACAGATCGGGGTTGTCATCGCCCGACAGCATCGTGCCGGCGGTGTCGATATAGACGATGAACGGCTCGACCAGTTCGTCGCAAAGACGCCGATGGTGGGCCCGAACAAGCCGAGACAGCCCCAACCGGTTGGCGAGCCGAAGGGTGACCGCCGCGAGCCGCACGACCGGCATCCAGTCGGCCCGCGGCAGGTGCGTGCCCCGCGGCACCGGCGCACCGGTCACCACCGCGTCGCCCAGGGTCGCCATATCGCCCGCCCAGCGCTCGGCCAGGGGCCGCAGGCTGTCTTTGGCAGCCCCGTCCCATTGGCTCCACGCGGCTTCGGCCCGTTCGATCGGAACGATATCGGCTTCGTCCAGTGCCTCGGTCGCGACGCGTTCATAGGCGGCAAGCAGCCGCTCCGCCACCTCGTCCGGCCGAACCGTGCGCTTTGCGGTGGCCGACGAACCGGCCCCTCCGGGGGTGGCTGCCGCCGTACTTTCGGTTTCCAGCCTGGCGAGATCCGGAACGATCCGGCGCAGCGCTGTGGCGAATTCGCCGGCTGTCTGGAACCGGCGATCGGCCGATTTCTCCAGCGCTTTGGCAACGACGCGGTCGAACGCGGCCGGCAGGCGGTTGTCAATCCGCGACGGCGGCACCGGGTTCTCGTTCAGGATCGCGTTCATGACCGTCGCCACCGTGCCGTTGAACGGGCGGCGACGCGTGCTCAGGGCATACAGGACGATGCCGGCGGCGAAGATGTCGGCGCGTCCGTCGACGACTTCGCCGGTCAGTTGCTCCGGTGCCATATAGGCCGGCGTACCGAGCATATCGCCCATCTGCGTCATTTCCGATCCGCTGACGCGCGCGATGCCGAAATCGGCAAGGCTGACATGGCCGTCATTGCGCACCATGACGTTGCCCGGCTTGATATCGCGATGAATGATCCCGCGGCTGTGAATATAGGCCAGGGCATCGAGCAGTTCGGTCACCAGATGCGCGGCGTGTACGGGCTGCATGCGGGGGCCCTGCAGCATCTCGGCCAGAGATTTGCCGAGCAGCAATTCCATCGCCAGATAGGGTTCGCCCGAGACTTCGCCACTATCGTAAACCTGTACGATCCGCGGATGATCGAGCGTCCGGCCGAGTTCGGCTTCGCGAAGGAAACGGGCGATCGTCGCCGTGCGTTCCTGCCCGGCCAGAATATCCGTGCGCAGAACCTTGACCGCCGCGACCCGTCCGTCGCGGTCATCGACACCGCGATAGACGGTGCTCATCGCGCCCCGGCCAAGGACGTTTTCGATACGGTAGGGACCGACCGCCTCGATGGTATCCAGCGCCATTGTCAATTGATCCGATCGAATGGTGTCCGCATTAGAGAGACGCCGGGCAGGAGAGCCCCTGGAAAATATCAGCCCCGAAGGGATTGTCGACACTGCTCGCCGTCAGATCGAACACTGCCTGACGCCCGCCGAGCGCGATCGTCAGCGTATAGCGATCCGGCGCACCGGCGGGTTCCACCTGGGCGTGGTCGAGGAATTTCAGCAGCGACCACGGCCCGGTCTCCACCAAACCGCCCGGCTCGCCGTGAAGATCGGGTGTGAAGAATATGCGGACTTGCGAATCATCGGCGGCAACCCATTCGAATGTCTGCGTTTCGCGGACGCCGTGGCCATAGGTCAGCCGGCGATCGTTCACGTCCAGCACCACCTGATCGACCCAGGCATCCAGTTCGCGCGGCCGAAGCTGAAACCGGATGGTGGGCGCTTCGGCGCCGTCCGGGAACAGCGCGTTGCGCACTTCGTCGACCTGTTCGAAGAACGCCGGCGTCGAGGCGGCGAGGCCGAGATCGGCCGCACGACTGTCGCGCAGGGCCCAGGGGTCCTGGCGTTGGTCGACGAACGACGCCACCTGAGTCGTGAAGAAGCCGTCCAGCGTTCCGCCGGGGCTGAACAGGGCAGCGAAATCCCCGACCGGCACATTCTGGTCAGCAGCGGGGTCAACCGGATAGCGGCCGGGCAGTGCGGCCGAACAGACTGGCAATACGTCGTCCTGCCATGCTGTGGAAATGACCTCCTGCGCGCCGCCAGAGCTGACCGCGCGGCTGTTGCGCGCAACTTCCGACACCATGTCGCCGACCGGGCCGGGAAGCGCCTCGGCCGCGTTGGCCAGGGCGACGGTGACCGGAATTCCGCCGGAAGACGAGCCGTCGAGCGCAGCGGTGATCGCGCCGTCCTCGCTCGGCCCATGCGACAGCCGGGTGAATATTTCGTATGCATCACGAAAATTATCGAGAACGCTTTGCAGGCCAGCACCATCGCCGTCGCCAACCACCGAACGCAGATCCGAGAAGCGGTCGTTGACGTATCGCTCTGGCGGCGCGTCGGGCGCCTGCTCCAGCATTTCGGCCATCAGGGCCGATTCCCGGTCACCTTCCGATGCCAGCGATACCGGCACCAGTCCCGACAGCGCGCCAGCGACGCCGTTCTCGCCACCGGCACCCGCATCGCCATCGCCGCCGCCATTCCCGTCACCGGGTCCGCCGGCATCGCCGTTACCCGCCGAAGCGTCCGGGCCCGGCGACAGCGTCGTCTGGGTCACGACCGCCGCCAGCAGCTCTTTCAACGGCGACGACGGCCCGCTGACGACATTCAGAACATCGGCAGCATGCTCGACATCGCGAAAGGGCGCGATGGAGATGTCGGCCAGCAGTCCGTCCCACTGGCGCGCATAGTCTTCGACATAGATCTGCAGGATATCGTCGCGGATCTGCACGGCATCGCGCGCCCGCTCTTCGGGATTGCTCGACCGGCCCAGCACCCAGCCCTCGCCCGAAAGGTCCCGGGCGACCTGATCGGCGGCGGGCTTGCCGACCTCGTGATACCCGTCATAGGTATAAAGACCGCGCATACCGTCAGACAGCGACCGGCCGGAGCGCCGGACGAGCCCCCGGCCGGCGAGCGGTCCGGCATGATCGACGGGCCGCCAGCGTGGAATGTTGTCCACCCGGGGCAGCTCTTGCAGCAATGCATAGCCGCGTTCGCCCATGGGGTAACCCGCAAGGCGCTCGCGTCCGGTATCGACGATTCCCCGGTCAAGATCGGGGGTCTCGTAGTCTTGCGAGAACAGCGCGGCCGCATGGCCGGCAAGCGCGTCGCGGACGGCCAGATTCTCCGGTCCCGGCAACACCCGCCGCCATTCGTCGGTCAGCCATGCCATCACCGCCGGACGGTCCATCGGCCCCTCGCGCCCCACCATCAAATAGACGCGCAGTGCCTGATACAACGGATCATAGCCCAGCGACCCATCCCGGATCCGGCGCTCCATCTGCAGCAGCAGGCGCGGCAGCAGCAAGGATTCCAGTGCCTGATCATAGGCGTTGTCGGCGGCTTCCAGCACCGTGCGGCCGCGATAGTTGCCAAGCCGGGTGCGGAAAGGACGGGCGTTGACCGCGGCCTGGATATCGTCGCGCATGGCGTCGAGCGTTCCCAATGGCGCGGCGACGCTGCGGAATTCGGTGTCGCCGACCACGGACAGATTGCCGACGCTGTTTTCCAGCGCCGCGATCGATTGGTTGGCCGATGCAATTCCGCGATCGGCGCGATCCAGCAATGCACGGCTGTCGCGGTGGTTGGCCTGCCATGCCAGCAGCAGCAGCACCGTGGCCAGCGCTGTGCCGCCGGTGATCGCCATGAATCGCAGCCGCCGCTTGCGCTCGAATCGCGGATCGATACCGGCGAGGTTGCTTTCCTTGAAAATCACCCCGCGCAGCAGTTCGACGATGAAGAAGCTGCGCCGGCCGGTCAGCGGCTCCGGCTGCGAATGGCCCGGGACCGCATCGGCCAGTGTCTCCAGGATCAGGTCGACCGGCTCGCCACCCTGCTCGGCGCTGGTGAAATAGATGCCGCGCGCCAGGGGCCATTCCTCGTATCGGCTGACCTGAAACAGCGTCTGCAGGAAGGCATGGATCCGACCCCGCGCCAGTGCCAGTTGCTGGGGAAACCCGAAGGCCAGCCCCCGCCGGTCCATATCGGGCTCCTGGTGCAGACGCTCAAGAACGCGGGCATTCAGGCTCTCCAGCAGCGCATCGAATTCCGGTTCCAGGGCCGCAAGCGGGGAACTGTTGGCCTTCTCCTCGGTGAGCGGGAGCGTTACGCCCAGAACCTGATTGCGGACATCGCGCGGGAAAGTATCGAAGAACTCGGTAAAGCCCGCCAGCCGGTCGGATTTGGTAAAGACAACATAGACCGGTAGCCGCAGCCGGAGCCGGGTGCGAATCTCGCGCAGGCGCTGCTTCAGGCGGCTCGCCCGCTGGCGGATCTCGGCCTCGTCGCGGTCGACGATGTCGGGCAGCGAAATCGACAGAACGATCCCGTTCAGCGGCTGCCGGGGCCGATTGCGCCGGATCTCATCGAGGAAGGCCGTCCAGACGCCGCCAGCGACCGGCTGATCGGCGGCTTCTTCGAGGAATTGTCCGGGCGGTTCGATGAGGACCGAATCGTCAGAAAACCAGAAGCCGATCCGTTCCGCCCAGAGGCTGTCCAGTTCGCGATCGGGCGCCGGCTCGGTCGGTTCGCCCAGGGGAAATGACAATCCGGAATTGGCCACCAGCGACGACTTGCCCGCATCGGCTTCGCCCATGACCATGTACCAGGGCAGCTGATAGCGCCAACGTCCGCCCAGTCCGCGGCCGCTTTTTGAGCGTCGCAGTATGCGCATGGCGCCGGCAAATTCGCGCCGCAGAAAGCCGACCTCGCGCTCGATGGCCTTCTTTTCATCTTCCGACGGCGCGGCACCCTCTGTCTTCGCGTCGGCCTTCGATGCTTTCTTTGGCTTTTCGTCGGCGCCATCGGCCTTTTTGCCGTCGGATCGATTGAAAAGCCCCCAGGCGATCATGATCGCCAGGATGATCACGATGCGGACCAGTTCCGGGCCAAGCGGCTGATACCCGCCGATCACGATCCATGGACCGTAGAACCAGATGAGCACGCAGATCCCCAGAGCGGGAATCAGCGACATCAGCCACCGGGTGGCGAGCATTTGGATCAACCCGGCCATTACTGTTCCTGCTCCGCGATCCCGTTGGCGGACGTCGTCCGAAGGATCACTTCTATTCGACGGTTGCGGGCCTGACCCTGGGCCGTATCGTTGCTGGCAATCGGTTCCTGCGAACCCATGCCCTGCGCCCCGACACGGTCGGGATCGCCAATTGACGATCGCAGAATATCGGCGATGCTTTCCGCCCGGATCCGGGACAGATCGCGGTTGTCGGCGAATTGCGCGCCGGCGCGAACGGGCACGTTGTCGGTATGTCCGACGACCAGAACGCCCCCATCCTCGTCATCAAGTGCCGCTCCGATACGCCGGACGAGGGGCTGCATGGAGTCTGTCGGCGTCGTACTGCCGGAGGCGAATTGATCGGCGGCAATGATGCGCACGGTTATGCCGTCGGCCGTGCGGTCGACCTCGACCAGATTTTCCTCGATCTCAGGCTCAAGGAAACCGGCGATTCGCACCAGCGGCGTTTCGGTGACGACAGGGGCAGCCTCGGGTTCGGGTTCGGGCTCCGGCTCCGGAGGATCGGGCATAGCGACGGGCTGCAGGTCGTCCGGACGGTCGACTGTCACACGGTCCACGGGTGTGCCGAGCATGGCGATGGACCGCGACGTATCGGCGACGCCCGAGCGAAGATCCATGAAATAGAAACCGAATATGCCGATCAGAACGGCCAGCATACCCCCCAGAGGCAGCCAAAGCGGGACGACCCCGCCCAGGGGTCGGTGATCCTCGGACCGCCCGCGCCACGCCGGCGACAATTCCGGCGCCGGCTCGTCCATGTACTGATGAATGATCCGATAGAGCTTGTCGCGAATGCGGTTCAGTTCGTTCGCGCCACGCGGCATGATGCGGTATTTGCCCTCGAACCCCAGCGAGAGGCAGATATACATCAGTTTGAGTTCTTCCAGACAATCCTGGGGCCGCTGCCACAGATGGTCGAGAACGTCGTAGAACCGCTCGCCGCTCAGGGTTTCCCGGTGGATCGTGGAAACAAGGCCGCGATTGTTCCAGACACTCTGCCCCCCCCAGGGCGTCGCCAGGACGACGTCATCCATGGTCGCGCACAGGGCGTAACGCGCGGTCCTGATCTGCTCCGAGGTGTAGCCCGCGGCCAATGCGGCGTTCTCGAAATTGCGGATCTCGACGATTGCGCGTTCCAGCAACCCTTCCGGATCGGGATGATCTTCAAGGTCGCGGGTCCAGACCACCAGCGCGAACATTGGCGCTGCGGCATCGATCAGGCGCGTGATGCTGCCGCCCACGAATTGCGACGCGTCGGCAACTTCCCGCCGCACCGTCGGCGCACCGGCCCCGTCTCGTGAAAGCCTGTTGGCGGTCCGTCGCCCACCGGGCTGCACGGCCTGCCGGTTGGCGGCAGGCGACGCGGCGCCCATGCCCGCTGCCCTGCGGCCGGGCGCGGCAGAGCTTCGGGCAGCGGTGCTATGCTCCCCCGTCTGGGCGGACGACTGGCCAGACGGAGACGGCTCCGGCCGCGGCGCGGAACGGATGACCGTCTTGTCCAGATCGTCGTCCGCGAACGGGTTTTCGTCCGACATGACGCCCTATCCCCGAATCGCCCAGAGCTCCACCGAAAGCTGGGGGAAGTCTCCGGCGACATGAATGGCAATGCCGCCCGACGTCGCCAACTGCTTCCAGATCTCGGTGCCGCGTTCCAACTCGAAATAAACCGCGGTGCTGTGAAACGGGATCTGCCGTGGCGCGACCGGCATCGGCCTGATCCGAATACCCGGCAGGGCGACGTTAACGAGTTCGCGAATCTGTTCGACCGGACCGATCTTCACCAGCCGGGGGAAGGATTTGCGAATCTGTTCCTGCGGCAGGTCGGCCCGCACCGCCATCACGAACCCGGCATCGCGCAACAGGCGTTTGTCGCCGATGGTCCCCACCCGCACGCCGTGGCCCCGATCCTGGAGCGGAATCTGCACGGCCGACTGTTCGAGGACGGCGCTCAGACTTTCGCGTATCGCGGCGACGACCGGCTTGAACGATGCCTGAAGGTCGTCATGACGATAGTCCGGGAACTGCGGTGGCCGGCGGCCCTTGGCTGTGAAGGATGCCAGCTCCCCGGCGAGTTCCAGCAACAGCCCGAAAACCCGTTCCGGATGCACGTCGCGGATCTGCGCCAGATGCGCAAGGACGGGCTCATGACGGTTGATGGACTGCAGCATCATGAAATCGGAGACGTCGGAAACGCCGCGCGACCCACCGCCACCGCCGATCCGGCTGGCGATTGCTTCGCCCCGGTGGCGCAGCAGTCCGGTCAGTTCGGTCAGAAACCCGGCCAGGGTCGCCGAGGCGGCGGCGTTGAGCACCGGCGGAATATAAGCCTCCTCCAGCACCGCCTTCCGGTCGGACCTGACCTCCTGAAGGCGCGCCAGACCGATCACCGAGTATCCGGCGGTGCTTTCGCCCTCGACCAGATATTTCAGGCGCAACTTACCGACGGTCACCGGCGCCGACTGGGTCGACCCGGTAATCGTGTCGAAAATTTCCTGCTCGGCCATGTCATAGCGGGAAATCGTGTCGGAGCCCTCCGCGGCGCCGAATTCCGCGACATTGGGCCGCCGCTCGGGCACTGCGAGGAAGACGCGCTTGCCGGTCGCCCCTTCGGGCAGGTCGATAGCGGGCGGCAGATCGTCCAGCGCCGGCAGTGAGAACGGCGTGCCGTCCTCGAACACGCCGCGTGCCTCCTGAAGCGCAAATTTTCCGGTCTCCAGCACCGACCGGTCGATCTTGAGTTCGCTCAACCCCCAGCCATACGGCGTCAGCGCGACGACACGCTCGCGCATCAGACGTTCGATATACCGGTCCTGCTGCTGAAAATGCTGCGGTCGAAGGAACATGCCTTCGTACCAGACGACCTTATCATCTAGCGCCATCGCCACCGCCCTCTTTCGCGTCGCCCACTATCAAACCCCCGTTTACCGCGCCCGTATTCCGTTGGTTCAGCCATCAGAAGGGCGACAGCGTATCCCACCAGCTGTCCTCCTGCTGCGGACGGGTCAGAATCAACGTGACCTCATCGGCGCGCAGATCGCCGTGCAGCCGATTCGTCTCGCCCGTGCGTATAGGTATATACGCTCGCCAGATTGCCGTCTCGATATCCTGATAGTCCGCCGCCAGCGCAATGACGCGGGCCGTGTCTTCGACCTCGAACGTCCGCTGGACCGACGTGCCGGGATTGACGACCGTTTCACGCATGGATATGGCCGTCGGACCGAGAGTATCCTCAGCTTCGTCTCTCAGATCGTAATAAGTCGTTACCCGAAACGGATCTTCAGACGTTAGCTCGAATATTCTCACATGAACGGGCGACGGCCGGCCCTGGGCATCCGGGTTCAGATCCGGGGTCGCGATGAGAGTCAGATCGACCACGGTTTCCGGCGGCGGCGGTGTGCCACTGCACGCCGATACGAGCGCCGGCATCAGAAGAAGTGCGGCGAATGCTGCGGCATTCCTGCCCCTTGTGGGTCCCGACAGTCGCCTCATAAAGTCTTGCGCCCCTGCATTTCGGATGAAGCCGAAGATCAAAGAAACTCCACAAGCTCCTGTTTTGCAAGAAAGACCTACCTATTTCAGGTACCGGAAGGTGATCAGCGCCGGCCTTGTGGCATAAAAGCGACACCAAATGTGACGGGTTTGCACCGATCGAGCCCTGTGCGCGGGTCATCCCGCAGAGCGCGTCCCGAGCCCGCACCGGGCACCTATGACGTGCCGGCGCAATGCGGACTCGCGTCGGGGTCGGTGATACCATGGCGGTCGAGGATGAACAGCGCGTTGGTGTCGCGACTGATTCCATCACGAATGCGATAGTCGAAGATCAATCGTTTGCCGTCGGGGCCGGCATCGGAGTCGGCGACGACCGTGCTGGTGAAATGCCGGTTCGAGCAATCGCGCAGGGCGCTGATCTCGGCTACGGTTTCCACGTCATGGGTGGTGATCAGACCGCCATTGCCGGGCCGCGCCAGCAGATGCACCACGCGGGCGATGCCGGCGCGCCGCTCCAGACCATTGGTGCCGCTGAATATCTCGTCGATCAGGAACAGCGTGCCCGGTCCCGGTCGGTCCATGGTATCGACGATCCCGGCCACACGCTCGACCTCGGCATAGAAGCGCGAGACGCCGGACACCAGATCGTCATGCGGCGCGATGCTGGTGACCAGTCGAAATGGCCTTACTGAAAATTGCGTCGCCTGCACCCGTGCGCCCGCATTGGCCAGGGCAAGGTTGATCGCGATCGACCGCAGATAGGTCGATTTGCCGGTCATGTTCGATCCGGTCACGAAAGCCGGACGTCCATCGGCCGGAATGACGACGGGGTTGACGGTTTTTTCGGCAAGAAAGGGATGCCCGACATCCGCTGCGACGAGCATAGGGGCCGCTTCGTCAACGACGGGCCCCTTCTCGAAAAAGCTCGCAAACACGAACCCTTCATCCGCGCGGCCGAGATCGACGATCGTGGCAAGGGCGGAACAGGCGTCGATCTGCCCCCAGGCATCGACGGCGGCCGGGACGGATTCCGCCATCCGGTCGGTGACCCGGGCCATGGCGATCAGCAGCAGCGCCGAGAACGGCGCCAGCAGATTGGCGACCAGACGCGATCCCGGAGTCAGTTCCACCGTAGCCCAGCCGAAAACCCGCCGCGCCCGGCGTGCCAGCACCGACGGCGGCTCTCGCCGATCCTGCAGCGGCGCCAGCACGGCGGCAAGCGCCGGAGCCCCGGCACCGGCGCGATAACGCTCCATCACCGCAAAGACGCGCGACGCATCGTCCAGCAGTGTCTGCAATTCATGCGCCGTCTGTCCGGTGTTGCGATCGCGCGTTGCCGCCAGATTGGCCGTGCCAGCCGGCACCAACAGCGCAAAGCTCCACAGGCTGCCCGATCCGGCCCAGGCCAGGGCGACCAGGCCCCAGCAAACCAGATGAAACACGACCAGCCACCAGGGTCGCGCTGGCGGGTCGACCCGCCGCAGGCCGTCGTCGATCTGCCGCCATCCCCCGGCATGCCGCGCCGCCATTCTGAGACGCGTGCGAAAATGAGTCCGTGGTTCCAGTTCCGCCACCAGCGCCTGCCGTTCGGCCGTGGCGGCCGGATCGCTTTTGCTCATGGTCAGCCAGGATCGCAAACGGTTGTGCGCCAGTTCGGTCGTCGTCGTGTCGAGCAGGGTCAGCAGCGAGTTGCGGCCGACGATGCCTGCATCTTCAGCAAAGGGGTGGGCGCGGTCGGCGGCCGTCGCCGCTGTTCCGGCCATCGCGTCCCAATCGCGCGCGCGCCGCAATCGCCGATCCTTAAGCAGTGCCAGCATCGCTGATGCGCGTTCAGCCCCGCCGCCCAGCCGCCGACGGGCATGGCGAAAGGCGAAATGGAGCGCCGCCAGAACGATCGCACCGGCAACCACCCGCATATCCAGGCCGGGCGCCGACAGGAGGACCGCAAGCCCGGCGATCACGACAACAGCATGGATCAGGCCGAGGCGCGTCCGGCGCAGCGACAGGCGGTCCAGGCGGGCGCGCCATCGACCCTCGCGGCGCGTGATATCGCCGTCGTCATCGCTGCGCCGCCCCGGCACCCATCGCTCGTCCACAAACCGTCTCCCGCCGCCGGGTGCACCCGGCGCCGGTGTAGCAGCGCCCCCCATGAGCGTAAAGGCGGAGCGTAAAGGCGGAGCGTAAAGGCGGAGCGTAAAGGCGGTACGACTATGCCGGACGGATATCTCATATCGGGAGGTGCATCGGAGTCTGAGACAGATAAAATGGATCGTTCAGCGCAATACCTTTTTCGCGCGCAAAAGCAGCCACCGACGCGAGCAGGTCGAAGGCTTGATCTTTGGTGGCTCTGGTGGTGGGTTATCGCTCGCCCGTCCGGATTCTCAGGTGTTCGCTCGGAATCGGCGGCCCCACCATGAGATCGTGATAGTTGTTGGCGGCATCGTCCCATAGCGCCGGTGCGATTGTCTTCAGCCATTTGCATGGCGAACCTTTGAGATGGCGAACAACGTTAGCAACCATGAACATCTCGGTCAGATCGGTTCGCAACTCGCCCTGCCCAACATCCATCCCAGCGAACTCGCCGCAGGGCACCAGGAAATCTTGGTAACCTCGCAACTTGGGCATGTCCGTCGCGTCATCTAGATGGACAGCTCGTGCCCAAATACACAATTGACGCTCGAAGGTGGCAGCGAGGGTCAACGTGGATGAAACAGTCACGCAAGATTGGCCTGGAAGATGCGCGGCAACAGATCCTTGAATTGCAGTTTTCGCCCCTGTTGCCCTCAGTTCGTGCTGTCGCGTCGATCGGCGACTTTGCCCTGCAATCTCAAACCACAGGCGGCACATCCCTGACTTCGCCGCGACTGCCTACCAAGGCGATCTCGATGCCAGCCAAGGCGCAACGCGGCGCCAATCATTCGGCCAGACGCAAGGTGCCTTCCGTGAAAGGGGCGACGGCCACCTGCCGTCCTTGCGACGGTGTCGCCATCAACATGCCGACCGTCTCGCACAACCCTTTGTAGAGCCGCGATACCTGACCTGAATGCCTCGTGTTGATGATGCCACCTTTGCATTCGGCGGAGATGACGTGGTTGCCGACCTCAGCAACCACATCACCCAGCCCCGACTTTGGATTGACGGTGATCTCCTGGCCTGCGGCATTCCGGTACGTGCCGCCATAGCTGGTGGTGCCGATGCTGGAGATTTTAATAAAGTCGCGTCGAAGCAGCCAGGCCGCAAAGTCGAATTGCTTGCCGTGTTCTCCATCGGGGTGAACACGGACGTGTTGGGTATCCTGCGTTCGCAACACGTGCATGGCATAGGCGACCATGACCGCGCCTTCGTAGAGATGGTGTTCGTGTTCGCCGTCGGATTTTCCGAGCCGGTTTGTCGGCGGCGACAGTGCCGTAACGAGATCCTCGAAATCCATGACAATCCTCCGCGGCCGTCGCGACGGCCTTCCTGCACGAGCCGGCAGGCAGTTTCGCAGCAGCCGGGAAACCTGCCGTGATCTGCGCCGCGCGCGCCAGCATCTCATGAGCGTAAAGACGGGGCGACTACCCCCTCCAGCCCTCGATCATCGGCCCCAGAATCGCCGCGCGGTTGGTTGTGATCTGGTCGGGGCCCAGCGCCAGCAGACGGCGCAGTGCAGTCTGATCGGCCGGTGTTACAGCATCGATCGTCCAGAGATCGATCAGCATATCGGGCTGGACGCTCCTGATGGCGGCGACCGCATCCAGCCCCGCATCCAGAGCGGCCAGCGCCACACCGGCCCGCAAATAGCACTCCCGCGCATGCGGGAAGCCTTCGATCAGCCCCTGAATCCGCTCGTTCAGATAATCGGCCGCAGAAAGCCACTGCCGCTGGCCGAGCCAATGCTCATCGAAAAAGCCATAGGCATTGACGCGGCGGCCGGGCTGGTCAGTCAATGCATCCGGCAGGTCCAGATACAACATCGGATCGAAACCCAGCACGGCTTGCGGATACACCCGGCGCAGCGCCCGCAGATTCCAGTCGGCGATACAGCCGACCACAACCTCCAATGCCGGGTTCGCCTGCATTTCCCTGACCGCCGCCGCCAGTGCCGCAACTAGTGCCGGCGACAGCGGTCGGATTTCCTTCAGGTCGATCTGCACCTTCAGCGGCCGGCCATGGGCAGCGATCCGCAACACGGCATCATCGAGTGTCGCCGTCCTGCCGCGATCGCCCTTGCCGCGAGTGCCACGCAGCGTCAGGCCGGCGAAGGCGTCGCTGTCGATGGCCGAAACCGGCCCGATACCGTTCGTCTCCCGCTCCAGTGTCGCGTCGTGCAACAGGACGAAACGGTCGTCGCCAGCGGCGCGAATATCGAATTCGATCGCCCCGGCGCCCGACGCCAGACACGCTTCCAGCGCGTCGAGACTGTTGGGCGGTGCCTCACCGTTTCCGGTGAGCAGCTTGTGATGTTTCAGAATGGGAACGTGCATAATGCTTCTTTCTGCGACCCATGAGGGTCGGTTCAATCGAGACGCCGGCCATCCGCGCCGAAGGGGTGAAGCCGACAGCCGGCAATCGACAATACGATCCTGCCATGGGCCGGAACGGGGGTCTCCCGGGGCACCAGTACCTTCAGGCTGACATTGTCGCCGACGCTGGCGGTCACGAGGCGGTCGCGGCCTTGTACCTCGACGACATCGACCGTCCCGGTAATGCGGTGCCCGCCTTCCTGGTCCGTGTCGTCAGCCAGAACGATCTCCTCGGGCCGGAGCCCGAGATGACCGCTGTCGTCAGGGATTCCCGGGCAGGCCACCCGCCCGCCGTCGAAGTCGAAATGGCCCTGGCGAAAATGGCCGGCGATCAGGTTCATCGGCGGGTGACCGACGAAGCCCGCCACGAACAGCGTTGCCGGCGAATGATACAGGGTGTCGGGCGTCGCATACTGGGTGATGGTTCCGTTGTGGAAGACCGCCACCCGGTCGGCCATGGCCAGCGCCTCGGCCTGATCATGGGTCACCAGCAGGCTGGTCACGCCCAGTTCCTTTTGCAGGCGGCGCAGTTCGGCACGGGCCTGCAGGCGCACCTGCGCATCGAGGTTGGACAGCGGCTCGTCCAGCAGCAACAGCGCCGGGCGTTTGACGATGGCCCTGGCAATGGCCGCGCGCTGCTGCTGGCCACCCGATACCTGTCCGGGCAGTCGCTGAAGCTGGTCGACGATGCCCAGAATCTCGGCCGCCCCGGTCACGCGTTGCTGGATCTCCTTGCGATCCAGCCCCTGGGTTTCCAGCGGAAAGGCGATATTCTTGAACAGGGTCATATGCGGGTACAGCGCATAGGACTGAAACACCATGCCGACATCGCGGTTGCCCGGATGAAGATGGTCGATCGGCGCGCCGTCAAAGCGGACGCTGCCCGCCGTCGGCTTGAGCAGCCCGGCCACCATCAGCAGCGTCGTCGTCTTGCCGCAGCCGCTGGGGCCCAGAAGCGCGACCATCTCACCCTTCTCGACCGCCATGTTCAACGGCCGGACCGCCCATACATCGCCGAACTGCTTGGACAGATCGCTCAGTTCGATGTCCACGCCGCGCGCATGAGACATTTGTTCCTGGCTCATCCCTTGGAACCCCCGAAATACATCTGCAGGAGATAGCGCTGGCCGAGCAGGAAGATGATCACCGCCGGCAGCGTGTAAAAGACCCCGACCGCCGCCACAAGTCCGAAGTCGGCGCGTTCCATATCGCCGGCAAGACTCTGCAGGTAGACCGAGAAGATCCAGGTCCGGCTTGAGACGATGAAAGTATAGGGGACGATGAATTCGCCCCACGCGACGAGAAAGGTAAAGATGCCGAGCGCAAACAGTCCCGGCCGGATCATCGGCAGCGCGATATGCCAGAAAATCCGCCAGCGCGACGCGCCGTCCACCAGTGCCGCCATCTCCATGTCCCAGGAAAGGCCGTCGAAAAACCCCTTAAGCAGCCAGATACCCAGTGGCATCAGGAAGGCCGCCATGACGAACACCACGCCGAGCAGACTGTCGAACAGCCCGATGGCGAGCAGGACGTAGAAGGTCGCGATCAGCAGGCTGACCGCGGGGAACGCGTGCAGGATCAGGATCAGGCCCAGCATGAATCCGCGCCCCGGGAAGTTGAGCCGCGAGATGGCGTAGGCCGCCATCGCCGAGACCGTGACGATCAGCGCCGAGGTGCCGAGCGCGAAGATCAGCGTGTTCGCCAGCACGGTCCAGATCATCGGCCGCGGGCCGATCGGCTCCCACAGAAAGCGCCAGTTGTCGATTTCCCACAGCCCGACCGGCTGCAGGCCGTGCATTTCGGAATTCAATGACGAGATGATCAGCCACAGATAACCGAGCGCCACGGGAAAGGTGATCCCCAGCAGCAATGCCATCCAGAGATACCAGTTACGTTGGAAACCGGGCATGGCTCAGTTCACCTCGATCTTCGGTTTGGTGACCAGATCATTGAATCGGAACAGCCGAAGGATGATCAGCGAGACGATCAGCGCCACGACGACAAGCCCCGCCACCATGGCCGATCCCAGGCCGAACCGCGCCGTTCCCGAATAGCTCTGGAATGCCTCCGAATAGGCCCACAGCGACCAGACTTCGGTCGTATAGAATCCGGGTCCGCCATTGGTCAGAAGCATGATGTATTCAAAGGAACTGAGCAGGGCGAGCGACTGATAGGCTGTCACGAACAGGATCGGCCACCGCAGTTGTGGCAGGATTACCCGGCGCACCAGAAACATCTGGCTGGCACCGTCGACGGCGGCGGCCTGAAACTGCTCATCCGGGATCGACTTGATCGAGGCGGTGAAGATCAGCATCCCGAACGACGCCCCGATGATTCCGTTGGCGAAGACGATGACCGTCCAGGGATAGGCGTTGATCCAGCTTTGCGAAACGCCGGTCAGTTGGCTGAGCACGCCATACGGACCGGGGGCCAGCAGACCCTGGATGATCAGCACGAAAACGACCGGCGAGGTGATGCGCGGCAGGAGCCAGAACAGGCGGATGCCGTCGGCGGCCCGCTGCGGGATGAAAGAGGTCGAGACGGCGATGACCAGCGCCAGACCCAGATTGAAGAACGCCAGCGTGGCAACAAGGTAGAAAACACTGTTGCCCAGAATGCGCGGCATCCAGCGATCACTCAGCACGGTTGAATAGTTGTCCAGCCCAACGAAATCGGGATTGCCGAAATTCGCTGTCGACAGATTGGTGAGCGAAAGCAGGATCGTATTGACGACCGGCCAGATGAAAAAGGCGATCACCAGCACGCCTGCCGGCAGCAGGAACAGCAGCGGCATGCGCACCTGTCCCCAGAATCGGCCGGGGGATCGCCCTGCCGATCGTCCGGGAAACGGGCCGGAAGCGGCGGGCACTGGGCCCGCACGCCTTTCGGTTTGATGTGACGTCATACGGCCGTTACCGGATTTCGATCGCGTCGCCGAGATCGCCGGCGAGTTCCTCGGCCAGGATCTCCGCCGCCATGGCGGCGTCGAACTCACCCTGCTCGACCGCGGTCAAAACGCGATAGTAGTTCTCCGAATAGACGCCGAGCGACGGGTGAAGCGGCTGGAACCCGCTGTAATCCGCCATATAGGCGATCCGGCTGATGAACCAGTCGTCCTCGAATTCCGCAAGTTCGCGGCTGGACTGCAGGACCGGCGGGCGCAGCGTGGTCAGGAAGTGATGACGCTCGATCTCAGGGTCTTGAGCATGGGCCAGAACCCGGGCCGCAACGTCCTTGTGCTCGGAGGATTCGCTGATCATGTAGCTGTGCGGCTGAGACAGGGTCAGCGGGCCGACATCGGCATCGGCCTGCGGCTGCAGGGCAAAACCGATCGTTTCCTGCAGATACTCGTTGCCACCCCTGTCGGCGACCTGGCCGGTCGCCCATTCCGCCCAGTTCCAGGTGCCGCCCGACCAGAACAGAACAGACTCGCCCGAACTGGTCTGGGCGTGGAAGTCGTTCCAGCTCATGCCGTTGATGTCCGGCGTCAGGACGCCTTCCTCGACCATGGTCTCGAACATGGCGAACACTTCTTCGCCGACTTCGGGGTCATAGACAAGGTTGCCGCTCTCGGGATCCTGAAGCGTGGCGCCGTGCAGCAGCATGAACTGCCAGAAATCCGGGCCGTTCACCGGGCGGTGCCAATAGCCGCGCCCTTCCTCGACGACACCGGCTTCCACGGCTTCGCGGCCGACCGAGATCACGTCATCCCAGGTGAAGTCGCCGGATTCGATGCGGTCCGGCAAACCGTCGATTTCCTCGTCGCTCCAACCCAGTTCCGCCAACAGCGGCTTGCTGTAATAGAACGGCCGCGCCTCGGTGTCCTGGGGTATCGCCCAGCGCGAGCCGCGATAGGTAACGGCGTCCCAAAGGGCGGGAACGATGTCGTCGAACCGGTCGTTGCCGTCGATGTAGGAATCCAGCGGCGCGATGAAGCCGGCATCAGACCATGGCGCAACGTCGATATGGGCGGAGGAGACGATATCGGGCGCATCGCCGGATTCGAAGGACAGCAGCACGCGGCGGCGATAGCTGTCCCAGTCTGAAGTGTCGAAATCGGTTTCGATCTCGACCCTGTAATCGGCGCCTTCCTCTTCGAGGGTGCCGTTCAGGGCCTCAACGGCGCGTTCCAGATTGTCGGCCCGCGGCTCGGACGGATCGTCCGGTCCGACGGTCCATGCTTCGAGCGTGATCGTATCCTGTGCGATTGCAGGAGCGGCAAGCAAAGCAACCGAAGCGGTCGCCAGCATTGTCGTACGAATGAATGCCAATGGTACCTCCCAAGGTAGGTTTCACATCGCGATCGCCAATAATGCCGATCGGGTGTTTCCATTATTTATCTTTGGAATGTTTCAAACACATATAAGTGAAATGAACATTTTATGACATAGTCCGGTTGGAATTTTCGTTCAGGAATGTGCCGGTGTCAAGAATGTGGAATACGAATCGCAACGCCGGCGGTATGATGCACCGGCAGCCTCCAGGTTCCCTCATCCGCAGACAGAGGCATTCGAAATGGCTCAAAGCTTCCGAAGAGCCGACGGCGCGCGCCCCCTGATTTCCGGCCATCGCGGACACTGCACCGCAGCCCCGGAAAACACGCTCGCCGCCCTGAGGGCAACGGTCGAGGCCGGCGGCACGGCGGCGGAGATCGACGCCGTTCTGAGCGCCGACGGCGAGATCGTCATTCTCCACGACCTCCTGGTCGACCGGACCACCGACGGCACCGGTGCCGCCGCCGATATGACCCTCAGCGCGTTGAAGCGGCTCGACGCCGGGTCGTGGTTCGGGCCCGGCTTTGCCGGCGAACGCATTCCAACGCTGGCCGAGACGCTCGACTTTGCGCATGCGCATGATTTCATGATCGAGGTCGAGATAAAGGAAAAGCGCAATTTGCCCACCATGGCGGCCGCACTGGCACGCGCTTTGGCCGATCCACACGACCGCAGCCGGGTGATGCTGCTGTCCTTCGACCATGCGTGGCTGGGGTGGCTGAAGGACAGGCTTCCCGATGTTGCGACCGCCGGCATCGTGCCGGTGCGTCATCCCGACCCGCTGGCCGTTGCCCAGTCGGCGCGGCTCGACCAACTCAGCATCGATCTTGACGTCTTCGACCCCGACCAGGCGCGCATTCTGCGCGAGGTCGGGCTATCGCTACGCTGCCATGCCTATAACCCGCCCCGGATCGCGGCGATGGATCGGGCCGGCCTCGATCCGCGAGCGCAGCTTGCGGCATATCTGCGCGAGGGCCTGATCGACACACTGTCGGGAGACGATGTCGAATGGGTGCGCCATCTGGTCGATGACGCGCTCGGCAGCGCGGCCGGCTGACGCACCGGCGTACGCCTTCAGGACGGCGCCCGAGGATCCGGCGTGCGAAAGGCCGATATCGGAAATGGCGTGGCAACGAGGCTGCCTTCGCTGTTGGCCATCCAGAATACAGTGCCAGACAACGCCGCGCGCAGGGTCACACCACAGCCCCAGAAAAGGCAGATCTCGTCGTCATCCGGCATCAGGCCCGCTCCCAGCACCGGCTTTGCGAGATCGGCGATCCCCAGTTCGGCGGCATCGCCGACATGAACCGGCGCACCATGAAGCACGGGATAGCGCCCGGTGACCGCAACGGCGTCATCGGCCTGCGCCTTCTTCACGATGCGCATGGACACATGCTGGCGGGCGGAGAACGGACCGACCGCACGGGTCGGCACCGCCGTCTCGTAAACGGCGAGAGCCACCGAACGCGCAATATGCTTCAGGCCGATGCCCGCCGCCGTCATCGCATGATCGACGACCACCGAACACCCGATCCCGACCGCCACCAGGTCGTCTGACCAGTCGGCGATGAGATCGGCCGGTGTGCGGCTGCACGTATCGGCCTTCATCACGTCATACCGGGCAGCGGCCGTGCGCACATCCACCGGCGTCGCGGTGTCGGCGAACAACAGCGGCGACCCGCGGTCGGAGAAATCGACCACAGCGCCCGACGCATAATTGGCATAGCACCAGGCGATGAACGGATAGGCGGTGTCAGCCGGCAGGATAAAGACATTCAGGCCCACAGGCCTGTCGCCCGTCCCGCGCGCCACGGCGCCAGCGAGCCGACTGGAAAACATTCGAAACATGGCCATCGCCCCAACGTGAGATCATTCGATAGCCTCAGAGAATACACCGTCAATCGCGCTACCAGCTTTCAAAAGCGCATTTTCCGAAAGCGCAATCCTGATATATCGAATTTCTACCTGCATTCCCGGCATCGGCGGTGCTACCGTTCCGGTTCCTTTAGAACCCTCGCCCGCCCTGGCTCGACGCGATCCGACCTGCGGCGACCGCGGTTATCAATGCCGGAGAATCCTTGTGCATGTCGTTCTTTGGGAACGCTTCCGGGCTGTCTTTTACACGCCGTTCTACGCGGCGCTGGCGCTCGGCGTCTTCGAGAAGGAAGGGCTGACCATCGATTTCGGTGCCGTCCCGCCCGGCGCCGATGTTTGCGGTGCTTTGCGCGACGCAAAGGCGGATGTCGCCTGGGGTGGTCCCATGCGGCTCATGCAGGACGCCGATCAGAGGCCGCCGGACCAACCGCGCGGACAGCATGTCGTCGGATTCTGCGAGGTCGTCACCCGGGACCCCTTCTTTCTGGTCGGGCGCACGCCACGCAACTTCCACCTCAGGGATCTCGCGGATCTGACGCTGGTGTCGGTGTCGGAAGTGCCGACGCCCTGGCTATGCCTGCAAGAAGACCTGCGCCGCGTCGGCATCGACCCCGCCAGCATCCGGCGCATCGCCAATCTCTCGATGCCCCATGCCGTCGCGGCCCTTGCCGACGGCCGCGCCGACGTCATCCAGACATTCCAGCCGATCGTTGAAGAGCTGGTTGCCGGTGGACGGGGATCGGTCTGGTACGCGGCCGCCGATCGCGGCCTGACCAGCTACACGACCTTTTTCGCCACCCGGCGCTGGCTGACGGAAAACCCCGCCGCCGCGCGCGCCATGGTCCATGGAATGTTCGTGGCACAGCAGTGGATTCACAGCCGCGACAGCGAGGCCATCGCGACGCTGGTCGCGCCCTATTTCGAAGGCGTCGACCGCGCCATCCTGACGGCCGCAATCGACCGCTACCTGAAGCTCGGCATCTGGGGCGCGACACCGGCCATGGCCGAGGAAGGCTTCGACCGGCAGGCCGCAGGCCTCGTGTCGGGCGGCTTCATCAAGCGCAAACCTGCTTTTGACGACTGCATGGACATGACATTCGCCGAAGACGTCGTTCGCCGCTTCGCCGGCGACGGCGGTCTGGAGACGGCGCTGCCGAACGGAGGGTAGACGCGACCGCCACTCCAGCACCCTCGCGCGCACTCTCCTCGATCGCTCCTCAATCGCGTGTCGAGGAGATCCCAGCGAGCGCCCTGATTGGGGCGCCGCCTGCCGGGCGGCACGGTTCGGTCCTCCCAAACGCCCGTGCCGCCCGGTTTTGCAACACCGGCAACAAATTTCGGCAGGCTCGCCGGGGGGGCAGACGCGAAAACGGGCCCGGTTGTGAACCGGGCCCGTTTTCGCGGTCTGCCCCCGCCCCGTCAGGAGGCGGGATTACCTGTGAGCACTATTGGGCGGCGAGATCGCTGATCTCGCCAAGCGCTTCCAGCGACAGGCGGAAGTTCTCTTCGTAATTCTCGCCGGGCTCCATGACCGACAGGTCCTCGACGCCGCTTTCGGCGATGAAGTCCTGGTATTCCGGCAGGTCCTTGATCGAGATGATGGCGTCCTGAAGGCGGGCGAAACGCTCGGGGTGCTCGTCGACCATGGCCGCCGGGACGGCATAGACGTGATACCGTGCCAGGAAGTCAGGGGTCGGTGGCTCCAGGCCTTCTTCGGCCAGCGCATCGACCATCAGCGTCGCTTCGGGCCAGCGGGGGCTGGGTTCCGGCGACCCGAGCAGCAGGCCCCGGACGTCGTCGCGCATGTTCAGGCGCGAGAAATCGTCGCCGATATTCGCGGTGACATGACCGCCCAGAACCGCACTGCCCGCTTCACCACCTGAGGGATAGCCGACGTGATTGACGTCGAGATCGAACACGTCCATGATCCAGCGGCCGAACAGATCCTGAGCGCCGCCGGTCACGGCACTGACTGAGAGCTCGCCGGGATTTTCGCGCGCCGCCTCGACGAAATCAGCCCAGGTTTCATAGGGCGAATCATTGGCGACCACGATCAGGCGCGGATCGTAGATGTCGACGGCCAGGATGGCCCAGTCGTCGGCATCATACGGCGCATCCTGAAGGGCGATGGTCATGCTCTGGTCGGGCTGGTTGGTCGACAGAATGGTATAGCCGTCCGGCTCCTCGCGCAGGACGGTAAGCGCCCCGACCTGTCCGCCGGCGCCGGGCGCGTTCTGTACCGTGACCGACACGCCGAGGACTTCTTCGAGATGACGCGCCATGACCCGTGTCTGGCGGTCGGTGCCGCCACCGGCGCCAAAGGCGACAATCACGGATATATCGCGCTCGGGCCAATCCTGTGCCACGGCATCGGTTGAGTCGGCAATCGACAGACTGCCGATAGCCACACCCACGGTCGCCAGCAACGCCAGACGCGAGGTCGGTTTTGATATGTTTCTTGGCATTTTATGCCTCCACTGTTTAGATTGATGTCATTGTTGTTACATTATTCAGTTGGTGCTTTTAACCAGCGACAGCACTTTCTGAATATCGTCGTCGTTGTTGTAGTAATGCAGGGAAAATCTGACCAGACCGCGTCGCAGCGACAGGGTCACGCCATTCTCAAGCAACAGCTCGAAGAGCCGGGTCAGGGATTCGTCGTCGCTGCTGTAGTGCCCGCCGCTGCCCCATTGGCCGACGGTTACCATCTGGCAAAGCCCGTCATCCCGACGGCCGCTGCACACCTCCAGGCCCGCCGCCTCCAGACCCTTCGTAAAGGTATCGGCGAGGTTCAGGACATGGGCTTCGATGGTCCGCGATCCGGCCTCCAGCAGCATGTCCAGCGCCGCCTCGGTCGCGATGGCGGCACTGTAGTTGTAATTTCCGACCTCGAAACGGCGGCCGTCGTTGGGAAGCTGATAGCTGAAGGTGCCCATCACCTCTTCATGATCGCTTTCGGCGACCAGGACGGAATAGCGCGCCAGATAAACCGGCTGCATACGCTGCAGCCACTCCTGGCGGCAGTAGAGGAACCCCATGCCGTATGGCCCCAGGATCGCCTTGTGGCTGCTGACCGCCAGTGCATCGATGTTCATGGCCTCGACGTCGACATGCATGACGCCGGCGGATTGCGCGGCATCGACCAGCAGAAAGATGCCCCGCTCGCGGCAGAACTTGCCGATCGGCGTCGGATCCAGGGTCCGGCCGGGCGCGAAGGAAACCTGCGAAATGGCGACCAGGCGCGTACGGTCGTCGATGGCCGCGAAATAATCCTCCGGGCGGACGCGGCCATGGTCGGACTTCACAATGCGGATTTCCACATCGCGCCGGCGCTCGTTCAGCCAGACATAGATGTTGTTCGGATGCTCCACGTCGGGGCACAGCACCACATTGTCGCCGGCCCGCCATTCGATGGCGTTGGCGATGATGTTGAGCCCTTCGGACACGTTCTTGGTGAACGCCACCTCGGACGTTTTTGCGCCGATCAACCGGGCGAACTTCCCCCTGGTCCGCTCCAGCGCGGCCATCCATTGGTCCTTGGTGCCGCCCGTCCCCTGCCAGTCGTCCAGCCATGCGTCATAGGCCTGACGAACGGGGCGCGACAGCGGCGCCCGCGCGGCGATATCCATATAGATGCGGCGGTCGAAGACCGGAAACAGCGATCTGAATTCGGCCTGTGTGCTCATAGTCCGGCCCCCCCTTTCGTGACGCGTCCTTCGCGGATGTCTTTCTCAAGCAGCGCGGGGTCGCGGCGATCCGGGTCGCCGAAGCCGGCGCCGCCGGGTGTGCGGATGCTCAGCACATCGCCTTGTGCCATGGCCAGTTCGCCCACAGCCGAGGGCAGTCTGCGCTCGCCCGAACGCCCCGGATTGAGCACGAAGGCGCCGGTCGCCCCGTCCCGGCCGCCATCGACACCCCGCGGCGCCACGGCCTGGCGTTCGGCCGACAGGCTGACCGTCATGGGCGACAGGGCCCGATAATCACGGATCAGCCCGCAGCCGCCGCGATAATGTCCCGCGCCGCCGCTGTCGTCCCTGAGGGCATAGCGTTCGATAATCAGGGGATAGGCGTGTTCCAGCGCCTCGACCGGCAGGTTCGACGCGCCGGAGGCGTGAATCCGCACCGCGTCCATGCCGTCCTGATAGGGCCGCGCACCCTGCGCGCCAGCAAAGGTCTCATAGTCGACCCAGACACCGCCGGACGGGTAGGTTCCCGAGAATGTCGCCTGATGGTGCGGCCCCGACCCGGCAACCGCGCTTTCAGGCACCATCTGCGACAGCGTCGACGCCACAACGTCGCCAACCACCGCCGAGGCCAGAGCACGCGCGCCGACCGCCGCACCGGGCGATGGGCTGACGACCGTGCCTTCGGGCGTCTTGACGGTGATGGCGCGGAAATAGCCGGAATTCGCCGGCAGGTCCGGATCCAGCAGGATCTTGACTACGCAGTAGATCGTCGAATGCAGGGCACCTACCGGCAGGTTCCGGGCGCTGGGCAGTTGTGGGCCGGTGCCTTCGAAGTCCAGAATCAGTTCGGTGCCCTTTTTCTCCAGCCGCAGCTTGATCGGCACGGTTTCGCCATTGCCATAAAGATCGGGATCCAGGGCATCGGCGGCCTCGAACACACCGTCGGGAATGTCGGCGAGCCGTGCGCGGAACCGGCGCTCCGTCGCATCGAGATAATGGTTGCAGGCGCCGATGACACGGTCATGGCCATATCTTTGCATGCATTCCGTCAGACGCCGGACGCCGACGGTGTTGGCCGCGATCTGTGCCAGGATATCGCCATGCCGTTCCTCGGGCGTGCGCGAGTTCAGGGTGATGATTTCCTGAATGTCGCGGTTCACCACGCCGCCGCGCACGATCGCGACCGGCGGCAGCCTGATGCCCTCCTGGAAAATCGTCTGGCAGATCGAGGATTCGCTTCCCGCGACCATACCGCCGACATCGGCGTGGTGGGCGATATTGGCGACGAAGGCCGCGACCCGGCCTTCGAAAAAGACCGGGGCGACGAAGTTGATGTCCGGCAGATGCTGGCCGCCGCCGGTATAGGGATCGTTGGCCAGGAACATGTCGCCCGGCGACAGGGTGTCGAGAGGATGAAAGTGCAGCAGATGCTCGATCGCCCCGATCATCGACCCGAGATGGATCGGGATGCGCGGCGCCTGGGCCAGAACGTCGCCGTTCGGGGCCAGCACTGCCGTGGAACAATCCGCGCGCTGCTTGATATTCGGGGAAAAACTCGCCCGGATCAGCGTCGAGGCCATTTCTTCGGCCACGCCCATGATCTGGTTGGCGATGACTTCCACCCAGATCGCGTCCATTCCGTCCAGGTCTTTAGCAGCGCCGGTCATTGCGCGTCCTTTCCGTTCGAAGCGGCATCGTTCCGCGTCATGACGATATCGCCGGAAGCCGCAAGGCGGGCGGTCATGCCCGGCGGTACGACCGTGGTGCTGTCCATCTGTTCCAGCAGTGCCGGACCCTCCAGACGCGTCCCGGCCGGCAGCCTTGAGCGGTCATAAACGGGAGTCGCCGTGACGCCGGTGGACTTGAACCAGACCGGACGCTCTCCGGTGCGGCCGTCGCCGTCGGCCGGCGCGTGCGCTGCGGCCGGCAGCGGTGTGGCAGGCGCGATCGCCGTAAGCCGGACCGCGACCAGTTCCACGGGCTTGCCTTCGGCGGCATAGCCGTAATGCTCGTGGTGGAACCTGTGAAAGGACGCATGCAGATCGTCGACGATGCCGCCGCCCGAAACCGCAGCGCGATCGAACGGGATCAGCAATTCGAAGTCCTGGCCGACATAGCGCATGTCGGCGGCGTATCGCAGTGTCAGCGCCTCACGATCCAGGGCTTCGCTCGTCGACCATGCGGCCATTTCCTCGTCGATCCCCTCGATCAGAGTCCGAAGATCGGCGAGCGTCGCCTGCGTGACGGGCATGATCCGCGTGCGGCTGAAATCGGTCCGGCGCTCGGAGTGAAGCAGTCCCTGCGCGCACAGCAGACCCGGCCGCGCCGGGACGACCACTGTGCGCATGCCCAGTTCTTCGGCGATTTCCGCCGCGTGCAGGGGTCCCGCACCGCCGAACGCCATCAGGGCGAAATCGCGCGGGTCATAGCCACGTTCGACGGAAATCACGCGGATCGCCTGAACCATGTTCGCGTTGACGATCTGCAGAATACCGATCGCCGCCTGCTCGGCGTCGAGCGACAGCGGATCGCCGATCCGGTTCGACAGGGCAGCGTGCGCGGCCGGCAGATCGACCTTCATCCGGCCGTTCAGCAGGGCAACAGGGTTCAGCCGCCCCAGCACCACATTGGCATCGCTGACCGCTGGCTGGGTCCCGCCATGGCCGTAGCAGGCCGGACCGGGCCGTGCCCCGGCGCTTTTGGGGCCCACCTTGAGCAGGCCGCCGTCATCGATCCAGGCGATACTGCCGCCCCCCGCACCGACGGTATGAATATCGACGGTCGGCGTTCGAACCGGCATGCCGCCGACGGTCTGATCGCGGCGGATGGGCGCGCGGCCATTTTCCACCAGACAGACATCGGTGCTGGTGCCGCCCATGTCGAAAGTGACGAAATCCGGGGTGTCAACGTCGCGTCCGACGGCGATCGCACCGACGACACCGGCAGCGGGTCCGGACAGGAAGGTGCCGATCGGTCGCTCCCGTGCCCGCTCGGCCGACATGGTGCCGCCGTTCGACTGCATGACCGTCACGCCGGCCGGCGCGCCCTGATCACGGACACCGTCTTCCAGCGCGCCCAGATACCGCCCCATCACCGGCAGCAGTGCTGCGTTCAGAACGGTCGAACAAAAGCGTTCGTATTCGCGGAACTCGCCGACGACGTCGCTCGAACAGCAGACATACATATCGGGAAGCGCCTGCTTGATGGCCTCGGCAATCGCGGCCTCGTGGGCAGGATTGGCATAGGAATGCAGCAGGCAGACTGCCACTGTTCGACCGTCGGATCGCGCCAGATTCTCGACCAGCCGGCGCAGCGATTCCGCCGACAGGGGCGTGACCACGCTGCCGCTGGCATCCAGACGTTCCTCGACCTCGAACCGGCGGTCGCGCGGCGCGATCGGATCGGGTTTGGGCCGGTCCAGATTCCACAGTTGCGGCCGCCGCTGCCGTGCCAGTTCAAGAATGTCCCGGAAACCCGCCGTCGAGACGAGCTGGGTCGGCGCATATCGACCTTCAAGGATCGCGTTCGTCGCGACCGTCGTACCGTGCGAAAAAGCTTTGACCGAGGATGCCGGTTCGCCGGCGATTTCCAGTACCCGGCTCAGGCCTTCCAATGCGGCATCGGCCGGATTCTCCCGCGTCGACGGCAGCTTGAAGTAATGATACTCCGCCCGATCTCGGTCGATGGCCACGACGTCGGTGAAGGTCCCGCCAACGTCGATTCCGACCAGGACATTGCCCATGAATTAGTTCCTTTTCCAGTCAAGGCGATGGGCGGGGTCGCGCACGAATTCGCGCCACGCCGCCGACAGGGCAGCGGCCGCGACAGCGATTTCCGCGTCTTTGATCTGATGATGCGTTACCAGGCGGAGTGTCCCGTCATCGCGACGGTCGATCAGGACGCCGCGCGCTTCGAGATCGTCGGCGAAGGCCGCCGCATGACCGTCGAAGGGGCAGGGATCGAGGTTGACGATGTTCGTTTGTACGCTGTCCATGTCGACGAGCCGCGGATCCAGCCCGGCCAGTGTTTCGGCCAGCCTTCGCGCCGTGTCGTGGTCGTGCGGCAAGCGGGCGGGCCCCTCGTCCAGGGCGACCAGTCCGGCGGCGGCCATCAGGCCAGACTGCCGCATCGCGCCGCCCAGCATCTTGACCGTGGACTTTGCCCGCTCGATGAAATCGCGATCGCCGCATAACAGCGATCCGATCGGCGCGCCCAGACCTTTGGACACGCAGAACATGACGCTGTCGGCATATCGGCAGATTTCGCCGACCGTGACATCCAGCCGAACGGCGGCATTGAATATCCGGGCGCCGTCGAGATGGATCGGTATCCCGGCCTCGGCCGCCAGTTCATGTATCGCCGCCATTCCGGACAGAGGCGGAACGACGCCACCGCGCCCGTTATGACTGGTCTCGATGCAGATCAGGCCGACATTACCCGGCCCGCGGCCTGCCATATTTCGTCTTGTCCGGGCATTGGGCGAGCGCAGCAAGTCGCGCACGGCGCCCGGGTCCGGCAACCCGTCCGGGCCGTCGATCAGGATCGGCAGCACGCCGGCGACCGCCGCCATCCCACCCCGCTCGGATCGAACGACATGGGCCAATGTTTCGCAGACAACCAAATTGCCCGGACGGGTATGGCAGGCAAGCGCCGTCAGATTGCCCATGGTCCCGCTCGGAACGAACAGGGCCGCCTCCTTGCCGGTGACCACCGCGGCGGCGCTCTGCAGCCGGTCGACTGTCGGATCGGCACCGCGCGCAGCGTCTTCAACCGTCGCCGCAGCGATCGCACCCATCATGGCGGGCGTCGGTCTGGTAACGGTGTCGCTGCGGAGATCGACCAGCATGCCAACTTGTTCCCGAGAAACTCCGGTGCGCCCGCCCCTGTCTGCCCTGTCGACCCGCGGCCAGTTGCTGGCCAGTTGCCGGATTGAGCGTTCGGGGATCGAAGGCGTCCGATCACAGTCGACCAGCCGGCGTCCGGGAACAAGCCGATGAGGTGCCTAGCAGATATACTGATCCGGCATATCACCGTACCCCAACCCCATCCATTGCAGCCCTTCGTTTGACCCGCGCATGGTCCGCAGCCGATGCGGGTATCGCCCCGCGCCGCCATATGGGCCAGGCATATCTGTTATCGGGAATGACACCGTACGATTGCCCGCGCCAGACGCCTATGCTGTATCGGCCGTCATTCGTCCACCACCGTTGTCCGATGCGAACCGCGACCGGCGTGGCAGTCCCGGCACCCTTCAATTTTCGCAAAAGGCCGCCTCCATGACCGACACCACGGCTCCGGCCGCCCCCGCCCAAAGGCGCTTCAGGGCTGGACTGCTGATACCTTCGTCCAACACGACGCTGGAGCGCGAGTACAACTCGATCGGACCGCTGGAGGTAAGCTGGCATTTCGCCCGGGTCACGATGACCCGCGTCGACCGCGCCGGCATTGCCGGCCAGGACCCGGAGATCGATATCGAGGCCGCAAAGCTGGGCGCGGCTCACCCCCATGTCGTGCTGTTCTGCCAATCGGCGGCGTCGTTCGTCATGGGACACGACTACGACGAAAATCTGGCCCGGCGCATCTCTGATGCCAGCGGGGCACCGGCGCTCGTCGCCGGGGTGACGATGGTCGACCTGCTGAACGCACTGGGCGTCCGGCGGCTGGCGCTGGCAACGCCGTTCGCCGATACCATCAACCGCGATACCAGACGCTATTTCGAAGGCGCCGGTTTCATCGTATCCGGTATGTCGGGGCTGGGCATCGTTACCAATTTCGATATCGCCGCGCTGGACGAAAGCCGCCTGATCGATTTGGCCACGAGTGTCGACCGTAGCGATGCCGAGGCCATCGTCATGCCGGGCGGGAACATGCCTTGCCTTGCTCATATCACGGCGATGGAAGCGGCGGTCGGCAAACCGATTATCACCACCAACCTGGCGGGAATGTGGGCCATTGCCCGCACGCTGGATTTCAAACTCTCCGGCGAGCGGTTCGGCCGGGTCGCCCTGGCCTGAACCGAGGCACCTAACGCGGTTCCGGCACCCCTGAAGGGATGCCGGAGAAGAAGCCGCGAAGCAAAAGAGCGGGTGCCGGTCGCTAGAAGTCGTCGACCGGCATCTGTGTACCCGGTCCCACCAGCGACCGCATACGGCGCTTCGCGCGGCTGCCCCTGAAGGCCTTGTAGGCACCGATCGACAGGCTGGCCACCAGCACGACCAGCAACGCGAACGCCACGGGCCGCTCGAAAAACGACAGATACCAGTTGTCCCGATAGAGCTGCATCGTCCGGATCAGTTCGTTGTCAGCGATCGGGCCGAGGATCACGCCCATGACCACCGCGGTCGGCGAGTAGTCGTAGTACCGCATCAAGAAGCCGAGCAGCCCGAACCCCAGCATGAGATAGACGTCGAAGGTCGCGTTGCGAAGTCCGAACGCCCCGAGGATCGAGAACATCATCAGCACGGGCACGAGGATTCGGGTCCGGACCGAAAGGGCACCGGTCATCGCGTAGCCCGCCCCTGCCGCCATTGCCACCATGAAGACCTGCGAGATGATCGCGGCCATGATCAGGCCGTAGACGACCGGTATCTGCTGATGCACCAGCTGCGGGCCGGCGCGGAGGTCGTGCATGGTCATCGCCCCCAGCAATACCGCCGTCGCGACGCTGCCGGGCACCCCCAGCACCATGGTCGTCATCAGGGCGCCGCCGGAACAGGCATTATTGGAGGATTCCGCAGCCACGATGCCGTCGGGATTGCCCTTTCCGAAGCTGTCGGGATCCTTCGACGCGCGTTTGGCCAGGGCGTATGACGCGAATGCCGCCAGCGTTCCGCCGGCTGCCGGCACCATTCCCACCAGCATACCGGTCGGACCGGAGCGCAGCAGCGTTCGCCAGTGCCGGAACGGAACGCCGAAACCGCGCTTCATGCCGGCGATGCTGCGTTGGTCGACACCGCTGCTGCCCTGAACGACGTATTCGCGCCCGATCAGCACCAGCAATTCGGTCACGACGAACAATCCGATCAGGATTGGCACGACGGGCATGCCCTCGACCAGATAAAGGCTGTCGAACGTCGCTCGCCATTCACCCGTCGGCACCAGGCCGATCGTGCCCAGCATCAGTCCGAACACCCCCGAGGCCAGGATCTTCAGCGGCGAGCCGGAGCCGATCGTGCCCAGAATGGCGATCCCCATCAGCGCCACGAGGAACAGTTCCGGCGGTCCGAATCTGAGCGCGAATGCCGCCAGCGCGCCAATGCCCACAAGCAGCATCAGATACGAGAACAAGCCGCCCAAGGCGGATGACATGATGGCCGTTCCGAGCGCCTCGCTTGCCCGGCCCTGCTGGGTCAGCGGATAGCCGTCAAGCGCCGTCGCCGCGTTTTCCGGCGCGCCGGGCGTGTTCAGCAGAATTGCCGTCAGCGACCCGCCATACGTGACGGCAACATAGGTCGAGGTCAGAAAGATCAGCGCGTTCAGGGGCGACATGGCAAAGGTGATCGGCAGCAGCAGTGCCACCGCCATGCCGGAAGAAAGGCCGGGCGTGGCGCCGACGATGATCCCCAGAAACGTGCCCAGCAGCATCCAGCCAAAGGGCTCGATACCCCACACCGCCGTCAGGCCAACGCCGATCAATTCAAAGATACTCAAATTCCGTCCTCCGATCGATACGTCATCGACAATTCAGAAAACCCGTGCGACGGAAACGGGCTTAAAACAGGGCCAGCAGCCCGTCCGGAAAACGGACGCTGAGGACGGCCTTGAACAGATAGCTGAGTGCAACGGTCAGCCCGACCGGCATGAGGAGCAGAACGGGCCAGCGCCGTTCGCCCAGCATCACCAGCACGCCAAAGGTAAACAGAAGGATTACCAGCGTGCCGCCAAGCTCGCGCCAGTAGACGAACAACCCCGCGCCGAGAGCCATCATACCGAGGCGCTGGGCCGGGGCGACGAGCTGGCGCCCTCTGATCCGCTGAAAGAATCCGGCGTCGCCATCTTCGGCATCGCCGGGCACTGCTTTCCATATCTCGCGGCATGACAGGACGATCTGGACGACCAGCAAGACGACAAGAACGCCGGTCAGCGTCATCGGAAAACTGACAGCGCTGGCGGAAAGGCCTGCGGCCTGCCACCAATAGGCGCCCAGAAAGCCAACCATGATCAAGGGAACAATCAGTTCCCCCGCCATCTTCCGATATCTCTGACCATTGTTGGTCCCGGTGTTGGTCATCGGCTGCATCCCACGGCGCCGCGACGACACACCATCGTCGCTGGAAGAAGCGTTGACGTTACTGAGCATGCTCGCAAGCCGATGCGTATGCCTAACAGTTATGCCAAGGCGATATATCGTTCCAGAGCCTCGCCTCGATCTCATCCCGGCATGACTGATATTCCCCCGCGGCTACAGTCCTTCCCTTTAGACTGGCATCCGGTTTCCTCCCGCGCGCGAACGGACCTCGAACAACCATGCCGCCTCCATCATTCTCCGGAGCCCCCCGCCAGAGCAGGCCGGCCCGCTCGATCAGCCATTATGCCTGTCCGGCGAATATGAAGCTTGAGGGTTTCCTGGACAGGGTCGCCGGGAGTGGCTTTGACAGCGTCGGCCTGACAGCCCGCGCCTTCACCGAAATGCCGGTCGCCGAAATTGCCGCCGCCTTGCAGAGCAGGGGCCTCGGCGTCAGTTCGGTCAACAGCGCAGGCTATTTCCTGTTCGCCGATACCGCCGTTCAGGCGCGCCAGACAGCAGAGAACGAGCGGCTGATCGCCAGTGCCGCAACTCTCGGCGCCAATGGGCTGAACATCATAGCCGGCGGCATCGGCGACATGCCTATGACAGACGCCCGGCAGCGGGCAACGGCGGGACTGCATCGACTGGCCGAGCAGGCCCGCACCGCTGATGTGACCTTGCTGGTCGAGCCGGTTCACCCGGCGGCCATTCACGACAAGGGCTGCTTCAGCACCATCGCGCAGGTGGCCGACGCAATCGCCGGCATCGACAACGCCCGCATGACAATCGATCTTTTCCATTCCTGGTGGGACCCCGGCCTGGATGCGGCGCTATTTGACCCCGCGGCCCGCATCGGCCTCGTTCAGTTCTGCGATGTCGCGGTCGATGACGCCGGCTTCGCATTGGCCCGGGCGTTGCCCGGCCACGGGAAGGTCGACATCACGCGCGCCCTTCGGCAGACGATCGGCGCGCACCCGGATGTGCCGCTCGAACTCGAACTCTTTGCAGAGCGCTTTACCGATTACGATTTCGACCGGGTGCTGGAAACCGCAGGATCCGCCGTGGACCGAGCCGCCAGGTGCCAGGGGAACACAACGTGAGAACCCGAACGGGTTACACGCTGCGGTCTATGGTCGAACACGACGTTGCCGCACCGCTCGCCATCACATTTACACATCAGGCGGTGGGGTCGTTTTTCCTGATGACCGCCCCGGTGCTGGCGCCGCTGATCGCGGACCGCGCCGATGTGTCGTCCAGCCTGATCGGCTCGTACACCGCTCTGGCCTATCTGGCCGCCATGGCCGCCAGCGGTCTGTCCGGATTTGCCTTTGCGCGCCTTGGCGCCTTGACCACGAGCACCGCCTGCATCCTTCTGACGGTGGCGGGGCTGGCACTGCTGGGGGCCAGCACACCGTGGCTGCTGGGGCTGTCGGCGCTGATCATCGGGTTCGGCTACGGACCGCTGACGCCGGCCAGTTCACATGTTCTGGCAGCCCATTCTCCGCCGCGCTGGAAGAACACGATCATGGCGGCCAAGCAGACGGGCGTCCCGATCGGCGGCACTCTGGCCGGATTGTCGATGCCCTTTCTGATCGCGACGCTGGGCTGGGGCTGGGGCCTGGCGCTACCGGCCGCCGTTGGGCTTGCCATTGCCCTCGTGATCCTGACCCGATGCCGGTCGATAGACCGGCGCACGCCCCCGCCGGCGCAAGGCAGGATGGGGCCGGAGAACGCGCCGCTGGGGCCGTGGATGCTGAGCCTGGGGGCCGGCGCCTTCTGCTATGCCGGGGTCCAGATGTCGCTGACGGCATTTCTGGCGCTTTATTTCGTCGAGCATCTGGGGCTGTCCCTGGCGGCAGCGGGCGGCATGATCGCCGTTTTCCAGATGTCCGGACTGGTGGCTCGAATGGGATGGGGGACGCTGGCCGACCGGTTGGGCGAACGGATTCCGTTCTTCGTCGTGATCGGCATCACGATCATCGCGGCGGTGGGAATATTCCTCGCCGTCGCCCGGCCCGGCGCATCCCCGGCCGCGCTTATATTGGCGACCATGGTTCTCGGAACCTTCGGCAACAGCTGGACCGGCCTGTATTTCGCCGAGATCATCCGATCGGTCAAACTGAATGAAATGGGCCGCACCACCGGCATCGCACTGATGTTCACCTTTGCCGGGGTCGTCGTCATTCCGCCCCTGATCGGACTTGCCGTTACCCTGACCGGTTTTCCGGCGGCGTTCGCCCTGATCGGGCTGCTAGGCGGATTTGGCGCTTTCGCCGGCCGCATGGCCCGGCGGGTCTCACGCTAGTCGCGGTTCGACCCGGATTTCGGCATCGCTCAGGTCATCGACGCCCTGTGCGGCCGCTGCGGTCCGCCGGGCAACGCGCCAGGCGGCATCGGGCATCAGGTCAAGGATCTGGGCGCGGACAAGCTGCGCGACCTGCCGGGTCGGTGCCGCGCGGGCGCGCTGGCTCGCCGTGGCGACATAAAGCAGGCGGGTCAGCTGAGGCTCGACGATTGGCCAGGCCTGCAATCCCGATCCGCTCATTTCCCGCTGAATGGCCATCAACGGCAGAATGGCATAGCCGAAATCCTCGCGAACGGCCTCAAGCATCGAATGCAGGGCGTCGACCTCCAGCGCCACCGACAGCGTCAGTCCCATCTTGCCGGCGACATTCTCCAGATAGGTCCGCAAACCATGGGGCCGGCTGGGCATGACCAGCGGCAGGGCGCAGAGCGACGACAGCGTCACCGCACCGTCGATGGTGGGCGGCGGCAAGGCCGACTTGCCGATACAGGCGAGGTCCTCTTCGACGATCGGCTCGAAGATGGCGGAATTGGCGGCCGGGTCGTCATAGAGTACGGCGACGTCGATACGGCCCGCGAACAGCCATTCCAGCAAATGACCGCTGAATCCCTCGACGATGCGCAGATTGACCTGCGGAAACGCCTGCCGGAAACGCCGGGCGAAGGGAATGGTGAACAGCCGGCCGACGGTCGGCGGAATGCCGATGATCGCGCTGCCGCCCGGCGACGTGCGCAGCAGCGACAGTTCGTGGGACACATGCTCCAGGCTGTCGACGGCGGAGCGACCGTGTTCGAGCAGCAGCGAGCCCGCATGGGTCATGGTGACGCCGCGGCCGTTGCGATAAAGCAGCTGGACGCCCAGTTCCTCTTCCAGTTTGCGGACCTGACGGCTGATCGCCGACTGCGCGATGTTCAGCGTCACCGCCGCCTTGGAAAAGCTGCCGAGTTCCGCAACACGGACGAAATAGCTGATCTGCCTCAGTTCCACGCGCGTTCCTTCCGCATACGGATCCGGTGCCCGGGCGGCATTCAGGGCATCTCGGGCCGGCATTGCTGTTATCGCCATGTTGGCCTGCATTCAAGGCGATGTCGAGGGTACTGTATCGCCCAGCAATGTCCCCAACGGAACCACCCGATGCGCTCAGCCCGCCCCCCGTCCAATTCCGATGCCTGGCCCGGCCCGAGGATTCTGCCCGATCTCGCCGCGCGCATCGAACCCGCCCACACGGCGGTACTGGTCATCGATATGCAAAACGATTTTCTGGCACCGGGTTTCGGTGCGGAAAAGGCGGGACGCGATCTCGCGCCCGGCCGCGCCATCGTGCCGGGACTGCAAAGGCTGATCGCCGGTGCCCGCCGGGCCGGAGCGACCGTCGCGCATGTCGGTTTTCTCACCCTGCCGGACAACGCGAGCGATTCCGGTCCGTGGCTGGCACAGCGCCGACGGTCGACCTGGTCCTCGGACACTCTGTGCCTGCAAGGATCGCCGGGTGCGGATTTCCTGGCGGAACTGACACCGGCGCCGGGCGACCTGGTCATCAGCAAGTTCCGCTACAGCGCCTTTGCCGCGACGCCGATGGACGTGCTGCTGCGCGCGCGGGGAATCCGGACCGTCATCATCACCGGCGTCTCTACCAATGCCTGCGTGGAAAGCACGCTCAGATACGCGATGGAACTGTCCTATTACATCGTCGTACCGACGGACGGTGTCGCGTCGTGGAGCCAGCCGCTGCACGACGCGACGCTGGAAAACGTCAACCACCGCTTTGGTCTGACGCCGGTCATCAACGAAATTCTGGAAATCTGGAAATCCAGCGAGAGAACAACAAGGGGAGACGCACAATGACAGGTGACAAGAGCGACGGCAGCGCATTCGAAGGGCTCAAGGGCCTGTCTGCGGCAGCTTCCTCCTTTACGGTCGGACTGAAATACGACGACATATCCGCTGAGGCACTGCGCATCGGCCGCCGGTGCATCCTGGATGGTCTGGCGGTGTCGCTGGCCGGCAGCGAGCAACCGCTGATCGACGTTCTGGACCGCCACATCACCCGCATCGGCGGTGCCGCCGACGCCCGTGTAATCGGCGATGCCGGACGGCGGGTGCCGGTTCATCTGGCGGCATTGTGGAACGGCTCGGCCGGACACGCGATGGATTGGGACGACACCCAGCTCGCCGAAGGGCCGGGACGCCCTTACGGCCTGCTGATGCACCCGACCATGCCACCGCTGGCGGCCGCGCTTGCAGTTTCGGACCTGATCGCCGTCGAAACCGGCCGGCCGGTCAGTGGCAAGGATTTCATGGTCGCGTTCCAGGCCGGCTTCGAGGTCGGCTGCAAGGTCGCCGAAGCGATCGATCCGGATCACTATATGCTCGGCTTTCATACCAGCGGCACGATCGGCACCTTTGCCGCTGCCGCGACCGCCGCCAAACTGCTCGGATTGAATGTCTCACAGACCGCGCAGGCACTGGGCATTGCCGCCTCGATGGCGTCGGGCATTCGCGCCGGGTTCGGCACGATGACCAAACCGCTGCATGTCGGCCGGGCCGCTGAGAACGGCGTCACGGCCGCCATGCTGGTGCGCGAGGGGTTCACCGGCAGCGAAGAAGGCTTCGACGGCCGCTGGGGCTATCTTGCGGTCGCCGGACGCGGCGGCGATCCCGAACGCATCAATGACCGCTTCGGCCGCCCGCTGACCATCGAAAGCCCCGGCGTCAGCATCAAACCCTATCCGTCCGGCGTCCTGACCCATCCCAGCATGGATGCGATGCGGTTCCTGATGGAAGAAAACGCGCTGACCCCGGACGACATCGAGGAAGTGACGCTTTTCGCCGGCTGGAATGTGCTGGCGCCGATCCGCTATGAGATCGCGAAGAACGAACTTGAAGGCAAGTTCAGCTTCGCGTTTCTTCTGTCCGCCATCATTCTTGCCGGGCGGGCGGGCAAGACCGAATTCACCGACGCCTTTGTCGGCAGCGACGCCTGCCAGACGATGCAGCGGCGCGTCAGCGCGCGGTTCGACCAGAATATCGAGGATATGGGCTGGGACCGCATCCGCTCGCGCGTGGTCGTCAAGACCCGCGACGGCCGGACGATCGAACGCTGGGCGGACGAGAACTATCGCGGCAGCCCCCACAACCCGTTGTCGGATGCCGAGGTCGAAGGAAAATTCCGCGATTGCGCGCTGGGGATCCTCGACGAGGCCGCCACCGCGAAGCTGATCGAGGCCGTCTGGAAAGTCGAGACGCTGTCCGACGCCACGGTGCTTTACGATCTGCTGAGCTGGAAGCCGTCCGGGGCGGCGGTGTCATGACATCGAACCCCCGCATCCCCTATCGGCTGTCGTATGAGCGCCCTGCCCTGGCAGCGCCCGATGGCAAGCGCCTGATTGTCCATTGTGTGGTCAATGTGGAAGCCTGGCAATTCGATCAGCCGATGCCGCGAACGATCATCACGGCGCCGCACGGTCGGGAAGCCGTACCGGACATACCGAATTTCTCCTGGGCCGAATACGGCATGCGCTGCGGCATGCCGCGGTTGCTCGACCTTTTCGGCGATCTGGATCTTCCGGTCAGCTGCTCGTTCAATGCGGGCGTGATCGACGTCTATCCGGAATGCGCCGACGCCATTCTTCGGGCCGGATGGGAATTTGTCGGGCACGGCCTGCACCAGAGCTCGATCCAGGGTACCAGTGACGAGGCCGCCCTGATCGGCGCCGCGCTGGACAAGATCAGCAGCTTCACCGGCCAGAAGGTCCGTGGCTGGCTGGGTCCCGGCCTGCGCGAAAGCAAGTCAACACCCGATCATCTGGCCAGGGCCGGCGTCGACTATATCTGCGACTGGGTTCTGGACGATCTGCCATGCTGGATGTCGACGGCCCACCGCCCCGTCATCGCCATGCCCTATACCCTGGAACTCAACGACAGCATCATGTTCGCGATCGAGCGCAAGCCGTCGGAAGAATTCCTGCGCCGCTTCTCCGACACGCTCGACCGGTTCGACCGCGAGGCGGCTGGCGGTGCGCGCATCATCACACTCGGCCTCCACCCCCACCTGATCGCGGTCCCGCACAGGATCGACTATCTGGAGCGGATCGTTGAGACACTGAGAACCCGCGACGACACGATCTTCATGACCGGATCGGCCATCGCCGACTGGTACGCCAGCGCTGAACCCCCGCCGAACTGACCCGCCGAACTGACCCGCCGAACTGACCCGGCGACCTGCCGCCGGGCGACAGCCACCACACAGCAATAACGGTACAATCAACAGGAGGCTACTATTGTGAAACATTCCATAAACCGGACACCCATCGGCGGAACACACACTCGCCGCATGAGCATCAGGGCAGCCGGCACCGTGGCGGCGATCGCCATGATGGCCGGTGCGGCCACGACCGCCTCGGCACAGGAATTCCCGTCCGAGCCGATCGAGATCATCGTTCCCTATACCGCCGGATCGAACATGGATCGCTATGCCCGCGCTTCGGCGCCGATCCTGGGCCGCATCCTGGACGTCCCCGTCGTGGTCCAGAACATTCCCGGCGCGACCGGATGGAACCACATCTATCAGGCCGAACCCGACGGCTATACCATCGGCGTCGGCGAGCAGACCGGACAGATCGGAATCGGGCTGCTGGAGCCGCTGCCCTATGACATCGAAGCCTTTACGTGGTTCGGTCATTTCGCGACCGGCAACCAGATGATGGTGCTGTCCAATGCCAGCGACTTCGAAACCCCGGAAGATCTGAAGGACAGCGACCGCCCCGTGCGCTGCGGGACCTTCGGCGGCCTGTCCGCCGGTGCCATGCAGTGCGCCATGCTGGCGGGCCGCTGGAACTTCCCGCTGGCGTTCGTGAACGTGCCGGGACCGGGCGAGATGCCGGTGGCGGCCCTGCGCGGTGATATCGACATTGCATCGGTCGGCGTCAATCTGTGGCTCGACTACATCGCCGACGGTTCGGTCACGCCGATCGTCAACTGGGCCGAAGACCGTGACGAACGCGCCCCCGATGTCGACGGACTGGCCGATCTCGACATGGCCGATCTGGCCGGGATTACGGTGTTCCGTGCCGTCATGGGAACGCCGGAGATACCGGCCGACCGTGTGGCAATCCTGCGCGAGGCGCTGACCGAGGTTGCCAACGACCCGGAATGGCATGAGTTCATCGAGTCCGGCAACCTCGACGATAACTACTACTTCGAGGATGACTATCAGGACATCATTTCCTCCGTCATCCGCGAGGTGGATGCCCAGGCGGAATTGATTCAAGGCGCCTTCTGATCCGGCAAATCGCCGCCTCCTTCCGGTCGTCAGTCACCGGTGGGGGGCGGCGGCTCTCTTATCGGGAAAGCAGTATGACCGAGATGGACAACGATCTCATGGCCGGCTGGCGCCGACGCATCGGCGTGATCAGCCCGACGGTCCTGGAAACGATCCCACGCGACTTTTACGCCCTCGCGCCGCAGGGTGTCGACATGGTTGGCATCACCTGCATGATGGGCGGGTGGAGCGACGATCAGTATACGCGCGCGCTGGCCCAGGTCGGCGCCGCCGCCGGCTATCTCGGCAAGCGCGGTGTCGATTTCATCATCCATGTCGGCACGCCGCTGGTCGTGAGCCAGGAACCCGATTTCGGCCAACAGCTGGTCGAAACCATCGCCAGCGCCGGCAGTGCCCCGGCAACGACGACGATCGAATCCGCAATCGCCGCATTCGCCGATCTGCAGCTATCCTCGATCGCCCTGGTCAGTCCCTTCACGCCGACACTGAATGAACAGCTGGCTGCCTATATCGAGCGCCGTGGTGTCAGGATCGCCACCATCCAGCCAGTGGAAACGCCGTCGTTCGAGGCGCTGAACGACATCACGCCGCAAAGCATTTATCAGGCCGTTCACCTGGCCTCCAGGGGTGCACCACAAGCTGAAGGGTACTTCCTGCCCTGCGGCCAGATGCGCGGTGTCGCGGTCGCGCCCACGGTTGAGGCCGAACTGGGCAAGCCGGTGCTCGCCCAGAACGCCGTCGATTTCTGGGCAGCGTTCAATCATCTGGGACTGAACGACATCCGCCCCGGCGCCGGCATGCTGTTCGAGCGGCTGCGTGCCCGCCTGCCCCGCAGGACCTCCCTGCCCCGAACAGACGGGGATGCGCCATGCTGAGCCGCAACCGGCAGGGCCGCTGACCGCGATGGATCTGTTTGGTGATGCACTGCTGATGGCGTTGTCGGAATTGACGACCCCGTCGGTAATCCTGATGATTCTGGCCGGCACGCTGGTCGGCCTCGTCTTCGGTGTCATTCCGGGGCTGCAGACGGTGACGGCGTTGTCGGTGTTCCTGCCACTGACATTCTGGTGGGATCCGAAACTGGCGATGTATTTCTTCGCCGGCATCATCGGTTCGGCCGGCAACGGCGGTTCGATCACGGCAATCCTGCTGAACATGCCGGGCACCGCGCAGAATGCCGCGACCATGATCGAAGGCTATCCGATGACCAAACGGGGCGAGAGCGTTTTCGCCCTGAACCTGTCGGCGTCGGCATCGCTGCTCGGCGCCATGGTCGGCGTGGTGGTTCTGGTCGCCCTGCTGCCCGTGTTCTCGCCGATCCTTCTGAAATTCGGCCCGGCGGAGACGTTCTGGATCGGAGTCTTCGGTCTCGCCTGCCTCGTCATTTCCGTCAGCGGCAGCATGCTCAAGGGCCTGATTGCGGTCTCTCTCGGCGTCGTGCTGTCGATCATCGGACTGGGCGGGCCCGGCCTGCCCACCGGACGGCTTACCTTCGGTTCCTCCTATCTGCTCGACGGGCTCAATCTCGTGGTCATCGTCATCGGGCTGCTGGTCGTCTCCGAAGCGTTCATGCTGCTGACCGAGCGTCGCGGGACCAAGCCTGCTGCGAAATCCCGGACGGAAGCCGCGATAACGGGTACCGAGCCTGCCGGCGCCCAACCTCCCGACAACTGGCGGTCCCAGATGAAGCGCGGCCTGACCGAGCCAATGCGCCACCCGGCGACGTTCTTCCGGTCGTCGTTTCTCGGCACCTTCGTCGGAACGATTCCCGGCGTCGGCGGGTCGGTGGCCCAGTTCATGGCCTATAACGTCGCGCAGACCACAAGCCGCCACCCCGAAGAGTACGGCCACGGCTCGAAGGAGGGACTGATCGCCACGGAATCGGCCATCAACGCCAAGGAGGGCGGCTCTCTCTTTCCGACCTTCCTGTTCGGCATTCCCGGAACGGCGGAAATGGCCCTCGTTCTGGCGGCATGGCAAATTCACGGCATGCAGCCGGGACCGATGTTCCTGACCAATCACGCCGATCTCGCCTGGGCGCTGATCCTGGGGCTGGTCATCGCCAATCTGATCAATTCCGCGATTACCGTTGCTGCCAGTCCGGTTCTTTCCCGCGTTCCGACAATCGATGTGCGCTGGGTCGCGCCCGTGGTGCTGGTGACGTCCTGCGTCGCCGTCTATGCCATTCGCCAGAACTTTCTGGACATCGTGGTCGTGTTCGCCGCCGGATTGCTGGGCGTCGTGCAGAAGAAATACGGCTATCCGGTCATCGGCACCGTCGTCGGCTTCGTGATCGGCAGCGTCATCGAGCGTAACTTCAATTTCGCGCTTCAGACCAGCATCGGCGATCCGGCGGTGTTCGTGAACTCCGTCATTTCGGTGGTTCTTGCCGCCGGATCGGCGCTGGTCGTTCTGATCGGTATCCGGCGTTACATTCGATCGAGACGAAGGGGCATGCCATGACCGCGCGCAACCAGGGACTCTCCTCGCTCGCTACCGGACCGGCGGTATTCGCCGCGCTGCAGGGCCTGGCGGCATTCGGTCTGTACTGGACGACACTGACACCCGGCTATCGCGGCGGCCCGTTTCTTCAGGTGCTGCTGCTGACCGTCGGCGTGTTGTCGGTTCTGACCGTCGCCGCCGAAGCGTTTGCACGAGCCGGCAACCGACCCGGCACGGCGGACCCGGCCGGCGCCGCCGTTGGCCTGCCGCTGCTGACCGCGGCCACGGCCGCCGTCGTCGTCGTGATCGGTGCGGCCGGGCTCTATGTCGGGTCGGCGGTGCTGCTGTTCGGCTATTGGCTGGCCGTCGTACGGGTACGTCCGATAAAGGCGCTGTTTCTGGCCCTGTCATTCGGCACGGCCATGCCGATCCTGTTCAGTTATCTGATCGGCACGCGGCTGTGGCCCGGCGCCATGCCGACGATCATCCGTCACTATCTGGGCGGCGGCACGCTGCCGCCCCTGTGACGGCCATGGGGGGCGGCGTGTGAGGACGGGCCGTGTTGACAGCCGACCTTTCCGTATCTAAGCGTCAGAGAGATGAAAAAAGTTGAAAGGGACGGCCCAATGACCGGACGTATCGCTCCACGCGCTTTTTCCACGGCTGTCGGCCGGTTTCATGATCGCAGCGATACGCCCCGCGCGTTCCTGGAACGTTGTCTGGAAACCGTTGACGCGCTGGAGGATCAGGTCCGGGCCTTTGCCGCGATCGACGCCGATGCGGCGCGGCAGGCGGCGGACATGTCCACGCGCCGCTATGCCGACGGCCGGCCGCTGTCGCCGATCGACGGCATGGTCGTCGGGGTCAAGGATATCATCGACACCGCCGATCTGCCGACCGAGATGAACAGCCCGATCAAGAAGGGCAATCGGCCCGAAGCCGACGCGGCCTGCGTTGCGGCCGTACGCCAGGGTGGCGGTGTCATTCTGGGAAAGACGGTCACGACGGAATTCGCCATTTCGCGCTCGGGCCCGACGACCAACCCGCATGACCCGACACGAACGCCGGGCGGCTCGTCCAGCGGATCGGGCGCCGCTGCGGGTTCGGGCATGGTCGCCGCCAGTTTCGGCACCCAGACGCAGGGCTCGATCATCCGTCCGGCCTCCTATTGCGGCGCGGCCGGTTTCAAGCCAACGCTGGGCGCACTCTCGACCGACGGTGTGCATCCGCTTTCCCGGTCCCACGATCATCTCGGTACGATCGCGTCATGCGTCCGCGACGCCTGGCGACTGGCCAAATGGACCGCCGACATTCATCCCGGCCACGGCAGCGCCGGATTGGGCGGGCCGCACGATGGCACATTGACGCCGACGCCGCCGGCCAGAATGGGCGTTCTGCGGCTGGATGGTTTCAGCGAACTGGACGACAAATCACATGCGGCATTCGACGCCGCGCTCGACATCCTGCGCCGGGCCGGCGTGGCGATCGTCGAACCGGCGGATGACGCGCGGCTGGCCCGCGCGACGGCGGTCATGAACACCATCTTCACGCCGTCGATCAGCATGGTGGCGCGCGACATGCGCTGGCCGTTCACGGGATATCGGGCCCAACATCCCGACGGCCTCGGCCCGCGCATCCTGGAACTGCTGGAGATGGCGGAACAGTCGACGATCGACGACTATCGGGGCTGGATGCGGGAACGGGAGGACGCGCGCGCGGCGGTCGCCGATCTCGCCCGCGATTTCGATGCCGTGATCTTTCCGGCCTCGTCCGGGCCGGCACCGGTGGGCTTCGACTATACCGGAAGCCGTGCCTTCCTGACCGGCTGGACCTTCCTTGGCTTTCCGACTTTCAGCGTCCCCGGCATGACGGTGAACGGGTTGCCCTGCGGATTGCAGATTGCCGGTTTTGCGGATCGCGACTATGCGCTGGGCCGCCATGCTGCCTGGGTCGAGGACCGCCTGAGCGACGACGCCGGACGCTCGCCGGACCTGAAAACATGACAGGGATCCGGCGATCGGCCATGGACTGGTCGCCGGCACAAGCCGAACAACAGATGTCACGGCTTGCACTGTCGACACTTCACATGGTGGCTGTACCGCCGAGGAGCGCCGCCCGATGAAACCTGCGACCCACATACAGACCACGATCACCGAACAGGCCGCCGCCTTCATCGAGAGCGCGCGGTTTCAGGATATCCCGCAGGAAGCGCTGCACATCGCGCGTCGGTGCATCATCGACGGCGTCGGTCTGTTCTTCGCCGGAACGGACGAAGAGTCAATCGGCATACTGACCGATGCAGTCAAGGACCAGGGCGGCCGGGGCGATGCCACCCTGCTTGGACAATGGGATACGAAAGTACCGGCGTCGCTGGCGGCAAGGGTACTGGGCACTGCGGGCCATGCCCATGACTGGGACGACACGCAGGTGTCTCACGACCCGGCCCACGTCTATGGACTGCTGACCCATCCAACCATTCCGCCGCTGAGCGCCGCCATGGTGATGGCGGAAAAGACCGGCGGGTTGTCGGGAGAAGATTTCCTGACCGCGTTTCTGGTCGGCTTCGAAGTCGAATGCAAAATCTCGGAATGGACATTGCCGACGCTCTACAAGAACGGATTCCATTCCAGCGGTGTCGTCGGAACCTTCGGCGCCTGCGTCACGGCGGCAAGGATTCTCGGTCTTCGGGACGAGAGACTGCGCCATGCCCTGGGCATCGCCGCCAGTCTAGCGGCCGGCATCCGGGCGAATTTCGGGACCATGACGAAACCCTTTCATGTCGGCCGGGCGGCCGAGAACGGCGTCATCGCCGCGGAACTGGCGGCGCGCGGCTTCACCGCCGACCCGGAGTCCCTGGACGGCCGGTGGGGCTTTTCATCCGTCTTCGCCGGCGGCGTCAGCCCGGAGAAGCTCGGACAGGGTTTCGGTCGGACATGGACGATCGTGGACCCCGGCGTCAGCATCAAACCGTACCCGTCCGGCATCCTGACCCACCAGTCGATGGATCTGATGCTCGACCTTGTCCGCGACAACGACATCGCGCCGGAGACGATCGAGAGCATTGCGTTTCATGCCGGCAGCAACATCCTGAACCCGATCCGCTATCCCTTTGCGGCCAACCACCTGCAGGCCAAGTTCTCGATGGCGGCGCTGTTGTCCATGATCGCGATCAATCGGCAAGCGGGACGCCTGGAGTTCACCGACGCCTTCGTTCAGTCATCCGCCATGGCCGAAATGCAAAAGCGTGTCACGACGCATCTGGACGACGACATCGAGGCCATGGGTTTCGACCGGATCCGCTCGCGCATCGAGATCACGTTGAAATCGGGCGACCGCGTTGCCGGCTGGGCCGACGAACGCTATCGCGGCGGCCCCGCCAAGCCCATGACCGACCGGCAGGTCGAGGAGAAATTCCTTTCCTGCGTCGCCGGTCTGGTGGATGACGCCAAGGCCCGCCGCATCATGGACACGATCTGGCAGACCGGCGCCGGGACATCTAGCAACGACCTGCTCGCTGCCATGAAGGCATAGCGCAGACATCGCCGCGCAGGTATCGGGGTTTCATTCGGCTACCGCGGCCCCATATCGACGGGAAGCGGTACACACATCGGTTCGGCGAAACTCCGGACTCCGACAACCGCGACTTTTGCCACGCACCGGAGCAGGGTAGCATCCGGTAGCACGCATCTTCGCTGAAGGACTTGCTCATGCTCATTCGCGTCGGATTCGAAGCAGTCGTCGATTGTCCAAAGCCGACGCCGATGCTGTTGGCGCTTAGCCTTCATCCCGGGAATGAGCGGCGTATGATCGGGACCGACCGTGTGCGGGCCATTCCCGATGGTGGTTCGGGCGGCGACTCGCAAACGGCGCATCCTGAAAAGCAGGTCGAGGAGTATTCAGACTCCTTCGGAAATCGTTGCGCCCGGATCGAGGCTCCGACCGGAATGCTTCGGCTCTGGTCCGACTGCATCGTCGGCGATCCCGGCACGCCGGACCCATTCGACTGGAATGCCCGTCAGCACGACATCATGGATCTGCCGCCCGAGACACTGGTCTACCTCACCGCCAGCCGATACTGCGAAAGCGACGAGTTGGTGGAAAAGGCGTGGGACCTGTTCGGCACCACCCCGCCCGGATGGGCGCGGGTTCAGGCGATTTCCAACTGGGTCCATAACCATGTCATGTTCGGGTATCGTTTCGGTCGGCCGACAAAGACCGCCGTCGACGTCGATCGCGAAGGTACGGGCGTGTGCCGTGATTTCGCCCATCTGTTCATCACCTATTGCCGGGCGATGAATATACCCGCTCGCTATTGCAGCGGCTATCTCAGCAATGTCGGCGCGCCCGAACCCAGTACCGGCGACTTCTGCGCCTGGGCCGAGATTTTCCTGGAAGGCCGCTGGCATTCCTTTGACGCCCGCCACAACACGCCCAGGATCGGCCGGGTCCTGATGGTGCGCGGACGCGATGCCGCCGATGTCGCCATGATCACGGCCTTCGGCGACTATCTCCTGACATACCTGAAGGTCTGGACCGAGCCCGTCGACGAAAACCTTTCCGACGAAGAACTGTCCGCCGCCCTTGAGACCCGCCCCGACACCGAAGCCCTGGTGCTTGACCCGTCCGGCGGTCAGCCCGCATGATCAGACCCGGAACGGGCAAGACGTAGAGGGCGCGGGGGTGAGCCCAGTGCTGAGGGGATCATCGTCAGGATTTCTTCCAGCGACCGCACCTCGGCGTCCGGAACGGCTGGCAATTGCTCCGGCGGCTGACGATAACGGTTGCACCAGACAACCCGGAATCCGAACTGTGCAGCACCCGCCGCGTCCCATGCGTTGGACGACAGGAACATGATCCGGTCTCGCGGCACGCCCAGCCTGTCGACTGCCAGCTGATACACTTGCGGATCGGGCTTGTAGATTCCGACCTCTTCCACCGACAGGATCGCGTCGATCAGATCGTCGATGCCAGCGTATCGGACGCCGGCTTCGATCATTTCCGGCGAACCATTGGTCAGAATGGCCGTGCCCAGCCCCGCATTCCTGATCGCCCTCAGCGTTTCCGGCACCTCCGGGAACGCATCGAGCGTGAGATACCCCTGCATCAGCCGTTCGCGCAGACCGTCGTCGGCAATGCCGACAACGGCCATCGCATAGTCCAGCGCCTCGCCCGTCACCTGCCAGAACGGTACATGGGCCCTCATCAGAGATCGCAGCCAGGTATACTGCAGTTGCTTCTGGCGCCAGATGTCCAGAAGGGCGTCCTTCCTGTCGCCAATATCACCGGTTGCCGCATTCGCTGCGGTGTTGAAATCGAGCAGCGTGCCATAGGCATCGAATACGCAGGCTCTGATATCGGAAAATTCGGCTTTGTTCATTTCGTCGACCTCTAGTGCAGTCGAACCGGCGTCAGCGGTATGGCGACTGTGGCGGATCACTCGCCCGACGCTGCGGTAACGAGATTTCGTAGCGCGCCCGTCATCGCCTCAAAGGCGTCGTCGGCGCCGTCAACCTGATGGCGCTCACGAAGGCTTGCCGGATCCTCATAGGCAATCATCGTTTGGCCGCCCTCATCCCAGACCAGCACGCGCAGCGGCAGATCAAGACCGGCACGACGCTCTTCGGCGATGACCGGCGTGCCGATCTGCGGATTGCCGAAGATGATCACCGTGGTATCCGGCAATTCCGCCGAAACCGAACGCGCGCCTTCAGCATGGTCGACCGTCGCAAAGACGGTCGCGCCTGCCCCCTCGGCCGCGGCGACGAAGTTGTCGACGGTCTCCGCGACACTGTGCGGGCTTTGCGTCTCCACCAGCTCGGCGGCTTGCGCGTTCATCGACAACACAACCAGAGCGGCTGCAGCGATCACCTGTTTCATCCCTGACCTCCATTTCGCGCATGACAGTTCAGAAATGGATGTAGTGTCTACAGGCGCTCCCACAACCTCGGGATAAGAGTGCAGGCGATTTCGACATTCTTGAAGGGCAAGCCTGCGGCGCTTCGGACCACACGGTCCCTCAGGCATTCGGTGGCGGGCGCGCCTGAAGGAAGACATGGGATTGAAGGGTGTCGTTCGCGGCGACAGGCCGACTGTCCGGTGAAACGGGGCAAGACCCAAAACGCCGGCTGCTGGAGCTCGTCGAAAACATGCCGTCGGCAATAGCTGAGGCACGCCGGGACGCTGTGCTTGAAGAGCCAGACATAGCCGCGTGACACCAAAAAACTGCCACCGGCAATCCCGATGCGCTTCACATTCGAGTGGGTTCTGCGTATTGGTAGCCCAAAGGGGGTGTCTCAATTGCGTCAGTGGTCGTACTAAAATTCCTTCGCAAAACCTCCAGCAGTGTAATACCGTTTCATAGCACAAAGCGTTCTTCATAATAAATATCCCAATATATTACGAGCGCGATTAGCAACTGATCAATTTTCCACGTATCGGTATCATATAGTGAAGCTAGCATATGAACTAGTATAGTTATAAAATTATACGGCGACGTGCCATAAAGCATGGCGCAAATAACTAACATTAGTATTGTTCACTAAACCATTCTGGGAATTCACCCGGAGTGCGGTAGCTTTGATAAATACTCTTATCACGGTATTCCATGGTAATTACCCTAATAATTTTTAGTTGTTATGACCAGCAGATCAGGATACCCCCGTGCTCGCGCTTCCTCGAAAACTGCTCGATCTAATGACACGGCGCGATCGTTTGTGGTTGGGTGCGCTCGCCTTTGCCCTTGTCGTCGCTGCATGTCTCCAATTGGTCAGCGTCGCTTCGATTGCACCATTTCTCTCTGTGGCCGCCAATCCGAACGTGATTGTGAGCAACGCTGCGCTATCATACGTCTATGAGAGTTTCGGCTTCGGCAGTGCGAACCAGTTCCTGGCGGCTCTTGGCGGAGCGGCGATTGTGGCATTGGTGCTGGCGAATCTGTTTATGGGCGTCGTTAAGTGGTTGCAGCTATGGCTGATAAATTCACTATCTCACCGGATTTCGGTGGATTTGCTTAGCGCCTTTCTCAGGCAGCCATACGCCTTTTTTCTGACGCGCAACAGCGGAGAACTGGGTGCCAGCCTCCTGATGGAGGTGCAGCAGGTGAAGGCTCAGGTGCTTGCGCCTCTACTTCAGCTCCTGGTCAGCGGTACCGTTGTAATCGCTCTGTTCATAATGCTTTTGGTCATAGAACCGATTATCGCTACTGCGGCTGCGGTTAGTCTTGGCGGCGCCTATGGCGTGGCCTATCTGGCGGCTCGGCGACGGCTGCTGCGATATGGCCAGCAGCGGCAAAAAGCGAACAGCCAGCGATTCAAGCTGGCCGGTGAAGCTTTCGGCGGCATTAAAGATATCAAGCTCTATGGACGGGAGGCGACTTTTATTCGGAGTTTCGCCCGACCATCCTGGTTGATGCACAGCCGGGAAATGCGCGCCGGCGTAATTCGTGAACTACCGCGATACGCGATGGAGGTGGTGACTTTCGGCGGTATTCTGGCGTTGGCCACGGTATTGTTGCTGACTCGCGGCGGACTGGAAACAATACTCCCTACCTTGGGAATCCTCGCTTTCGCAGGCATGCGTATGATGCCGAAGCTGCAGGAGAGCTTTGCCGCCATGGCACATCTTCGTGGGGGTATGGCGGCGCTTGAAAGAGTACACACGGACATGGCCGCCAGTAGACACCTGCTGACCGAACCATGCAAAAGCCCAGCTACAAGCAACGGTCAACTGAAAACTCTCCCGCTGAACGAACAACTCGAATTGTATAGCGTGACGTTTTCTTATCCGGGACAGACGCCCCCGACCTTGGATGCCTTGTCACTGAAAATAGCCGCTCGCTCCACGGTTGGGGTGGTCGGTCCAACCGGATGCGGCAAGACGACCCTGATAGACGTGATACTGGGCCTGCTGGTCCCCGACAGTGGTTCTTTGGTTGTCGATGGCGTGGAAATCACGGACTTCAACCGGCGGAGCTGGATGAACAGCATCGGGTATGTGCCACAACATATCTATCTGACGGACGACTCTGTGGCTCGGAATATCGCCTTTGGCGTTCCGGACGACGAAATCGACATCGCTGCTGTTCGCGCCGCCGCCCGCACTGCCTGCATTGACGAATTCATTACCGAGTCTTTGCCGGCCGGGTATCAAACCCTGGTCGGCGACCGTGGCATCCGTTTGTCGGGCGGGCAGCGCCAGCGTATCGGGATTGCGCGCGCACTCTACCACAATCCGGAGGTACTGATCCTGGACGAGGCAACCAGCGCTCTCGACACCGAAACAGAGACAGCCGTGATGGCTGGCGTCGATGCGCTGTCCGGGCAAAAGACGATTCTATTGATCGCACACAGGCTCTCTACCCTTCGTAAATGCGATTCAATCGTGACGCTTTCACACGGCAAAGCACACTTGTCACCGCAATTGCCGTCGAAACAAGCGACGAACCCGGACCTGAAATTATCAGAGGCCGGGGCAGCCATCCTCGTTCGCTTCGGGCTGATCGGCCCCGTAAGGAAGTCGCTATGCTGAACATCGATGGAGTCGTCCGGCCATTACTGCGACCGGTAAAAAAACGGGCTCTTCAAGCCTATGAACGCTTCGAAAGGAATATGTTTGGGCATCCGGACTCCCATTGGATGGAGGCGCCGCCCAATCTTTCTTCATCTATGATCGGCAAAGACACCGGTGACATCAGATTCAACCAGTTTCCGAATGTGCAGCATTACATAAGGCGCCCAGGAATTTTGCGGATGGAAGCCGTAAGCCTCGCAGGGCTCGTTACCAATACCCACAACGATCCAAAGGACGACAAAAAATATACGTTCGGCCTTGTTGACAAGTGGGGGTTCCCTTTGTCCTATATCTATGGTGGCCGCGGGTGGAAAGAGTGGAGAGCAAAAGTCCAGATCGGGCCGATACTTAAAACGTACGGGCGGAGGCCAACGGTGGCACTCCTGGGGCGATCATTCGCTACAAACTATTTCCATTGGCTCACAGACGTCGTCGGCGATTATTGGTTTCTGAAAAAAGCGGGTTTCAATATCGACGATGTAGACTTGTACGTATGCCCCGGAGGGGACGAGAAATGGCAACAGGAGATATTCTCGATCATTGGAATTCCAGATCAGAAACGTATATCTATAAAAAATATCGGTACGATACATGGCATTGATGCTATTATCCCGTACAGAAGCAAAGCAAGTTCAGAAGTCATACCAACATGGATATCGACCGCTCTACGTGAACAGATTGGGCACAACGCTTCCCAAAATTCAAGCCGGCGTCTGCTTTATTTATCCCGCAAGGACGCGCGCCGTCGTAAGGTTGTGAATGAAAGCTGCATCATTGAATCCCTGAAAGCCAAAGGGTTCATTGAAGTTCAATGCGAAGGGATGACCATTAAGGAACAGCAACAACTATTCGGATGCGCAAATACTATCATAGCTGCTCATGGCGCTGCGTTGACAAATATAATATGGTGTAACAAAAATACCAATATCATCGATATATTGCCGGAAAGAAAAAAGACACCATGCTTCAACATATTATCTATTCAATGCAATTTAAATTATAACCCTATTTGGACAAAATCAATAAAAACCTATAAACAGCAGGAGCACTGGGACGATATTGAGATAACCCCAGCCGCCGTTGATCAAATAATGAAATTTGTATAGTACGTTTATATTCGATTTTAATATCTACCAATATTGTAATTGGAATTTACGGTCATGAAACTGAATTCATCAAATGCCAATGAAGAAATAAATGCTATTTCTGACGAAAAAATTTTCATTTGGCCTTCAGTTGATGTAATAATCCCGACTTTTAATGACACAAAACGTCTTATGGTATGCTTAGACGCCTTGTTGCATCAGACATACAACCGCGATTTGATAAAAATAATAGTCGTAAATAATAACGAAAAAGATAGTTTCATATCGAACGGAAACGATTTCGTCGTAATTAAAGAAAATAAACCGGGTAGTTATGCGGCACGAAATAAGGGTATTTCATATACCTGTGGAGAGATCGTCGCGTTTACAGACTCAGACTGTATACCAGACAATAAGTGGTTGGAGAAAGGGATAGCAGAACTTATTCGAACGGACAAAGATAGAATAGCAGGAAGAATAGTATTGTTTCCGAAGTACGAAACGCCGAACTGGATTGAGTGCTACGAAAAAGCATTCGGTTTCAACCAGGCTCGCTCCGTTTCGCGAGGTGGGGGCGTCACTGCGAATCTTTTTGTCCGGCGGTCGGTTTTCGGAAAAGTCGGTGTCTTCGATGACAGCTATTTTTCCGGCGGGGATTCAGAATGGAACAAGCGAGCGACAGCGGCCGGATATAGCATCGGATATGCCGCTGACGCTGTCGTCATGCATCCATGCCGGCGCAGCGTGCATGAGTTAAATAAAAAAACGCGCCGGGTCGCAGGTGCAAAACTTAGTCGTAGGCAGGTCAGGACATATATTAATTGGCGAACATTTGTTCCTCCTGTAATTCTACTGAAACGAATTAATCATATAGAAGATTTGTCCAAATACGATAAATTTAGAGCAATGATGGTATGCTACTATCTTAAGATTTATCGTGCATATTTCGAGATTTTGTTAAAAACGAATATTACCAATCTCGAACGCTAACGAGACGGAATAGATCCCACTACCATGAAAATTGCTATCATCCTTCCAGACCTTCGTGGTGGCGGTGTTGAGCGCGTGCGTTTGGTTCTGGCTCGCGAGTTTGCCCGTCAGGGGCATGAGGTTGAATTTGCATTAATGTGCGCGAGAGGAGAGCTGCTGGAAGAGGCGATGGCTGAATTTCCGATTGTGGAATTGGGAGCCGGCCGACTTCGAGCTGTCCCCCTTGCTCTTGCTCGTTACCTGCGTAGAAGCCAAACTGACGCTCTGCTCGTCGCAATGTGGCCTTTGACTGCGCTAGCGGTCTTGGGCCGACGTTTAGCACGCAGAAATGTTAACATTATCATATCCGACCATGGGATGCTTTCTCGTCAATATGGCGGACACGGCCGATTTCATGGCGCCATGCTACGGTTTAGCATCGCGATGACGTATCCGCGAGCTGAGGCGCGCGTCGGCGTTTCGAGAGGTGTTGTACTCGATCTGGCGCACCTGTCCGGCATGGATCCCAACCGGTTCACCGTAATCAATAATCCCGTTCCTTTCCCGTCTGGAGCAAGTTCGGCTGCGGTTGCAGACGCCGAACGCCGTTGGGGAAGAGCCGAGGGAAAACGTATTTTGACGGTCGGCCGTTTTAAATCTGTAAAAAACCACTCGCTTCTCTTGAAAGCCTTTTCATCGCTTGTTCGAAGGTGTGAAGCGAGCCTCATGTTCGTCGGCAATGGCGAATTGGAACCTGAGTTGCGGGCGCAGGCGGCATCTCTCGGTGTAGACAGAAGGGTAATATTTGCCGGCTTTCAGCCTAATCCAATTCCTTTCTACCATACTGCCGACCTGTTCGTGCTGTCGTCCGACTACGAGGGGTTCGGCAACGTGATCATCGAAGCACTGGCTTGCGGTACACCTGTCGTTTCCACCGACTGCCCGACCGGCCCCCGTGAAATTCTTGAAGATGGTATTTATGGCCGCCTTGTACCGGTGGGCGATGAAGGAGCACTGGCACGGGCTCTGGAAGATGCTTTGTCGGTCGATTGGGATACCGCTCTGCTGAAAAAGCGTGCTGCCGATTTCACACCAGAACACGCCGCAATCAAATATCTTGACCTACTATCAGGCGTCGCAGTCAATGAATACGATCGCGGAATCAAGGCCGATAGATTCATCCGGCCCGACAACCAATTCGGTAAATCCGGTATTTGTAGAGCTGACTGGTCCCGCCGGGAGCGGGAAATCAACAATCGCCGAGGAAATCCGACGGCTATGCGCCGATCAGTTTGACCACATCGGGCAGCCGAACATCGACACTCGGCATCGTCTGATGGCCCATGTAGGGGCGATGGTCAAGATCTGGCGTTTGGATCCTTTACGCAAGGTCAGCCGATACGGCCGCAAGCGGCTTATCCAGGGCATTGCAACCGTTGAAGCGGCAACGCAGTGGATGGAAGACCAGGGACCAGGGGTCTATCTCCTGGATGAGGGGCCGTTGAGAGTGCTGATGGACTATGCTTGCCACTCGGAACCTCAACTGAACGTCTGGCATAGGTATTCTGTTGAAGCACTAAAGAAACTCGAAGCCTGTCAAATTCTGGTGGTCCGGGTCCTGGCAGATGACGAGAGCCGATTCCAACGCCGAAAACGCCGGATGAGCCGGCTTGAGCAAGGCGATCCGACCTTTGATCTACAGGCGGACAGGGTAGAGGTGCGGAAAGTTGAGCTGATGTTCAATCGAGAGTGGATCGTGGAAAAGATAAATAACGATCTAAATTCCACCTTTTCGATGATTACAGTGAATAATTATGTCGATGTAACCCAGGCAGCCAGTGAAATACTCGGGAGAATAGCAGCGTTCGCATACCAGAGTAATGGTCGGGGATAGGTCGTGACCAGAGCCGGAGTTCTCTATCTCACCCGCAATGGATTGCTGGAGCCGCTCGGGCAATCTCAGGTCCTTGCCTATCTGCGCGGGCTATCGCGGACTTATGACATCACCGTTGTCTCGTTCGAAAAACCCGCTGATATCAACAACAAGGCACTTGTGCAGAGGATCCGGAACGATTGCACCATGCACGGTATCCGATGGCTGCCCCAGCTTTTCCGAACCGGGCCGAAGGTTGTAGCCCCTTTGCAAGACATGGCGACGTTTCTCCGGCTGGCCCGTCGTGAGGTCCGCGAAGCCAACATCCGATTGATCCATGCACGCAGTTACATTCCAGCAGTCATTGCAATGCTGACCGGTCGGGTTGCCGGCGTGCCGTTTATCTTCGACATGCGGGCGCTGTGGCCGGAAGAATTGATAACCGCCGGTCGCTTGCGCCGCGGATCCTTATTGCACCGAGCGATAGTGATGGCGGAACGGGCCTGTCTTCGGCGCGCGGGGGCGGTGGTTTCACTGACCCATGCAGCCGTGAACTATCTGGAGCGACAATATCCGGAAGCACTACGTGAGCAGCAAGTAATCGTCATCCCAACATGCGCGGATCTGGATCGCTTTGCCCCGAACGGCAACCAAGGTGGCCCAATGCCAACGAATGCACCTGTATTCGGCTGCATCGGCACCGTGCTCAGCGGTTGGTTCCGGGTGGACTGGCTGGCAGCCTTTTTCAAGACGGTTGCCCGGCGGAATTCCGAAGCACGTTTCGAGATCATCACCAGGGATAGTGCCGAAGCCGTTCGAACGGCGCTCGCGAACCATGGATTTGTCAGCGACCGGCTAACTGTGCAGGCGCTCGATCCGTTGGAAATGCCGGCCGCCGTCCGCCGGCACACAGCGTCCGCCATGTTTTATAGGGGCGGAGAAATATCCGAATTGGGCCGCTCACCGACCCGCCTTGCAGAAGTCCTCGGTTGTGGCGTGCCGGCACTTGTTAATCCCGGGGTCGGGGATACGGAGAAGATCGTTTTGGAAGGCCGGGTCGGCATCTCGGTTGAGCAGGGGGATGAGGAGGCAATGGAGACAGCATTTGATGCGCTGGCACGCCTTCAGGCGGACAACGAAGTGTCCGCTCGATGCCGTAGAGTGGCCGAAATCACGTTTTCCTTGGAGGTGGGCACAAGGGCATATGCCGACATTTACGCTCGGCTGCTGCATCCCACCGCTAGCGATGCGGTTTGACGAACTTGCCGCGGATTTTGATTCTTTCGCGTTATGGACGCCAGGGCGCCAGCAGTCGGTTGCGTACGATGCAATATGAGCCCTATTTGGCTGCGGCCGGCCTTGAAGCGACATACGCGCCGTTCTTCAATGACGAATACCTTGCGAATCTCTACTCGAAACGGGGTCAGCGGCTGGCTTTTACCCGCTACTTTCAGAACCGACGAAATCAACTCGCCGCCGCTCCGCGCCCCGATATCATTTGGCTGGAAAAGGAGGCGTTCCCTTGGGTTCCCTGGGTTCTGGAGCACAGGTTGCTGCCCCGTGGCGTTCCGATCATAGCGGACTATGACGATGCCGTGTTCCATCGGTACGATGGACACCGAAATCCAATCGTGCGCCGCATCCTTGGAAGCAAGATTGACGATGTCATGCGCTCGTCGGCGTTGGTGACGGCAGGAAATGAATATTTGGCCGACCGGGCGCACGCGGCAGGTGCCAAACGGGTAGAGCTGGTTCCCACCGTCGTCGATATGAAGGCATATGCGTCGGTCAGTGAGGGTATGCCGGGGACGGTAGCGGGCGGAACAAGCCGCCCCGTGATCGGCTGGATTGGCTCGCCGACTACCTGGACCGACTACATGGTGCCATTGATGCCGCTACTGGAGGGCATCGCCCAGGCGGCCGACGCGGATGTCCATGCCGTTGGCGCTGATTTGGGCACCTCTGTACCTTCCCGTTTCCAGCTGTTTCCGTGGTTCGAGGAAACGGAAGTCGACATGATCCGTCAAATGACGGTCGGAATCATGCCGCTGAGCGACACGCCCTGGTCGCGCGGCAAGTGTGGATACAAGCTGATCCAGTACATGGCGTGCGGGATTCCGGTCGTAGCTGCACCCGTAGGTGTCAACAGTGACATCGTAAGACACGGCGAAAACGGTTTTCTGGCGAGCACGGAGGACGACTGGCGAACCGCCCTTCGCACCCTGCTTTCGGACCCGGTGCTTTGTCGACACATGGGTCAGGCAGGGCGGCACTTGGTAGAGCGAAAATATACACTTCAAATTCAAGGGCCACGCGTTGCAGAATTACTTGGAAGTATGTACCGTAATTGAATATCTTGGTAAGTGGGGCTCGTAAAATGCTCCCGTACTGGCTGATTTTTCTTGTTCCTGCCACGATGAGTCTGGCGCGGGTGCGCGTGCAGGGGCAAATATGGGCGCTCTTCGGCGCCATACTGATCCTGATGATCGGGCTTCGCTACAGGGTCGGTGGCGACTGGGGGGCATATCGGCGGCAAGTGTTCGAGCACGGCCACTATGCCCTGTCCGATATCATTCTTGGAGGACGGGAACCGGGATACCGGCTTCTGAACTGGCTGGCGTTTCAGATCGGCGCCGACGTTTGGTTGGTCAATGTCGTATGTGCAGCGATTTTCACGATTGGTTTGATCACTTTCGTTCGGTCGCTACGAGAGCCTCTTCTGGGGTTAACGGTATCGGTCCCATATCTTGTGATCATTGTATCGATGGGATACACCAGGCAGGCAGCAGCGATTGGCCTAATTCTACTCGGCCTTAAATATTATAACAAAGAACGCCTAATATACTTTCTGATTTTTGTTTTCATAGCCGCAACATTTCATAGAACCGCCTTGATGTTTGCCGCCGTTGCTGTTCTTGCCGTGATGCGCCGTAGTGTTTGGTCGTTCCTTTGGATCGGGGTTAGCGCCTATGGAATGTATTTGTTGTTTCTAGCAGAACAACAGGACAAACTCTGGTCTGCGTACGTAGAGTCTGATTATGCCAATAAATCTGAGGGCGGTGTCATACGTGTTGCCATGAGCGCGATGGCGGCGGCATTTTTTCTAATTCTGGGGCACCGTTTTAAGCTGACTCCGCATATTTACGCGCTCTGGTTTTGGGTTTCCGTACTTTCCTTGGTGTTCTTACCCTTGGCTTATCAGGCGCCCACAGCGGTGGATCGTATGGCACTTTATCTGCTGCCAATTCAGCTTATGGTGGCGAGCTATCTTCCCGGTGTATTTATAGCAAGACAGGCAGGATTGGTTCGTTTTTCAATTGTCGCTCTATACACACTTGTCGTTTTTGTATGGCTATTTTTTGCAGGCAACCGATCTTCATGGCTTCCCTACCAGTTCTGGCCCGTTTCCTTTTTCCTAGGATAGCATCAGTTACTGGTCGTTCAAGTGACGGTTTTATGAACATTCATCGCCTTGGAATAACGGGAATCGTTCTGCTTACGCCGAAACGGTTCGAAGACGAACGGGGCCACTTTAGTGAAACCTGGAACGCCCGGCGCATGCGCGACGCCGGGATGAGATTTGACTTCGTGCAAGATAATCACTCGCTGTCACGAGATGCGGGCGTTTTGCGCGGCCTTCACTATCAGGCTCCCCCGGTTGCGCAAACGAAACTCATACGATGCACGGCAGGTGCCATTTTCGATGTCGCTGTCGACATCCGGCGCGGCTCTCCTGGTTTTGGTCAATGGATCACAGCCGTTCTTACGCCGGAGAATGGGAGCCAACTGCTCATCCCCCGGGGATTCCTGCACGGGTTCCTGGCCCTGCGCCCCAACACCGAGGTCCAGTACAAGGTAGATGCCTATTACGACGCCGCCTGCGATGGCGCCATCGCGTGGGACGATCCCGACATCGGGATCGAGTGGCCCTTGGCAGAGGCCGGTGTATCGGCGCCGTATCTGTCCAAAAAGGACGCCGCTGCGCCGCGCTTGGCTGAAATCGAGCCCCCCTTCTTCTGGAATGAAGCCCATCGGACCGAGAGCGAACTGCATCGGGAGCAATCGCCATGAAACTGCTTGTTACTGGTGGTGCCGGGTTCATCGGGTCTGCCGTCATCAGACTTGTCATCCGGGAGCACCGGCTTCAGGTCGTCAATGTCGACAAGCGCACCTATGCGTCGACGCCAGAAGCGCTGGAGGAATGCGCTGGAAGCGACCGCTATTGCGAAGTGAAAGCGGACATCGCCGACAGTGCGGCCATGATGGCGACATTCGACAGGCACCAGCCTGACGCCGTGATGCATCTGGCGGCGGAAAGCCATGTCGATCGGTCGATAGACGGTCCCGACGCCTTCATTCAGACCAATCTCGTCGGGACATTCACGATTCTCGAAACCGCGCGGAAATACTGGGAGAAATTGCCCGGATCGCGGAAAGCGGCGTTTCGCCTTCACCACGTTTCCACCGATGAGGTGTACGGGTCGTTGAAAGCCGATGATCCCCCGTTCACCGAAGAAACCAGTTTCGCGCCGAACTCACCCTACTCCGCATCGAAAGCCGGTTCCAATCATCTGGTACGAGCATGGGGAGAAACCTATGGCTTGCCGGTGGTGACATCGAACTGTTCCAACAATTACGGGCCATGGCAGTTTCCGGAAAAGATGATCCCGGTTATGGCACTCGCGGCTCGGGACCAGTTGACTCTGCCCGTCTACGGGCGGGGCCTGAACCGGCGGGATTGGCTTCATGTCGAGGATCATGCGCGAGCGCTTTGGCTGGTGCTGACGCAAGGAAAACCTGGAGAAACCTATAATATCGGCGGCGGCGCCGAGCGGCGCAACATCGACGTGGTCCGGATGATCTGCGCGTGGATGGACGAACGGTTCCCCACGGCCCGCCCCCATGACCGACTGATTGATTTTGTCGCTGATCGCCCGGGTCACGATCTTCGCTACGCGATCAGTACCGGCAAAATTCGGGAGACTCTGGATTGGACCCCGTCGGAGACATTCGAGTCCGGTCTGGATCGGACGCTCTCCTGGTACATGGCCAATGAGCGGTGGTGGCGGGTCATCCGCGAAAGCTTCTACAACGGTCGTCGGCTGGGGGCAGCATAATTGCGAATCGTGGTCGTCGGACGGGGCGGGCAGCTTTCGCGCGCCCTCAGCGCTTCCGATCCGAACCTCGTTATACTCGGGCGGGATCAGATTGATCTGGAGGATGCCGCCGGCGCTGAGGCGGCGATTATCGATACGGCACCCGACATTGTTGTCAATGCCGCCGCCTACACGGCCGTCGACAAGGCAGAAAGCGATCGGGCGCGGGCATATCGTGTCAACGCCGAAGGAGCAGCAGCTCTGGCAAGAGGTGCTGCGGCAGTCGGTGCAGCCTTCCTGCATGTGTCAACAGACTACGTTTTCGATGGGACAAAATCCGGTGAGTGGACCGAAACCGATCCGACTTGTCCGATCAATGTCTACGGTGCCTCAAAGCTTGCCGGAGAACATGGCGCGCTCGCAGTGAATGCGCGGACGATGATCCTCCGGACAAGCTGGGTTTATTCGCCCTATGGCGGCAATTTCGTGAAGGCGATGCTCCGGCTTTCGGATCGGGAACGGCTGTCGGTCGTGGCCGACCAGCACGGCAAACCCACATCCGCCCTCGATCTCGCCGCCGCAATACTGTCCGTAGCGCCGCGATTGGCCCGGGCGGGTGATGAAAGCGTGGTGTGGGGCATTTGGCACTATGCCGGGCGCGGCACGACGAACTGGGCCGCCTTCGCAGATGCGGTTTTCACGCGGGCGATGGGCCGGTTGATAGACCGGCGGCCAGTCATTTCCGCTATCGCAACGACCGATTATCCGACCCCGGCCAGACGACCGCACAACTCCGCCCTGGACTGCAGTGCGTTCGAGCGGATGTTTTCCATCGATACGGTACCATGGGAGTCCGGCGTCGACCGGGTGATCGACCTGTTGGAGGAGTGCGCCACATGAAGGGAATAATCCTTGCCGGCGGGTCCGGCACACGACTGCACCCGGTAACATTGGGAGTCTCGAAACAACTATTGCCGGTTTTCGACAAGCCAATGATTTATTATCCATTGTCGGTCCTGATGCTGGCCGGTATCCGCGACATACTGATCATCACCACGCCCCACGACGCCGAACCCTTTTGCCGGGCCCTGGGCGACGGCTCCCAGTGGGGAATTTCATTATCTTACGCCGTTCAACCAAGGCCGGAGGGTTTGGCCCAAGCGTTCATCATCGGGCGTTCGTTCATTGGCGTCGGCAGTGTTGGGCTGGTGCTGGGAGACAATATCTTCTACGGCCATGGGCTCGTTGACCTGCTTTACTCAGCGGCCACTCGAAGCCGTGGAGCAACCGTTTTCGGTTACCACGTTCGCGACCCCGAGCGTTATGGTGTGGTCGTCTTCGATGAGCACGGCATTGCTCTAGATATTGAGGAAAAACCAGCGAAACCAAAGTCCAATTTCGCCGTTACTGGTTTATACTTTTACGACAATACGGTTGTTGATATTGCTAAATCTGTAAAACCGTCCGCCAGAGGTGAGCTTGAAATAACCGATATAAATAAATACTATTTGTCACGCGGTGATTTGTTTGTCGAAATACTTGGCCGTGGTTACGCCTGGTTGGATACCGGAACTCATCAAACCCTGCTTCAAGCCGGTGAATATGTCCAGACCATCGAAGAACGTCAGGGTATGAAAATTGCCTGCCCTGAGGAAATAGCTTGGCGCGCCGGCTGGATAAATGATGACGCGCTGGCGACGCTGGCGGCTCCCTTGCGAAAATCCGGATACGGGAATTACTTGGCCGACCTCATCGGCGCTTAAGTTATCCATGAAAATTGTGAGGTTATCATGAATATCCTCATCACAGTAAACTCCTCCTGGAATCTCGTCAATTTTCGCCGTTCGTTTGTTCAAAGCCTCATTGATGAAGGTCACCGGGTGACTGCCGTTGTACCCGTTGATGATACCACGCCAGCGTTGGAAGCGATGGGATGCAATGTCGTTCCGCTAAAGATGGACAACAAAGGGACCTCTCCAACACGAGATGGCGCCCTCGTTCTGAGACTATTCAGCATTTTCAGGCGTGAACGTCCGGATGTTATTTTGAGCTATACAATAAAAAATAACGCCTACGGCGCCATCGCGGCTCGGGCCCTCGGCATACCATTCATTCCGAATGTAACCGGACTGGGCGTCGCGTTCATAACGGAAAGCTACGTTACCTGGATAGTGCGGGGAATCTACCGGATCGCGTTTGCACAGACGCCGGTAGTGTTCTTCCAGAACCGCGACGATCGGGCACTGTTCGTCTCCCTTGGGCTGGTGGATGTGAAGGCCGCCCGCCTCCTCCCTGGCTCTGGCATCCCGCTTTCTCACTTCAGCGCGGCGTCAATGCCAAACCGCGACGACCAGCCGGTATTTCTGCTGATTGCCCGTATGCTCTGGGACAAAGGGATCGGGGAATTCGTCGATGCGGCCAGACAAGTCCGGCGAATTCATCCGGGCGCCAGATTTCAACTGCTGGGGTTCCTGGGTGCCCAGAACCGCTCAGCGATAGACCCCAAGGTCATTGAGGGCTGGGTTGCGGAAGGAGTCGTTGAGTATCTCGGCGCCGCGGCCGATGTCCGCCCATTCATCGAAGCCGCCGATTGCATCGTCCTACCCAGCTATCGCGAGGGAATGCCGCGGACGATGCTGGAGGCCGCAGCCATGGCCCGACCCGTTATAACGACGGACACGCCCGGTTGCCGTGAAATCGTTGACGACGGGATTACCGGCTTTCTCTGCCACCCCCGCGACGCAAGTGATCTGGCTTCAAAAATTCTCGCGATGATCAGCGCCGGTGCCGACGGGCGCGCGGTTATGGGGGCTCTCGGCAGGCGGAAAATGGAACTGGAATTCGATGAGTCCCTCGTGATCGAGGCGTATCGGGCGGGGCTTTCCGATGTTTGTCCGGCGTCAACTTCCAAAACCGCGTGATTGTATTTCCAAGTCGACGCTTCACTGCCCCTGTTTCCTTTCCCACCACTACGTGAACAGTCATTTATCCCGTCCGATTTTCCCACGGAGGTTTGTCTGATGCGGTCTCTTGAAGACCTTGAAGTGGCAGTAATCGGACTTGGATACGTCGGGCTGCCCTTGGCGGTCGAGTTCGGCAAGATCCGGCCGGTGGTGGGATTTGATATCAATGCGGCCCGAATTGCCGAGTTGACGACCGGGTGCGACAACACCCGTGAGATTTCGGAACGGGAGCTTCGGGAAGCCGGCTATCTCACGCTTGGCTCGGACGCCGAGGCGCTGCGTGATTGCAATTTCTTCATCGTCACCGTGCCGACACCGATCGATGCCCATAAGCGACCCGACCTGCGCCCGCTCATCGCGGCATCGGAAACCGTCGGTCGCGTGCTGAAGCCAGGTGACATCGTCGTCTATGAGTCGACCGTGTATCCCGGCGCGACGGAAGAGGACTGCGTGCCGGTGCTCGAAGCAGTGTCCGGCCTTCGGTACAACGTGGATTTTTTTGCCGGATACTCTCCGGAGCGGGTCAATCCAGGCGACAGGGAGCATCGCCTTACCACCATTTGCAAGGTCACTGCCGGTTCCACGCCGGAGGCTGCCGAACTGATAGACTCTCTATATAAACAAGTCATTAGCGCCGGGACTTATCCGGCCGAAAATATTCGCGTCGCTGAGGCTGCCAAAGTCATCGAGAATACGCAGAGGGACTTGAATATCGCTCTGATCAATGAACTGGCCATCATCTTCAACCGTCTGGGGATCGAAACCGAGGCGGTATTGAGAGCCGCAGGGACCAAATGGAACTTCCTGCCGTTTCGGCCAGGTCTGGTCGGCGGACACTGTATCGGCGTCGATCCCTACTACCTGACGTTAAAGGCCGAGGCGATCGGCCATCATCCGCAAGTCATCCTTGCCGGTCGCCGCATGAACGACGGAATGGGTGCCTACATCGCGTCGAGGATGGTCAAGGCGATGTTGCAGCGCCGAATTCAGGTGGATGGCGCCAAAGTTCTCATCATGGGCCTCGCATTCAAGGAGAACTGCCCCGACCTGCGTAACAGCAAGGTTATTGATGTTGTCCATGAGTTGGAAGCATTCGGCGTTTCAGTTGATGTGTACGATCCCTGGATCGACCCGGACAACGCACGGCATGAATATAATATCACACCGGTTTGTGAGCTCATGCCGGACATCTATGACGGTGTCATAGTCGCGGTCGCCCACCGGGAATTTCGAGAGTTGGGCGCGACCGGAGTGAGGGCGCTCCTGAGATCGGACAGCGTCATCTATGACCTCAAATATGTTTTCGGCGCTGGAGAAGCGGATATCCGCCTCTGATGCAGGATGAGGCCGGCACGTTCACGATCGACGAGTGAAGGATTATTCGGGTCATGTGCGGTATTATTGGCATGCTTGGCAAGGACGATGTTGCAGACCGGCTGGTCGAGGCACTTCAGCGTCTGGAGTATCGCGGCTATGACAGTGCTGGGATCTCGACACTCGTCGATGGTCGGATTGACCGCAGGCGGTCGCAGGGCAAACTTGCCAATCTGCGCGAGCTGTTGGCGCGGAACCCCTTGTCGGGGCGCAGCGGCATCGGGCACACCCGCTGGGCGACCCATGGCCGGCCGTGTGAGATCAATGCTCATCCCCATGCAACGAAGCATGTTTCACTGGTTCACAACGGCATCATCGAAAACTACAAGCCCTTGCGCGATGAACTGACGGCGTTGGGGCACATTTTCGAGACAGAAACCGACACGGAAGTCGTCGTCCATCTGATTACGCGGTTGTTGGATGGTGGCTGCGGCCCTCGGGATGCCGCAGCGAATGCTTTGGGCCGGCTCGACGGCGCCTTTGCCCTGGTGATGCTGTTTCAAGGCGAGGACGACCTGCTGATTGGCGCCCGCCGCGGCAGTCCCCTGGCGGTCGGCTTCGGCGACGGCGAAATGTACCTTGGTTCCGATGCCATCGCTTTGGCACCGTGGACATCGGATCTGATCTATCTTGAGGATGGCGATCGGGTCGAGGTTACACGCGCAGGCGTGGTTGTTTTCGACGGTGACGGCAACGAAGCGGCGCGGTCGATGACACGCTCCGCAATTTCCAGCGCCAGCGTGGGCAAGGAAAACTACCCTCACTTCATGCTCAAGGAAATTCATGAGCAGCCGTCCGTGATCGGCGACGGTCTGCGCGCCTATGTGGATCCCGGAACCCGGCGCATCGCGCTGCCCCCGATACCCGTGGACTGGAAATCGACACCGCGCATAACGATCGTCGCCTGCGGCACAGCCTTCTATGCCGCCATGACGGCGAAATATTGGCTGGAACGGATTGCCGGCATTCCGGTGGAGATCGACATCGCGTCGGAGTTTCGATACCGCCAAGCGCCTATGCCAACCGGCGGTATCGCGATATTCGTTTCTCAGTCAGGCGAGACGGCTGATACGCTGGCAGCGTTGCGGTATGCCCGTAAGTCGGGACAGACTGTAATCTCGATCGTCAATGTGCCCGAAAGCTCAGCTGCCCGGGAAAGCGATGCGTTCCTTCGCACGCTAGCCGGTCCTGAAATCGGCGTTGCCTCGACAAAAGCGTTCACCACACAGCTTTGCGTACTCGCGTGCCTGGCGATTACGGCTGGTCGTGATCGTGGCGTCCTATCGCTACCAGAGGAACGCACGCTGACCGATGCGCTGATCGAAATACCCTCCCGCGTCGCAGAAGTGCTCGCCCGGAGTTCCCAGTTCGAAGTACTTGGTCAATGGATGGCGGCGGCGCGCGATGTCATGTATCTCGGGCGGGGGACCAGCTTCCCTCTGGCTATGGAGGGGGCGCTGAAGCTGAAGGAGATCAGCTATATCCATGCCGAAGGCTATCCAGCCGGCGAAATGAAGCACGGGCCGCTGGCGCTGATTGACGACAACGTGCCGGTGGTGGTGCTTGCCCCCTATGATCAGGTGTTCGAAAAGACCGCCTCCAACGTGCAGGAAGTCGTTGCTCGTGGTGGCCGGATCGTCGCATTCACGGATGGCCCGGGCGCCGCTGAGCTGGGCGATGTTGCCGCAAGAATAGTCCAGATGCCGACCGTTCATCCCTTCGTGGCGCCGATACTCTACGCCCTGCCGATGCAACTTCTGGCCTACTATACGGCGGTCGCCAAGGGCACCGATGTCGATCAACCCCGTAATCTGGCGAAGTCGGTAACGGTGGAATAGCCGGACCTCCCTCTGATCACCCGCACTGATCATCGGCTGGAAAATCACTCCGGGACTACTGCGGATGCAACCAGGGCAGAATGCGATGAGCGACACCGATTCAGCGCGTAATCCAGCGTCGACCGAAGGAGAGATCGATCTAGCTGGTCTGATCACTACGATCTGGGATGGAAAATGGCTGATTGCCGCATTGGCAGTTTGCGGCGCTGCTTTGGGATTCGTCTACGCAGGCATACAAACGCCTACCTACACGGCAGAAGCCGTAGTTTATGTCGAGTCGGATGATTCCTCGATGTGGCGCACGGCAGACGGTGAGACGCGCGCCGGCGGTTCATTAGCGCGGGAGCGGGATATCATCACATCGCGTTCACTCTCCAGCGAGGTGGCGCAACAGGAAAATTTCGATGTGGTTGTAACGCCGGTGCGAATGCCGATCGTTGGCCCTTTTTTTGCCAATCGGCATCTTGGGGATGACCCAAGCCCACCGCCCGTCACTTTGCCGGATTTATCCTGGATGGGAACGGCGGCGGCTGAGTTCCTGGAGGGCATCACCATTGGAGCCAATTACGGCTGGGGCGGCGAGGATCTTCGGATTTCCCGTCTCGACGTCGATGTCGACAGATTTGGAAGCCAATTCACACTGGTCGCCGGCGTTGCCGACGGTTCGTACCTGCTCTACTCGGGAGCGCCGGACAGTCTGGATGAGAACGAGACCCCGATTCTGGAAGGGCGGGTCGATGAAACCGCGTCCAACGTAGACGGTGTGTCGATGTTCGTAACGTCACTGAAAGCACTGCCCGGCACCCGCTTTGCGGTGTCGAAATTATCGCCGCCGACGGCAGGGGGGCGCCTGCGGGGACAACTTTCAGTTCGGACAAGAGAGACCTCCAGCATGCTGGAGGTGCGACTTCAGGGGACGGACAAGCGGGATGTTGAAGCACGGCTTCAGGGTATCGTCGACCGCCATATGCGCCGAAACATGGAGCGTCGGACGGCCGAGGCTGAACAACAGATGGAATTTCTCGAAGAGCAGCTTCCCGAGCAACGCCGCGCCCTGGAAGCATCCGAGCACCGCTACAACGAATTTCGACGTAACGCTGAAAGCATCGACCTGAGGGCCGAAGATCAGCGGTTGGTCACCGAATTGATCGAGATTGAAAGCGAATTGCTAAGCATCGAGATCGAACGCAGTCAGCTCCGACAGCGATTACAGACAAACCACCCTCAAATTCGCCAGCTGGCCGAGAGGGAAAACAGGTTAATCGACAGGCGACAACAACTCGAAAGCCGGCTTACATCCTTACCCGAAAGCCAGCAGCAACTCATCCAGCTCGAACGCGAAGTCGGAATCGACTCAGCTATTTACACGCAGATGATGAACAGTATGCAGGATGTCCGACTGTCCCGGGCCGGACTTGTACCGACCATCAGTGTCGTTGACCCGGTTTATGTCGGCTCGGCTGAAGTGCCGAGCAAGGTTATGACGGTCGGTGGCGGCGGAATGCTCGGCGCAGTGCTCGCCTTCGGCATGATTTTCGGCCGCATGCTATTCCGTCGCAATGTAGAGGATGTTCAGCAACTGGAGCAAGCGACGGGTCTTAGCGTCTTTTCCGTGATCCTGGAGAGTCGCATGCAGAACCGATTGGACCGCAGGCCACTGAGAGGCAAGCAAGGACCGAACCTGTTGGCAGCACAATGCCCGCAGGATTTGATCACTGAAAGTCTGAGAAGCCTGCGGACGAGCCTCCATTTTGCTTTACTTGGCAGCAGACGACACGTGTTAGCTTTTACAAGCCCCACACCCAATGCCGGAAAATCTTTCACGACAAGCAACCTCGCTTGGCTCGTCGCAGAATCCGGCAAGAAAACCCTACTCATTGATTCCGACATGCGGCGTGGGACGATCAACGAAATATTTGATATTGGCCCAAGTCCTGGCTTATCCGATATACTGGTCCGTACAGAATTAAATACAGATCCCGTTCGATCATCTCAATCGCCGAATCTTGACATAATTACATGCGGAACTCATCCACCGAACCCATCAGAACTGCTTATGTCTAAAACTTTCGACTCTCTTCTGGATTGGGCGGAGCAACGATATGATCTGGTAATCATCGACACTCCGCCTATTATGTGTGTAAGTGACGCCGTTATCATTGGCGCCCGATGCGGCGCAGTGCTCATGGTCACCCGCGCTCATGTGACGACAATTCCACTCGTTCAGCATACACTAAAACCACTCCAGACCGCCAACATAAGCGTCGCCGGATTGATAATAAATGGCCTGAAATCAAATAAATCTCCATCCAAACTTAGATACTACGCTCAACAAGATCGCTACAGTAGATATTCACTTCGTTCCCAAACAGCCGACAATACACAATGGGGCACGACGCGCAATTCGATCAAGAATGAGTCGTCAAGAGAGGCAGCTGAGTGAGTTTATTTGAATTATGACTTGGTTAGCACTCAGGCCCTTGAGGCGTGCGGTTCCGACGACATTTCGAATCTCGGTATTGACGTATGCCCCCTGTACCTTTTAGCTGCGGTTTCTGGACATGCACGCCACGGGTCACGCGAAGTGAAGCCTAGCGGAACGTAGCGTGACCCGCGGGCGACGGCCCGAA